>JBCDAQ010000033.1:0-27573 GCA_039185285.1 Pseudomonadota bacterium
CCGATCAGGCCGACGCATTCTCCAGGTTGGATCTCGAGCGAGATATCCGTCAGCACTTCCTTGGCACCCAACCGGACGGAGAGGTTTCTGAGCGATAGCGCAGTCATCCAATAGCCCTTCGCCGCCTAAGGATCAGCCAAAGGAAAAAGGGAGCGCCGACCAACGCAGTCAGAACGCCAAGCTTGAGCTCGCGTTCAGGTGTTATGAACCGAACCAGTAGATCCGCAGCGAGCAGCATTGCGGCCCCTCCGAGCGCCGAAGCGAGGAGAAGCCGCGAGGGGCGCCCGCCAACCAATGGCCGCAGGAGATGGGGCACGACCAGTCCCACGAACCCGATGGCTCCGGCGACGGCGGTCGCGGCACCCACGGATGCCGCCGTGCCAAGCACCACGGCGAGCCTGAGCCGCGATAGCGACACGCCGAGGGAAGCAGCGGCCTCCTCGCCCAAAGTCAACGCATCCAGACCACGGCCAAGCCCTGCTAACAGCAACCAGCCCAATACCATGAAAGGTACGGCTAGCCAGACGTGGCTCATCGATCGATCCGTGAGGGCGCCCAGCAGCCAGAAGACGATCTCCAGCGCGGCGAACGGATTTGGCGACAGGTTCAGGGCGAGTGATGTCAGCGCACCGGCAAGCGCGCTCAAGGCGACGCCAGCCAGGATGAGAGTTAACGTGTCAGCCCCACGACCTACCAGTGCCAAAAGCAAAAGCACGGCGATCAAGGCGCCAAAAAGCGCCATCAACGGCAAAGCGAAGGGCCAGACAGCTGAGAAGCCCGTGTAGATGGCAATCACGGCGCCAAGAGCGGCTGACGAGGAGACGCCGATCAACCCCGGTTCCGCCAGCGGATTCCGCAGATATCCCTGGAGCGCAGCACCCGAGAGGCCGAGGCTTGCACCAATCGTGAGACCCAGAATCGCGCGGGGGAGCCGGATCTCCTGCATAACCAGAACAGAGGCTTCATTCGCATCGCCCAGACCGATCAGACCCGCGACGCTCGCCCCAAGGCCGATCGAAGCTGGACCGGTCAAAAGCGATAGACCGAACAGGATAAGAACGAGCAGCAAGAGAACGGCAATCACGGCCCGATAGGTCATCTACTGCTTCTCAATCAGAGTGTTGCGGGCTGCTGCGAGACGCCTAATCGCCGAAGTTATAAATGGCGTGCCGCAGATCCATTCGCGATCAGCGATGGGGGCGGCGCCCGATGCTTCTTGCACGGCGATGAGCGCGGGATGGGTGAAAACTTCTTCTCCCATTGAGGGCGTCCCCTGATCCTGCCCCGTAATCAGAAGCTCAGGCTGTTCGAGGACCAACCGCTCAAGCGGAAGCGTTCCTCCTCCGCTTATGCCCAAGCTTGGCGCGATATTGTCGAGCCCAGCAGCCTCCATAACCGAATGCGCCAAGGTGCCGGCGCCAGAGGTATAGCTGTTGGCGTAGTAGGTTGCAGCACTTGGTCGGCGTTCATCCGTGCTTCGGGCAGCTTCTAGATCCAGCTCAAAACGGGCGTTTAGCGCTATCGCAGCGTCCTCTTGCCCAAGGGCTTCACCCATCTGTGTGATCCGCTCCTGGATGTCACCCAGCGAGGATGCGGGCGCAAACTCGACCACAGGAATGCCCAAACGCTTCAGCATCGAAACGGTCGCGCGCGTCGTAAACGTGCCCGCAATGACCAGGTCAGGATCGAGCAGAAAAATCTCCTCCGCCAGCCCCCTATTGGCTGGGTACTTCTCCGCTTCGACGGCCATCACGGAGGCGCGTGGGCGGTGGGCGAGATAGCTCACGGAGATCAGCTGCCCCGGCGCTGCCAACAGCATGGCAAGCTGGTCGGTGCAGAGGTTCATCGAGACAACCCGCGCGGGCCGCTCTTCTCCTGTAACCGGCAGCGCAAATGCGACAACACTAAGTGCCAGCGCGAAAGCCTTGGCCCTGCTCATCCACTGCCTCCTGCTCGCGTCCGAGCCAGCGTTTCGAGATTGCCCGCCAAGTAGCAAGGCGTGAGAAATCGGGAGTATCCGACAGGCTGTCGTCATCTTCGATGAAGGGGTTGGGGAAGAAGATTGAGATCATCGGCTCTCCCGCCCCGTTCCACATCTCGAAGCCCCAGATAACAGGGCAGCCATCCTGGCCGAAGCTGCGAAACATCTGCGCCTTTGAAGGTTTGCGCCTTTCCATCAGCTCTGGCGCCGTTGGGTGATCCTCGGGTCCCCGGTTCTCCCCGATGCAGAGATGGAAGTGCCCGCCATTGCCGAACATGACAGTAAGATAACCGTCGAGAAGACTGATCTTCTCGGGTGCTGTCGGGCACTTCCATTCGTAGGCAGCCCCCTCGATGATGGGGCCAAAGCGGATACCCTCCCAATGATGTTCAAAAACCTCTCTTAAGAAGGGGTCCAGGAAAGCTTCTTCGGGGGGCAATGCCCAGACCTCCCGTCGCCGTAGACCATCGTCGCCGGCGATCGTTTCGCTGGGTTCGGAGTCAATCTGCCAGGTTTCCGCTATCACGTTGCATCCTCCTCAGAAGCGGACCCGTACCCCGGCGAAACCAGCGACCCCCTGGGTCTCGAAGTTTGCCACTTCTTGGTAGTCCGCATTCGTCGCATTCTCCACTCGGGCATAGAGATCGACTTCGGGTGTGACCGCATAACTGCCCTGAATGCTCAAGAGGACGAAGCTGTCCAGCGTGACGAGCGGCTGAACCGTAAAGAACCCGGTCGAGAAGTCGTTGTCCCTTTGATCGCCATTATAGGCCACATTGCCGTTCAAAGTCGCGCGGCCATCGAGGAAGGTGTAGGTCGCATCCAAGCTGGCCAGGTGACGCGCGCGGCGGACTTCCTGACGGTTGGTCGATCCTTCCTCGGCAAGGGTATAGGTGTAGCTGCCCGTGATGGCGAGGTTCTCGATCGGGAAGGCCGTCAGCGCGACCTCGACACCTTGGCGCGGGCTCTCGCCGTCCGCATTGACCGAGGTAGAGAGACCAGCGGCGGCATTAAAGCCGGACACGATCTCGTCGGTTACCTTCCCGCGGAAGTAAGTCGCATCTATGATAAGATCTCCATCCAGCAGGCTTTGCTCTACACCGATATCCCACTGGAAGGTCCGCTCCGGGATCAGATCCGGATTGCCGATGAAGAAGTCGGGAGAGAAGCCGAACTGCTCAAAGAAGCTCGGGTTCGTAACACCCCGACCGACCGAACCATGCAGCCGCGTACCGGACGCTTCGACAAGATATGAGCCCGCTACCGAAAAGGTGAGCGCATCTTCAAACTCATCGTTGAAGTCATTGCGCACACTCGTTTGCAACGCAGCAGGACCGTAAGCCACCCGGTACTCGCCACCAACCCCAAAGAGCGTTCGACTTTGATCGTTGATCGTGTTCCCGAAAGGCGAAATCGAGATGATGTCGTTTTGTTCATCTTCAAACTCTGCAAGCCCGGTCAGCGTATGCTCAAATCCGCCGGTCTCAAATGCGTAGCTTGCCTGATAGCCCGCCTTGAACCGGCGGCTTTCAGTGCCGAATGAGAGCAAGCCGTCGGAGATGCTATCGGATGTGTTGTGCGTGAAGCCAAAACTGACCTGATGCACCAGAGCGTCGTTGAGCATCTGGTAGCGCCCAAAAACACCGACCGAGATGTCTGTCGCGTCATTCACATCGTCGCTGTCGATAACCGCGCCAGTGGGAATACCAGGCACAAAGAATGCCTGGTCATCGAAGTCAGACTCCCGGTCGACGAAGAAGAGATTAGCGCCAAAGCTCAGGTCATCGGTCGCATCCCAGTTGGTACGACCGGTCAAGGTGATGTTCCGGTCGCCGTCCATCTCGCCGTCGCGGTCGCCCGTTCCGGTTGCGATGTTAAAGCCATCGGTTCTGCGCAAGCGGGCACTGAACGCACCGTCCCAAGTTTCACTCCCGCCAGAGATCGACGCACCAAGCATCGCGGTGCCGTCGCTGCCGCCTTCTGCGTCGCCACGAAAGGACACATCGTTGCGCGCACCCCGTCGGGTCACAATCGAGATTACACCCGCTGCTGCATTTGAGCCGAAAAGGGCTGATTGTGGTCCCCGCAGAACTTCGATGCGCTCAATATCCGAGACGACAAGGCTCCCGAAGTCTACTTCGCCGTTCCCTGCGGGCGAGATCTCCAGCCCGTCGACAAGAACCAGTACCTGATTGCCCTCAGCACCGCGGACGCGGATCTGGGTTAGCCCGCCAAAGCTGCCCGTCCGGCTGACCGCAAGGCCAGGCACCTGGCGCAGTGCATCGGCGACATAGCGCGTGCCCTGAGCTTCGAGTTGTTCGTTCGTGATCACTGTAAACGAACGACCAGTCTCGGAGACGCCAATCGGTGTCAGACCGCCACTAACCAAAATCTCGTCCAGAACGACGGCTTCTTCTGCAACTGCCGCGACCGGCAGCAAAGCGGCCAAGGTGGCCAGTCCAAATACTCTCATTTTCCCCTCCGCGGTCTTCACAACCGCCATAGATGGCATCACGCCGGAGGAACGACGGCGTTCAACGCCAGCATGCCAACGGCCATTCAGACTCACCTCTGCGGAGAAACCGCTCCATAAGCGCGCCCCGCGCCTCGGAAGGGTGATGGCCTTGGCAGGTCTCCTGACTCGCGGGTCGGTGCCCTTACCTCGCCTTCCCGACCTAACGGTCAGTGGCATCACTGAGGTAGGGCTCGCCGCTTACAGTTGCGGGGGCAGCCACGGTTTTGGCCCCACTTGGGTCATCCGCACCGTGTTCCCTATTATTCCAGCCACCGGATGGCGGGTAGGAACCAAAGCCACCGCTACGGAAAATGATTCCGTCGACCGTTGTCAATGGCCTTGGCTTAGAAAGCGTAGAAGACACGCCCGATAGCCGCTCCGGCCCCGACGCTGTTGGTTGGCTGCTCGGACGCGTCAGCTCCCTGTTCGATTTGGCATTTATCTGCCTATCAATCCGCACTAACGTGATCTTCAACTGCCCAGCGATTGTCTTCCTCAGCCAGGCACTTCTTTGGTTGGAGGGGTAGCCATGGCCGATGAGGCTTTGAGCAGTTTTGTCGAGGATCGGGAGTTTCTGATCGCCGCGGCGTGCAGGATCGTTGAGAATAGGGCCATCGCAGAGGAACTCGTGCAGGACAGTTGGTTGCGTTGGCAGCAACGGACCTATCCCGCGTATGAGGCTCGGCCAATTCTGCGCTCGATCGTCGCCAATCTTGCCCGGGATTGGTTGCGCCGCCAGAAAACCGAGCGTGACTATCTTAATCGGCAGGTCACTTGGGATGACGACAAACGCGATGCAGAGCGGATTTTGATCGCGCGACAAGATCTGAGGTGCATTGTCGAGGCACTCGATCGACTGCCAGAGCGAACAGTGACAGCGTTTCGGATGAGCCGGATCGACGGGCTCACCTATGCCCAGATTGCCGAACGTTTGGACACGGTGCCGTCGCGGGTTCATGGCTATGTTGCCAAGGCGCTCGCACAAGTGACACTCAGCCTTTTGGACTGAAGCAAGCGGAACAGATCGTGCGTGTGATCGTTACATAAACGAACCTCAAACACGATTGGAGCAAGACAAGCGATGCCAAGCGACGATCAGGACCAGGTGCGTCTTGTCGAGGAAGCGACAGACTTGTTTCTTCGCTTGAGGCACCAACCCGATGATCAAGAACTGCGTCGGGAGAAAGCAGCCTTCCTAGCGCGCGGCGAGGTTGAACGGCGGGTCTGGGAAACGGTCTTGAAAGCCTGGAAGGGAACCGGTGTAGAACGAAAGTCGAAGACACCGCCGATCCTTGGCATCCTCGCGTTAATTGCAGCCGCGAGCTACTTTGGCGCAGAACCTCTTCGCTTGGCGCTTCTGGCCGATCATCAAGCGGGATTGACGCCTCTGGAAGTCTCTCTCAGCTCGGGCGATGTCGCCGCGCTCGATGCTGGATCCGCCTTGATCGAAGAGATCAGCCTTTCCATCCGGCATGTGGAGCTGATGAAGGGCACGGCTCTGTTCGACGTCGAAAGCGGCGAGGCACCCTTTTCGGTCAGTTTGGGCCCGCTCGACGTCGAGGTCGTCGGCACAGTTTTTGAGACGGCCAGGCTGGGTGAAACCCTTGCAGTTTCAGTCAAAGAGGGACAGGTCAGCGTCAGCACTGATGGAGAAGAATGGCTCTTGTCAGCCGGCGACAGGGTCCGGTGGCGAGAGGATACGGGCGGTGAGCTGGACAAGATCGATCCATCTATGATCGGACTATGGCAGCAAGATCAGTTTGTGGTCGATGGTATGACTTTTGGCGAGGTTGCATCGATTATCGACCGGCGCCTCAGAGGATCCATAGTCATTGTTAGCGAAGAACTGGCTCGGTCCGAGATCGCTGGGGTCATCGATCTTTCTGATCCAGTGCTCGCGATCAAGACGCTCTCAGCCGCCCGGTCTGCGGTAATGATCGAGGCGGTCCCTTTCGTCACGATTTTGTATCTCGACTGACAGTTTTTTCGCCCGTCGCCGGAATTTTTGGTGGAGCAGTTCGTTTCCTCATTGAAGCGACCGGAATTCCGCATCGATCTTTGGGGGGATCATGACTGACACGACCAGAAAACTCTCCGCCGCCATGGCGGTGATGACAGGTCTCGCAATGCCCGCAAATGGTTGGGCCGAGGATGCTGTGTCGATTGACATCCCTTCTCAGCCATTGGTGGACGCGATCGCGGAACTGGGTTCCGAGACGGGGCTCCAGATCATCGCCCCGCATGAGCTGGTCGCCCCGCTGGAGAGCGCGGCGGTGTCAGGATCGATGACGCCAAAAGAGGCCCTGACGGAGCTACTTACGGGTACGGGCCTCGACATGAAATCGGTCAGCGCCACCAGCGTCATCATCGCTCAGAACGCCGACCCGAATGCAGAAACCTTCCTAGATCCAATTGTGGTGCAAGGTGAGCTTCAGACGCGGTCGCTTCAAGACACGCAGACAAGCGTGGCAGTGATCACCGGAGAAGAGCTGGAGCGGCGGAGCGACACCAGCCTGCGATCTGTTGCAGAGCGAACGGCAGGCGTGTCTACAAGCGCACGCGGCATCGGTTTCGTCATCCGTGGGGTCGATGAGCGTGGGGTCGATGCGAACGGACCGTCCGCACCAGCGATCACGACGAGCATTGATGGCGCTCGGATCACGGATTTTGGTCGGATCAACACAACGTTCCTGTCGACCTGGGATCTCGAACAGGTCGAGATCTTGCGAGGTCCGCAATCCACACAATCAGGGCGCAATGCCCTCGCAGGTGCAGTGATCGTGCGGTCACAGGATCCAACCTATGAGCAGGAGTTCAAGCTGCGGGGGAGCGCTGGAAACTTCCAGACGTTGCAGGGCGCGTTCGCCGTCAACCAGCCGATCATCGAAGACACCGTCGCTGTTCGGGTCTCGGGCGATTTCAACAGTTCAGACGGGTTCATCGACAACATCACGACCGGGGCAGACGATGACGGCGGTGTTGAGAACATCAACCTGCGAGGCTCTGTCCGCTTTGATCCGGCCGAAAACTTTTGGGGAGTTCTAAAGCTTAGCTATATCGAGGGGACGGATGAGTTCGCCTCAAGTGAAGAGGCCTTCTTCCCGGATCGGATCAATGTCACAGATGCCCCCACGCGCGATGAGTTCGACTATCGGACCGTCAATTTGAGGATGGGATACGATTTCTCCGACACGATTGCTTTTGAAAGTGAGACCGTGTTTGTCGATCGCGAATTCACCTTCCTTGGCGATTTCGATGGGACCGGTCTGCCGCTCGCAACGGCGAGCGATACATCAACGGGTCAGTCTTTCTCACAAGAGATAAAACTGCTCTATGAAGACGAACGTATCAAAGGGGTGATTGGCGGGTTCTTCCTGCGATCTGACGAGACAAGCGAAACGGCTGGCAATTTGCCCGGCGCGCTGCTCGCGCCACCTCAGTTACTGCCTTTCATCTCTCCGACTGCCACGGTCACAGGATCCAGCACATCTTCTGTCGAAGTCCAAAACTTCGCCGTGTTTGGCGAGGCCGAGATCGAGGTGATCGAGAACTTTACGTTCATCGCAGGTGGTCGCTATGACCGGGAGACCCAGGATCGGCTCACAATACCTGCGTCGAGCACGAATGATCCCTTTCTAGCGGCCTTACTGCCCCCCGATGTTCCGGAGGCGACCTCGACTACCTTCGATGCGTTTCTACCAAAAGCAGGCGTGGTCTACGACTTCACCGATGATCTCAGCTTGGGGTTCACCTATCAGCGCGGCTACCGATCGGGCGGTGCAGGGGTGAACCTAGCCCAAAACGAGCAGTTCGAGTTCGATCCTGAGTTCACGAACAACTATGAGCTTTCGCTCCGTTCCCAATGGTGGGACGACCGGGTGACGCTGAACGCCAACGCGTACTATGTCACCTTCACCGATCAGCAGGTTGTCGTCGAACTGAGCAGCCAACCTCTGGACGAGGAAACGCAGAACGCGGGTTCATCGAAGAGCTTTGGCGGAGAGCTCGAAGCCCGGGCCGAGCCAATACCTGGCCTCGAGCTGTTTGGCGCGATTGGCTATAATGAGACAGAGTTCACGGATTTCATCTCAAACGGCCAGCAATTGGCAGGCAATGAGTTCCGAAATGCACCGCGTTGGACCGGTTCGGTCGGGGGTGCTTACTTCTTCGAGAACGGGTTCTTTGTTGGCGCGGATGCCAGCTACACAGCCGCTTCCTTTGGCGACGCCTTAAACAACGCCGCCTCACGATCGGACCCTCGGTTCCTTCTGAATCTGCGAGCAGGGTACGAGGGTGAGAACTTCGGCATCTTCGCCTTTGTCGACAACGTGACTGATGTGACCTATGCCGAAGAGAGATCGGCGACGTCTTCGCTCGTGACGATCGGCGATCCGCTCACGTTTGGTTTGGTGGGGCAGGTAAACTTCTGATCTTTTTTTTTTGATCCTCCCCAAGTCACTGGGCTCTCTCAAGGATCTCAAGTGTGGCGCGGACTGCGACCAGAAGGCCGCCCAAAATAACTTGACTGAAACAATCGGAAATTCGTAAGATTTTAGTGTCAGCTTTATGAAATCTACGGGGGCGGCAGCGTCTCATACCGTAATGTCAGAGACGGGCAAAATGGAGACGCATTCGCTGAAAAAGATCAGCCAGAATGCCAATTTTCCTTTCAGAACCGGTCTTTGCCGGTACGCGGAATGATCACCGACGTCTAGATATTCTGAGGTCGCCATGTTGAGCCAAACACCCGAACCTGTCCTTCTGGATGCATGGCAAAAGGCCAAAGCCGCGGATCCCGGCGCCCGGACACGCGATATCGCCGATATGCTCGGTGTCCCAGAGGGACTTGTTCTCGAGGCGAGGACGGGTCGGGAGGTGCGCAGGCTTGGGTTGAAGGGGCCTGAGTTTATCGGTGTGCTCGAGGCGCTGAAAGGCGTTGGGTCGGTCATGACCTTAACCCGCAATGACGCCTGCGTGCATGAAACCACGGGCGAGATTGGCGAGGTGGCAGCTCATGGCGCCATGGGCCAGGTTGTCGGGGAGATCGATCTTCGCCTGTTCCTCAAGCAATGGCACGTCGGCTATGCGATCGAGGAGGAGACACGATCGGGTCTTCGCCACTCGGTCCAAGTGTTTGATACCACAGGCCGCGCCGTCATCAAGATTTACGCATCAGTCGACACGGACATGGTGGCATGGGAGCAGAGCCTCGCGCCCTATCTCGATATGGAGACGTCTGTGGCTGCGTTTTCCCCGGCGCCGCCAAAAACCAGAGATGCTCCTGACAGTGAAATTGACGTAGAAGTTCTCCGCGAACAATGGCAGGCGCTTGAGCATAGCCACGACTTTCACAAAATGCTCCGAGAACTGAGTGTTGGACGCGAGCAGGCATTGCGGCTTGCGGGGGGTGACCTGGCGTCTCGCATACGCAATGACGTGCTGGAACGGTTGCTGCGTCTGGCGGCTGAAAAAGCCGTTCCGATTATGTGTTTTGTCGGCAATCCAGGTTGCATTCAGATCTTTTCTGGCGAGATCCAGACCGTTCAGATGATGGGACCATGGCTGAACGTTATGGACCCAAAATTCAACCTCCACCTCAGGACCGATCGTGCTGCTGGCGCCTGGGTGGTGCGTAAGCCAACGTCTCTGCGCGGAGTGATCACGTCGCTTGAGCTGTTCGACGCCGATGGGGAATTGATCTGCCAGTTCTTCGGCGCGCGCCCACCAGGTGAGGGCGAGCGAGAAGCATGGCGCGAAATTGTTAAAACCGCGATTGGAGCTGGGTCATGAAGCGCCTGCTCGGGATCTTTGCGGCAGCCCTGTTCGTTGCAGGAGCCGCTAATTCGGAGCCCCAGCGCATCATTATCGCTGGTGGCGACCTGACAGAGATCGCTTTTGATCTTGGTGTTGGCGACCGCGTGGTGGGGGTCGACCAGACCTCGCTCTACCCGCCCGAAGCGACAGAACTCCCACAGATTGGTTATGTCCGGCGGCTCACGGCCGAAGGAGTTCTGTCGCTCAAACCAGATCTCGTGCTCGCCGCAGATGACGCTGGTCCGGATATCGCGCTCGAACAATTGCGAGCGTCGGGAGTAGCTGTCGCGCAAGCGCCTGAGACCCCCACACCTGCGGATATAGCCGAGAAGATCCGGTTTGTTGGTGAGACTCTTGGTTTGAGATCCGCGGCCAATGACATGGCTGAGAGCTTCAGCAAGCAACTCAAAGACGTTCTGAGCAAGGTTGCTAGATTGCCCGAGAAGCCGCGTGTTCTTTTTATCCTGACGGTCAGAGGCGGTGCGCCTCTGGTCGGCGGGCGCAATACGTCTGCGCATGTGATCATGGAGGCTGCCGGCGCCGAGAATGTGGCCGCGTCCTTCGAAGGGTTCAAACCGATGAACCAAGAGGCCATCATATCAGCAGCACCGGATGCAATCTTGATGATGACGCAACATGCCGAGCGCGCTGGTGGGATTGAGACGCTCGCGGCACGGCCCGAGATTGCTCTGACACCGGCAGGCCAGAACAAACGGTTTGTGACGATGGATGGCCTTTTCCTACTCGGGTTCGGGCCGAGGACACCGGATGCGATTGCCGAACTGGCCTCTGCGTTGCAACCGACCGCTGCCGCCGCCGAGGGGCTCTGACATTTGCAACGCGCCAGCGCTTTGAGCCAGCCTGTCGCTGCCCCCAAGCTAATCAGCCTCGGCGTTCTTGCACTGGCGCTTTGCTTTGCGGAGCTGATGCTCGGCCCAGTAAGCCTCCACCCGGTCACTGTGATCGAGGCGCTGTTCGGGCAAGGTGCGCCCATAGAGACCGCCATCGTCCAACAGATCAGGCTGCCTCGGCTGCTTTTGGGTTGCGCGGTTGGCGTCGCGCTGGCGGCATCAGGGGCGGCGCTGCAGGGCATCCTGCGCAACCCTTTGGCCGATCCAGGTCTGATCGGGGTGACGGCGGGCGCGTCGCTCGGTGCCGTCGGGATCATCGTCTTGGGCGCCACGTTGGTTACTTCGGTGCCAGAGGGTGTTCGCAACTGGCTTTTGCCCATGGGAGCTTTTATTGGGGCATTGGTCGTGAACTTCACGATCTTCGGCATCGCGCGTCGGTCGGGTCAAACCCCTGTTTCCACCCTTATCCTCGCAGGTATCGCTTTGAATGCGATCGCTGGCGCAGGGATCGGCGCAATGATCTATCTGAGTGACGATCAACAACTCCGCGATCTGAATTTCTGGCTGCTGGGCGGTCTCGGAACCGCTGGATGGTCGCTTGTCACCGTGGTTGCCATCATCACACTGTTCACGGTTCCTCTTTTGCTGTTCCTCACCCGGGCGCTGGACCTGATGCAGCTGGGCGAGCGGGCTGCATTTCACGCGGGACTGGATGTCGAGTCCTGCAAGCTCCGCGTTGCCATTGGCACAGCCCTGTCGGTTGGGGCGGTAACAGCCGCTGCAGGGCCAATCGGCTTCATTGGGCTCGTTGCACCACATTTGGCGCGCCTTCTGCTTGGCGCGCGCCATGCCCTCGTTATCCCAGGCGCCTGTTTGCTTGGGGTTTCCCTGGTCCTCGCGTCAGACCTTGTCGTGCGTCTCGCCGTGCCTCCGGCCGAACCTCCGATTGGCCTGGCAACGAGCCTGATCGGAGGCCCCTTTTTCCTTTGGCTGATCATCAAAAGTCAGAACCGACATGATTGAGGCTCGGGATTTAAAGGTGGTTCGGGGCGGAAAGACGATCCTGAACGATGTCTCTCTAACCGCCGAACAGGGAGAGGTTCTTGCCTTGATCGGCCCAAATGGCGCGGGCAAGTCAACCTTGCTGAACTGCCTGTCAGGGTCGATTAAACCGGATCAGGGTCAGGTTCTCTTAGGTGATTGTAGCATTGATAATCTCTCGCCGAACGAACTTGCAAAACGACGATCGGTCCTCGATCAGAATCCGACGGCGAGCGCTTTCTTCCGGGTCGATGAAATGATCCAGCTGGGGCTGCCCATAGAAGTCGCACCTGCGCAAGCGAGGGCGCTGGTCGCAGATGCAATTGATGCGATGGGTCTGTCCACGCTCTCGATGAACCGAGTGGACACGCTCTCTGGCGGAGAAGCGCATCGCGCCCATATGGCGCGTACGCTCGTGCAACTTTGGGCGGGGCAGGAGATGGGGCACGGGCTCTGGCTCCTGCTGGATGAACCGACAGCGAGCCTAGATCTTGGCCATCAGGCTTGTGTTCTAGATGCCGCCAGAGCCGCGGCGGAGCGTGGCGCAGGTGTCGTCGTGATCTGCCATGATCTGACGATTGCTTTCGCGCTTGCTCAACGGGTCGCGCTGATGAATGATGGGAAGATCGTGGCGATTGGATCACCCTCTGCTATCATCACCGCCGATCAGCTAGAGCCTGTGTATGGCGTGGGCTTGATCGTCTCAGAACCCAGGCCAGGTCTGCGCACCGTTTCCCCCAACTTTTCTATCCCCACTAAGGAGACTGACGATGTTTGTAGCCATGAACCGCTTTCGGGTCGTGAAGGGTCAGGAGGAGGCTTTCGAAACCGTTTGGCGTGAGCGCGAGACCCGGTTGGATGAGATGGAAGGCTTCAAGAGCTTCAACCTGTTGCGTGGTGCGACAAAGGACGACCATACGCTATATGCCTCCCACACGATCTGGGCCTCACGCGATGCCTTTGAAGCCTGGACAAGATCGCAACAGTTCCGTGATGCGCACAAAGACGCCGGCCAGAACAAGCCATTGTACTTGGGGCACCCGGATTTCGAAGGCTTTGAGGCCGTGCTCTAGCGAAGCTTGCCCAACCTAAAAAGCGGCGCTTACGGCTGATCGAGAGTAGAGCACCGAATGTGAACACGAAGCCCATAAAACCGTGATACATTATGCGGATCGGCTAGGGAGTTGATCATGGGACCTGAAGGAACAAGAAGGTATCTGATTGTTGGAGCCATTGCGCTGATCGTGGGCGTTTCCGCGTGCACCAAACCGACGCCTTATGCGCCCGCTGAAGAACGTTTCGGCTATTCGGATCAAGCCATCGAAGAAAACCGGTTCAAAGTCAGCTTTGGAGGGAACACCGTCACTTCGCGGGATACGGTCGAGACATATCTTCTCTACAGAGCAGCCGAGGTGACCCTGTCTGAAGGGTTTGACTGGTTCCGTCTCGCCGATCAGGAAACAGAAGTGTCAACCCGATATCGGGCCTTCTCGACCGGTGGTGGGTTTGGCCCGTTCTTCTTTCGATCCGGATTTAGAAGCGGGTTTTTCACCGGCATTGGCACCACGACCGCTCGTCCGATTTCGCGATATGAGGCTTTCGCTAATATCCTGGTCTATGCGGGTGACAAGCCAGCCGAAGATCCCAGCGCATATGACGCCCGATCAGTCCTCCAAACACTGGGGCCGATCATTCAACGACCGGTCGAGGGAGACGGCTGAAACCGTTCAGCGCTTCATCGAAAACTGGATCGGGACGATGATCTCGAGTTGGGCGACTGTCAGGTCAGATGGAAAGGCCGGCAAGCGACCCACACGCTGAAGGATAGCAAGGATTTCTTTGTCCAACAGCTTGTGACCTGAACTCTTCCTCAAGTTTGATGCCGTGATTGTGCCGTTGGAAGCAACCACGAAGTAAAGCTGGCCAGTTCCTTGCTGCCTGCGCGACTTTGCACGCTTTGGATAACGCTTATTGCGCGAGAGGATAGCCGCCACCTGGGCCATGTAGTCGCGCCGCGCTCCTGGATTGCCGCCTGAGCTCGCCTGCTGAGCAGTGCCGGTGTTCTGTTGTGCGCCAGAGTTCCCCTCGTTGCTCTGGCCATCCGTGTCGCCGGCCTCTTTCGCTGCTTGCTGCGCTTCTCCAGCAGTCTTTTTAGGTTGGGCCTTCTGCTTCGCGGGTTGTTGCTTTGCCGGCTTCTTCTGAACCGCCTTCTTGCGCTTGTTTTTGTTGAGCATATGCGCAGGCGGCTTTGGCTTGGCCGTGGGCGTTGGCATGACAGGCTGCTCTTGCGCCTCAACAACGTCTTCGGTCGGCGTCACGGCAGCGACCTTGATCTCTTCTGGTTCGGTTATCTCGACAGGTTTTGCCTCCTGAACAACCAGCCGCTCGATCGGTTTCGCAACCTCCTGTTCGATGGGTTCGGTGATCGTTTGCTCGACGGTTTCAGTGATTGTCGGTACCACCTCAGAGGGTGTTATCGCCTCGATAGGTTCAGCCTTGGTAACAACGGGCTCCGCCGCTGTCGCCGAGGCGGGCGTAACCTCGGTCGTCTCGATTGGTTTCGCTTCGACTGTCTCGGTTGGTGTGAGATCTTGTGTCTCGACCGGCTCCGCCTCAGCAGCCGTCTCAGGCGGCAGGGTTTCTTGGTTCGTTATCTCGGACGCTTCCGCTTCGACCGGATCGGCGTCGGTCTCTTGCACCTTATCCGGCTCAACCAGATCGGCAGCGCCTGGCGCCCCACCCGCGGTGCCAAGTGAGATCTCCAAGCCACCTGAACCCGAGCCGACTGCCCCGCTCGTATCGGGTGTCCATAGGATCCAGAATGCAGCCCCGATATGCAGGCCGATTGCGGCCAACGCCGCTGGAACCAGTTGGCGACGTCCCAGTTCCATCAGCCGCCTCGTCCAAGCTCAGGAACCGTCATCAGCCTGACCGAAGCGATCCCAGCCCCGCGCAGGCGTTCGATCAGAGCAACCGTGACAACGGCGGAAGCGCGATTGTCAGTTTTGATCCGCAGCTGCTCCACCCTTGCTTCGCTCACCATGGCGATCAGATCGTCTTCGCCAACTATCTCGCCATTGAGCGCAAGCTCACCGTCAGCGCCAACAGCGATCAAGAAGGCATCTTGTGCAGGTTCTCCTCGGCTGACGGATTGAGGCGGGATCACTTCGAAAGGATCACTGGCCGAGAGCCGACCAACCACCATGAAGAAGATCAGGAGCAGGAAGACAACATTGATCAGCGGAAGGATGCTGTCATCCGGGGAAAGCTGCCTGCGGGGTTTGCGAAACTGTCCCCTCATCGGCCCGGCATCAACGCGATATCGCGTGCTCCCGCTTCGGCCAGACTGTCAAGGAGAGTGACCATTCTTTGCATGTCCACGCCGGTTGTCGGACGGATGAGGATGCGCTGATCGGGTTTCGCTTGCATGCGGGCCGCGATCCGGGCGCTGAGATCGGCGCTGTTCATGTTCTCACCGGACAAGCGGAACCCTTCCGGCGACAGATCGACCAACAACGAGCCTTCCACACCGCTCGCAGCACCCGGTTGCCCAGCCGAAGAAACCTGGATCGACCGCCAGTCGAGAAAGCTCGAGGCGAGCATGAAGAACACCAGCAAGATGAAAACGACATCGATCAGCGGCGTGAGCGAGATCTTCAGCCGTTTTCGTGGCCTAGGCCCGAGCCGGTTGGCCATAGTCAGCGACGCCGACATGATCCATCTCCCTGGCTGATCCGGTGGCACGTGCGGGTGCGAGTTCTGAGGCAAAGACGCCGGACAGCGTGATGTCCAGGTGATGCTCCAGCCGTTCAATCCTGCGCTCGAACCAGTTGAAGGCGGCAACAACCGGAATCGCGACAGCGAGACCAACTGCCGTGGTCAGGAGTGCTTCCCAAATGCCGCCAGAGAGGATCGCGGGATCGACTTGGCTCCCAGCCGCTTCGAGCTGTGCAAAGGCCGTGATCATGCCGAGTACAGTCCCGAAAAGACCAAGTAACGGGGCGAGAGCCGCGATCACTTCAAGCGGGCGCATCCAACCGCGCAGCGCCTCCAGTCGCTCTGCGCCATCGGCGTAACACGCTTCCCGGATCTTCTCGTCAGCGATGCCGCGCGCCTTCCCCTCCAGCGCTAGAGCCATCGTCTGAGCCACTGGGTTCTTGCTGCTCGCGGCCATATCGATGGCATCATGGAGATGCCCTTGGCGATAGAGCGAGAGCGCATCTTTTGCAGCCCGTTTTCGGCCCACCCCAGCACTCTGGAATTGCCAAAGTTTCGCCAGCACGATTGTGAGCGCGACGATTGAAAGCACGAGCAGGATCAGGACAACCGGGCCACCCGCTTCGAGGATCGAGATCAGGCGTTCCAATCCTCCCACCGGTTCTTCTGGTGGCAATTGTGCGACCTGGATCGCAGATTCAGCAGTTTCAGCTTCGCCAACGGTCGTGGTTTCATCCGACATGAGGTGTTCCTAGTTGATAAGGTCAACCGCGCCACGGGAGGCGGTCTCGATAAGGCCCAGACAGTCCGAGCGCGTTGCGCCATCGCTTTCGCAAGTCAGAATGTCATTGACGAGGATCCGGCTCAGCTCGTCGCAGGGTGTGCCCTCGATCCCAAATACTTTGACACTTGTCTTCCCGGCGCGCAGCGGCCCCATCTCAACGGCGAGCCGAGTCGAGATCACGCCGTCTGGATCGAACATCACGAGGTCGAGGGCCAACTTCTCAAACGCACTTTGGGTACCGTTCTCGATCACGATATAGGCTTGGCAGGCGCCCCCCGCAGGTTCGAGCTTATTCAGTTCGATGCGAACACCATCTTCGCCAGCGGTCGCCATTGTCGAAAGCGCAATCAAAGATGTGGCGAGCAATTTCTTCATTTGTTTCCCCCTGACGCGGCAATCGAAATGCGCGGTTGCTCCTGTGATTCTAGCTCGTGGTTGCGCAACTCCAACTCCGCTACTCTCGCATTCAGCCGCGAGATTTCAGCGTCACTCCCGGCAATCTTGCGTGCGAACTCGACAATTCGGGTACGGGAGTGCTGTCGCATCCCAAGCAACCTATTCCTTAGCGATATGCGTCGTTCGGTGACCCACTGCTCGAAACTTTTCAGATGATCCGGTGACGTGGCGGCGATCCCCCACCCGATCACGGTGATCCCGCCGGCCCATAGGACCATTGCTGCCCATTGGGCAAGAAAGAGGAAAACAATTCCGGGGCCCAGAACAGCCAGCCGTGAGATCCAGAGATACGGCCTGACTTCGACGGCCTCCTGTCCGAACGCCCTTCGGCGCTTTGGGTTCATCACGGCGAGATAGGCGGCACCTGCCGCCGACATCAGAAGCGACACGATGGTAAGTAACGCGGTCATTCAGCCGCCTCAAGCGCTCTTGGGCGACCCGGAAGGATGTCTCTTCTAAAGGCGCGCAGAAGAATGACGCCAGCAACGATCAAAAGGACGTCGATGCTGAGGACGACAGTTTGCCCAACCAGGAACGCTTCGCTCCAACTCATCCCTCCCATCATGTGTCGAAACAGTGGAAGGCCGAGGCAGAGGATGCCCAACACCTTTGCAAATGTTTCGGAGGGATCCCGAGGCCCAAGCCCCAACCATATCGCGAAACCAGAGGCCAGCGCGAACGTAGCCGGCGTCCACCAGGTCGTGTCGCCTGCGGGCAGCACCAGGAAGAAGCCATAAGCCGATCCGATCATGGCGATGGGCAGGCCCCAGATCGTGATCGTGATGGCGCGATTGAACCGCTGCCACAGCCGCTCTTCCTCCCGCCGCCGGGTCCAGAGCAACATGCCAGTCGCGGTGACATACGCCATCGCCAGACCCAGCGAAAGCCAGATAACCTTGGATATCAGGCCCGAGAAATTACCGAAGTGCAGCGGGGCCATGAGCGAGACAAGTGTGGACCCTGCCGACGGGATCTGACCGATGGCCGGTTTTTCGCCAAGAAAGGCACGGCTGACACCGTCGAAGTACATCGTCTGGCTCGTCAGGCCCCCGGATGAAGGAAGGTGAAAGGCCGTCACTTTCGCCGAGATCGACCCATAGTGTTCAATCAACAGCGTTCTCGGCGCATTTCCAGCGCGGGCGGTTGTGTCGGCCAGGATGTAGTCGAGACTGGCAAGCGGCGCAGGTGTCAGATCGATTTTTCCCGGCACACCAACCAAGGATTCGACCAAGGCCTGCTGGTCTCCTCCAAAGGCGACCATCGCCAGAACGGGAACACCGAGTGTCAGCGCAAAGCTGAAGAAGGCGCCCGTGAAAGCCAGAAGCACACCGAAAGGAAGGCTCCAGGTCGCCGCAAGAACATGACGATCGCGAGCTGAGACCAAGCGTTCGCGACCGCGCGCAGGAAGAAAAGCGTCACGTACGAGATGCTTGTGCATCAGGAAGCCAGTCACAGCCGCCGCCATCATCATCAAGCCCAGAATACCCGTCAGGAACAGACCCCACGGCTCAGGGACGTAGAGACGAACATGGATGTCGATCAGGAACCGCTCCAGCGCCGCTGACCGGTCATTGCCGGCGATCTCGCGCAAAAATCCCTCCGAGCGGCTCAGAGTTTCACCTGTGCCGGGGTCGAGACGCAGATCAATTGCGTAATCCTCGACATTATCAGTCGCGGGATTGGTCTCATGGGTTCGGAAGGACAGGCGCAGGTTCCCTGCCATATCCTTGGAAACAAATACTTCTTCATAGTATTTGGGGTCAATCTCGCGCGCGGTTTTGCGGACAAGCCGGTCCACCCGGTCGGAGAGCAATTCCTCGGTCGCGACGCTTCCTTGCGACCAGACGCCGATCTCATGGGCGAATACTGCGACGGCACCTGTGACGATGACGACATAAAGCAGCAGACCCAACACAACCCCCGACCAGCCGTGAATGCTGGTCAATCGCTTGGTCCTGGTTTGGGTCATCGCAATCATGTCGAGCCCTCAGAACGCCGAGGCTATGAGAGCAAGATGCATACCGATGCAGATTGTGATCACCAGCGTTGCACGGGGCAGGTTCTCTTCGGCGCATGTATAGGTGAAGAAGCAAACCCAGATCAGGGGAAATAACACGACAGGCATCACAAAATGATCGATGCCAGCGGCTCCTTCAGGGAACCACACTGGCATTGCCGCCATAAACAAAATTGCAGCAATCAACGCGCCGGGTAACGCCAAGAGCCATCTCGTCAAGACAGGTCGACTGGCGATCAAATTCCTTGGGCCACTGATCACCTGCCAGAATTCACCCCATTTAAGATGCACCGAAGGTGAGCTCTGCTTTGGCGCTTGTTCAGGATCGATTGTAGCCAAGGCCATAATCCTCCGCCTGTCACGGCCGGTTGACGGGGCTGGCTTGATCGAGTTTCTCCTCAATCTGGCTCACCAAGTTGAGCCTTTTACTCAGGAAATTTAGTATAGGAGTCAAGATCATTTCGACCAGACAGCAGGGCGCTTACCGCTGTGGCTTGGCTCCGGCAGGAGCGGCATGTGACGATCTGACAAGCCATCTCGATTAACTCCACCCAAAATGTCGCTCTAGACTGGGGCTGGTAAAGAAGATCACGAGTGGAACTCTTTCGCGAGTGACGCCAGCCACGATTCCCAAGATCTATGCAGCGAGAGGAGTGGCCAACGACCACCCATAACCGCCAAACCGAGCGAACGAAACACCGACCCCTCCTGCAATTGCGCAGGAAACCGACAGGTCGACACCAAGACAGCGAGCGCCACTCGCTGTCTTGGTGTGTTTTATTTCACGTTGCTTAGTCTTCTACGCATTACCCAACAAGCTGATCGAGTTCGTACGAGCCTTCTTCGGCCGTGAGATAGCCGATCTTCTCGTGACGGTGATACTGCTCCCAATCCTCCGATTGGTCTTCGTGAACGCGGACTGATACACTCCCGTCCCAGCTCTTGTATCTGAGGGTCGCGGCCTCAGAATCTCGTTCGGTCTGCAAATCCGCAATGAAGACCTGATCCTCAGAGAAGTCGATCACATCGGTTCTGCTCCAGTGGAAACCGGTCCCCACATTGCCCGTGTCCAGAATGCCGTCGGTTTTCTCCACGGCGATCCAGTCGATCCGCTCCTGCGCATGATGGTCGCTTCGTGCATCCTCCTCCTGCATCCGTACCGAGAAGCCAGCCGTCGTTACCTCGCTGTTCCGTGTCGTGGCAGCGTCACTTCCGTTGAAACTGGCGACCTGCGAGAAAACGACCGGCTGATTTTCAAAGGCCGTTGAGAAGCTGACGCTTTGACTGTCCTCATTGCGCGCAGTGGTGCTTCCCGCTTGTATTACTGTGCCGTCGGGAAGTGTATGAGCGCCTGCCGAGGCGGCCATCCAGCCGACGCTCTCAGGCACAGCCCGCGCGCCATCCATGTACTCCCACTCATCGATCTGAAATTTAAATCCGAACTCCGTGACCTCAGTGACCCGCGCAAAGGCAGAGTCGCCGTGGGCCCAAGTGACTGGACCCATCACGACAACAGCGTCCTTGATCGGCTCTGCGAAGCTTACAGTGAACCAGCCATTCCCGTCCTCCTGGAAGACTGTTTCGGTGCCAAGCTCTAGATGAGCGGTTGGCACCGGCTCCGGTTCGGCAACATCGAGGGTCAGTGTCGCAGTGCTCACGTTCCCGTTGCCGTCTGATACAGTGTAAGTCAGGCTTTGCTTGCCCACGACATCAGGATCCGTCGAGATTTCGATCTGCCCATTCGCAATGACCGCCTTGATGCCCGAGGGGGCCTCGACAATGGTGACGGTGAGTTGGTCAGCATCAGGATCGCTGTCATTTTCCAGGACGTCGACAACGACGCTCTTTCCCGCTGTGACGGAGGCTACATCGTCGACAAGCTCAGGCGCCAAGTTCGGTGCCTCAGGCTCGTAGAGAACCGTCTCAGACTCCTCACGATCCGGATCGCGTCCGCCATAAGGTTCGATCTGAACGATCTGGATTTGATCGATCGCGATCCACTGAGAACGCGCGCCAATTGCAAACTCATAGATGCCGGGCTCCGAAACATTGTACTGCAGCGGCACATCCTTGCCACCACTAGCCGTGTGCCCGAGCCAAGCCCATTCATTGGTGTGAAACTCGTTCACATTGCCCTGGTTATCAAAAGGTTTGACATGAGCTTTGCGCCAATCGCTGGTGTCAATGGAGGCATCGAAAGTGCCTTCCTCGCCCCACTTGAACCAGATGTCATTGGCTGCGTCATGGGCACCTACCCCGGCACCATCCGGCTTCATGACGCGGAAGTTGAACCCGATCCGAAGGGGGCCGTCATCGGGCATGTCTTCTTCGCCAATCTCAAAGCGATAAAGCAGCGGTGCGGTGCGGCCAAGCCCTGCATCTTCGAACCGGTTCGGCCCAGTATACCACACCGCTCCAGCGCCGGTCGCACCGTTTCCATCTGCGTCTTCGATCGGCCCACGGTTCCCAATTCCAGGTTTCCCGGTCTCTGAGAAATCGAACTCATTCGTGACTTGCCACCGGCTGTTCGAGCCGCTGTTAGGCAACTGCCAGGTGGCAGATTCCGCCTCGATCTTGACCCATCCATCCTTGAACTGATGGACAACGGGCTCGTTTCCGTCCAGGCCATCTGAGCTGACTTTCTCAAGCGGCTCACCGTTCTCGATAAAATCGCGGACAATTAGGGGGTTTGAGCGTTCGCTCTCATTACCCGAGCTGTTGAGACCGTGCAAAGCGTACATCAACATACCAGCATCAGATGCATCGAAGGAGATATCGCTATAGTAGAGAAAGTTGCCGTCTTTCGGGCTCGCGTCGTAGTCGTCCAAATCGAAATCTGCTGGTCGGGCGTTCGCCATCAGTTGATTGGCTTCTTGGACGATTGGATCATTGGCCAGCGGATCATCCGGATCATCCAGCCAGTTCCACCACTTGCTTTTCAAGCCGGTACCCGGCGCATTGGAATTCAGGGTCGTGAAACCGTTTTGATCAGCGATGTCAAGGAATGTAACATCCCGATAATCCGCCTTCAGATCGTCCCATTTAACACCCTGATTGCGGTTCCAATCCGAATGTTGAAGCAGCGTAATATTCTCGAGATTGGTACTGTCCACACCCTCAAGCGCATCGCTTGTCGCGGTCATTGGGCCGCCTTCGAGGATCAGGATCTTTTCGCCCGAGTTTAGTAGGCTGGTCAGGCTCTCGGTCGCCCGACTTGCTTGACCCTCATAGCTAACCGTCTCGATCCCAAGGCTCTCAGCAAAAGCGGCACTTTCGTCCATCGCTTGTACTTGCCAATCGACCGAAGGTTCAAAGATGTTGTTGTTGTAGTAGAAGACGATCTTGTCCTCTATTCCCGCAGCCTTCGCGATGAGCGCGGCGATCGGCATCGCAGCAATATCATCGGGGTCGTTGTTGTTTCCATCGAAGTGGAAGACGATCCTATCGTACTCGCCTGCGAAGAAGAGCGCGTTTGCGTTGGTATCCATCTGAAATTATACCCCAGGTTGTGAAATGATATCAGTGACGTCTAAGCAAAACTCACCGCGAACAAACCCCACTGCGGTGTCAACAACACTAGACACACTACACGCTTCCCCCAGATCCGAAAACACTTCCATCATGCAAACCGTTTAATCCGGCTTATCTACTCCCAAATCAGATTGGTTTTGGGGAAATGGTCTGCGTTCAAGATCTATCGCTGCTCAGTACCGAAGGAGGTTTGCCCCGACAGCGGCTTCTCATGCAACAGCACTGTTGGTTCAAACTCCTTTTGCACGAAAACGCGTGTCACCTGTCCTCCTGCGCTGAACTGAGCCGATCAAGCATCGCGATCAGCTCTCTTTGTGTCTTTTGATCGGTCACGGGTGCGGGGGGCCGCTTCTCCTTGCGGTTTGCGACGTAGATCCCGCTGCGTCCTTCGAAAGCCGTTGGATCCGCACTCTCCACCAGCTTGGCCGCTTGCTTGTCAGCCGGGCGGAAGAGCAGAGGGGCAAGCCAGGATAAAACCTTCGGCATCGCCGAGTTCCCGCCGGTCGTCATCGCCGACTTAGTGGCCCCTGGATCGATGGCCCTGATCAAGATGTTATCGGGCCTTAACTCTTCTGCGAGCGCCGGTGCCAAGGTTGTGACCGCTAACTTGGTCTGGGCATAGGTTGTCATCAACCCCCCCACCTTTTCCGGGTGTGCCAGATCGTCGAGGTTGAGCGATTTGAGCGGCGTGATGGCACTCGAAGAGAAGTCCACGATCATCGCAGCCGTTTCATCAAGTGAGCGGGCCATCTTGTTCCGAAGGTTCTTTGTGAACAGGTAGGATGCCAGCACATTGACAGCGAACTGAGACTCATAACCCTGCGCACTCAGAACCTTCTCACCGGTTAGAATACCCGCATTGTTGTAGAGAAGATCGATCCTACCAGGAATTGCATTGATCTTGTCCACCGCCCCAGTGATCTGAGCCACATCCAGCAGATCGGCCATGACCAATTCGATCCGCAAATCAGGGTGTTTGCTAAGTATCTCATCGCGTTGTGCTGTCGCCTTGGCTTGCGACCGGTTTACGAGGATCAAGGAAGCCCCGCGGCCCGCATGGATCTGGACAATCTCATGCCCGATACCACCCGTTGATCCAGTGATCACGGTCCAATTTGCATCGGAAACACTCATTTGGTACCCCATACGGGTCATCCCCATCGTGAATATACACATAGTGTATATATTCGTCAATTGAAAGCCAAGTAATGGCAATCTCCCCCGCAGAAGCGATCTGTCAGTTTGTTCCGCCATTCATGCGGTTTCTGCGCGATGGGCTGGCCGAGTTGAACATGACGCCCGCGCGCTTTCAGATCCTGCAGGCTTTGAACCAAGGAAATGGCATCTCGATGAACGAGTTGGCTGACCGCCTGTCGGTGACCAAGCGCAACGTCACAACCTTGGTGGATGGGCTGGAGAAAGAAGGCTTGGCGATCCGCAAGCCGCATCCGACAGACCGCCGCTCAACGCTGGTCTCGTCGACGCCCGATGGCAAAGCTTTGTTCCAGAAAGCCGCTGATATCCAACAGCAACATCTCAGGGGCTTGATGGAAACACTCGACGAGACGCAGCAGGTTGAGATGACAAAGGCATTGATAACTCTGACGGCAGTCCTATCGACAAAGGGGTAGGCATCCCAAAAGCATCGACGCCATCACTCTCGACGGCGCTCAGCCGCGCCCACAGCGGAGCATCGAAGACTTGCTGGCCACGGCACCATCCTCTTTGAGGAGGATAGCGGGGCATCCTGATACAATTGAGACCAAAAACCTCTGCCGTGACATCCGTCAGATACACGCGTCTTGCACTCTGTGCGGCATGGCGTGCTTCAACAAGTAAGAACGAAGGGCGCGTGAAAGATGAAACTAAGGGAGATGATTGTGAGTAAAGAACCCGAAGAGCTGAAAGACGCAGACCTCGATCAGGCCGGCGGAAAAGGCGAGCGAGGAGAGTTTATCGAAATCTACAATCCGACAGGCGAGGCGACCGGGGCAACACCAAATGCGTCCCAAGACGTGTTACCCAACCCCGACGCACGCCGCAAGAAACGCAGGATGTGATGACAGCGTTGGGGCGACCGGCGTGACCCAGGCCCGGCGAGCACCGCCGGGCTATCCCACGACATACCAGCCTATGTCTCGATCAAAAAGTTTGCCTTTTCAGGACCCGCGTCCCTGTTTCTCGAACCTTGATAGCATGGCCGAGAAGTCGCGGCCCCGCCCATCTTCCTGCTCGACGAACTGCGCGTAAAGCTCGGTCGCCCGCGCACCCATCGGGGTGGGTGCGTCCACCGCCTCTGCGGCCTGTTGGGAGAGGCGTAGATCCTTCAGCATGAGGTCGGCGGCAAAGCCCGGCTGGTAGCCGTTGTCCGACGGGCTTTGCGGCCCAACACCAGGCGCCGGGCAATAGGCGTTCATCGTCCAGCTATAGCCCGAGGAGGTTGAGACCACGTCGAACATCTTCTGGCGGTCCAGGCCCAATTTATCAGCCAAGGCAAAAGCTTCGCAGGTGACAATCATCGTGGCGCCGAGGATCATGTTGTTGCAGATTTTGGCCGACTGACCGGCGCCCGACGCTCCGCAATGGACAGCCTTCTGTCCCATAATCTCAAAGAGCGGGGCTGCCTTCTCGAACGCAGTCCCACTGCCGCCCGCCATAAACGTCAACGTGCCCGCAGCGGCTCCGCCAACGCCGCCCGAAACCGGCGCGTCAACTGGCAAAAGCCCGGCGTTTTCCGCCAGATTTGCGGCTGCCCGTGCGCTTTCCACATCCACGGTGGAGCAATCGATCATCACTGTCTCAGGGTTAGCGGCGGGCACGATCTCGGCATAGACAGCGCGGAGGATCTCGCCATTGGGCAACATAGTAATCACCGCATCCTGTCCGCCTGCCGCAATCACGCCGGAAGCGACCGAGGTCACACCCTCCGCCATGGTGCCCGCCACATCAAAGCCCACAACTTCGTGTCCGGCAGCGGCAAGGTTAGCCGCCATTGGCGCGCCCATGTTCCCGAGCCCGATGAACCCAATCTTCATGATGTCCTCCCCTTCAGAGTTCCAAGTCCCCGCCCGGCGGCGGGTTGAGCATATGGGCGATGTCCTCAGGGCTGATATCCTCCAGCCTCGGGCGCGCCCATCGCGGGTTACGATCCTTGTCGATGACGGCGGCGCGGATGCCCTCGAGGAATTCACCCTCCTCCATACAGCGCCAGATGAAGCGGTACTCCTGGGCGAGTGCTTCCTCGACCGTCGCCATGTTCCGGCAGTTGCGGATCATCGCATGGGTGCAGGCAACCGATAGAGGGCAGTTCCGGCGGATCGCGTTTACCGCCTTCACGGCCCATTCCGCCCGGACCGATTCCAGTTTCTCGAGGATCTCCATCGGCAACGGGCGCGAGAAGATCGGGACAATCGCGCCCAGAAGTTCGGCCAGCGGGCTCTCGGGCGGGCGTTCTGCAAAGTCCGCGATCATGTCCAGATCGCCGGTTTCCACCAAGCCCGCCTTCATCCCCTCGAGATGTGTGACCGGCACGTATGTATCTGCAAAGCCAGCAAAAATTGCATCCCCCGGCCCCATACGGCTCGAGGTCATTCCCAAATACTCACCCACAAACCCCGGCGCCTGCGCCAACAAGAGCGAGCCACCCACATCCGGCACCAACCCGATGCCGCATTCCGGCATCGCAACCTGGCTGCCATCGGTCACGATCCGGTGCGAGCCGTGGGCCGAGACGCCAACACCACCGCCCATCGTAAACCCGGTCATTACCGAGACATACGGTTTGGGATAGCGTGCAACCTTGGCGTTGATCCGGTACTCGTCGGCCCAGAAGGTCCGACCAAACCCAAAATCCCCCGCACGACCGGTGTTGTAGAGGTCGACAATGTCCCCACCGGCGGCAAAGGCCTTGTCGCCAACGGCATCAATCAAGACCAGCTCAACCAACGCATCGTCACGCCACAGATCTAGGACCCGCTCAATCTCGCGCAGCATGTCGTAGGTCAGCGCATTCAACGCCTGCGGTCGGTTGAGCGTGATCCGCCCCGCCCGCCCTTCAATCCGCGTCAGGATATCGGCCACGGGGCCTCCTCAGAACTTGAAGACCGTGAAGCGGCGACCGGCCGGATCGAGCTCGATCTTATCGACGGTCTGGTTCAGGTCTGAGTCATAAGCCTCGAAAGCCGAGGTACGGCGTTTGCGGAACTCTCTGTCCGAAATCCGCCCATCGCCATCTGTATCGTATTTGTCGATAACATTGGCCTTAACCCATTCCTCGCGGCTGATCACGCCGTCACCGTCTAGGTCAAGCTCGGGTGCATCGACCTCTTCGGGTGTCAGAACGCCGTCGCCATCGATGTCGAACGCTCCAAACCCTTCGTTGAGCTCAACATCCGTCAGAATACCGCTGGCATCGCGGTCGAGGATGACAAAGGTGCTCGCGGCATGACCATCCCACTCCGCCTGACTGACCGTCGCATCGCCGTCCTGGTCGACATGGTCAAAACCTTTCGAGGCCGAAGACGGTGGCGGTATCGGCACGGGCGCCGCCGTGCGGTCCACGCTGCAAGCCGCCACTGTGAGCGCCGCGGCCAAAGAGACGAGGCGCCCAATCATTGCATGAGAGGGATCGAGAACTCGGCCCCCTCCTTGACACCCGAGGGCCACCGCGCCGTGATTGTCTTGGTCCGCGTGTAGAAGCGGAAGGCATCCGGCCCATGCTGATTCAAATCGCCAAAGACCGATTTCTTCCAGCCGCCAAAGGTGTGGTAGGCGAGCGGCACCGGGATCGGCACATTCACGCCCACCATTCCGATGTTGATCCGGTTGGTGAAGTCGCGGGCCGTGTCGCCATCGCGGGTGAAGATC
>JBCDAQ010000034.1:0-26958 GCA_039185285.1 Pseudomonadota bacterium
CACCACCAGCCAACCATGTACCGGATTGCCTTTGCGTCTGCGCGCCATCGTCCCTCGCCTAGGATCGAAGCAGATGGATAGCGCCAAAGCCACGTCTGGGAAAGCCGAGATCGACCTTTTCAGTTTCGTCGCAATTCGGTCAGCAATATCGGGCTCACCCGCTGGTAGCGCTCAGGACAACCCTCGGCACCCCTAGCCGCGGCTCTCCCACCGCCAAGCAGCGAGAAATAGGAGGCCTGTCAACAACGCCGCGATCCAAGCCGGCAGCAATGGCTGCAGTTTCACACCTATCACATCATAGGCTTCACGACGCTCAAGGCCGAGCCAGCGGCGTGAGTAGGCCCGACGCCCCTCGTTAACGAATTTGATTTCCGGAACACCATCTGAAAGCCACGCGCTCTTACCTCCGCTTGCCTCAACAAGGGCGGCAAGCGGCCCAGCCGAGGCGAGCGGGTTTTCGTACTCACGGGGGCTGGGTGGCCCCAGTGCTGCCACGGCTTCAAAGTCACCCTGGCGGAAACGCCAGAGACCCTCTTCCGGGCTTTCAAGAACGGTTTGCCAGCGACCAGGGGCGATATTTTGCAAGGTCAGCTCTCGCTGCTCTCCACCACCGGGTGGCAGAGCAAGCACGGTAGGATCAATGTTGGTATCCAGACTGCGCCGCTCGATAACCAGTTTCGAGCCTTCCAGTTGGGCAAAGAGAGCCTCCTCCTCCAACGCGGGCTCGCGCATTAACCAATGGGCAGTGCGTCGTATCAATTCAGCCTGGGGTCCGCCGCCTTCGAAGCCGCGAGTCCACAGCCAGGCCTGATCTGTGGTTAGGAGCGCTACTCTGCCCTCGTCCACCCGATCCAGGATCAACAGTGGCTGTTCGTCGGCACCACTCATCACTGTGTTGCCGCTGCTCTGATCAACAGGCACCTGGCGCATCCACCGGCCCCATTGCGGTAAGCCATCGCGTATCCCGGTCGCAGACTCTAACCCAGCGGTCACTGGATGGCGCTCACCGAGTTCGGTTACGCGGGGAAGATACGGACGCTCTAAAACGTCAAGTGCCGGTGAGGCGGGCAAAATATCAATCAAAGGTGTTCGGCTCAGGCTCTGCGCTCCAGCGAAGGCGGCCCCTGTCGAGACAAAGATCGCTCCTCCCCTGCGGACATAGTTAGCGACGTTTCGCAGCAGCCCTGAATGGAGAAGCCCACGCCAGCGATACCGATCGAAAACGATCAGGTCGAACCCATCAATCTTTTCAATGAACAGCTCGCGTGTCGGGAAGGAGATTAGAGAAAGTTCATTCGCCGGCGTTCCGTCCTGCTTGCCCGGCGGCCGTAAGATCGTGAAGTGGATCAGATCTACTGTCGGATCGGATTTGAGGATATCGCGCCATGTTCGACCGCCAGAATGCGGCTCCCCCGAGACCAGTAGAACACGCAAACGATCGCGGACGCCATTGACTTCCGAGATCAGGCGGTTGTTCCGTTTCGTCAACTCATCTTCGTGACCAGGCAAGCGGATATCGACGATATTCGGACCGCCGTGCTCGATGCGAATAGTGAGATCGGTTTCGCTCCCAATCTCGAGCTGGATCGGCAGCGGCTCAGATCCATCGACCGAGACCTCAGCCTGAACCTGAGAGCCGAGATCAGCTGGCCTACTGCCCATCGCGTGGACTTTAAGCTTGAAGGTAACGTCCTCATCGACGATGCCAAAGGCGGGTGCACTCACCAACTCTAGCCGCAAGTCGAACCCAATCTCATTTCCCGCAATAAGTGAGTGCACAGGAGCGGGAAACGATGTGAGCCGCTCAGCGTCATGGATCTGGCCATCAGTCAGCAACAGCGCTCCAGCTATCTGATCCGGTGCGACTCTAGCTGACGCCTCTTCGAGCGCGGTCAGGAGACGGGTGCCGCGGTTGCCAGGCGCGCCAGGAGCGATCGCGACCACCTCGATATCCATCGTTCCAGAAGCAGCATCTGCCTCCGCCATTCGCGACAGCAACAGATCACGCGCCTCATCAATTTGTTCCGCACGTCCCTCCAACTCAGTGCTCTCACTCTGATCAACGACGACGAAGGCAACCGATGGCAGGCCCTTGCGTTCCTCTTGGCGTAACTGTGGTCCAGCCATGGCGAGAACCAAAAGGGCGAGGCCGAAGAACCGCAGCCACCATCCGCCAAGTTGACGCCATGCCGCGAACAACACACCAATGAGAGCTAAACCACCGAGGAGGCAGATCAGCTCCCAAGGAAGGAGAGGATCGAAGTCGATGCCTGCCCCCGTCATTGGCCGAGCCTTTCAAGAACTGCCGGCGCATGAACCAGATCCGACTTGTAGTTCCCGGTTAGTGCGTAGAGGACCAAATTCACGCCAAAGCGAAGCGCCATTTCACGTTGTCGGTCACCAGCGCGACCGACCGGGAAAACAAAGTAACCCTCTTCATCGACAGCCCATGCAGCGGCCCAATCGGCCGAGCCGACAACGACCGGTGATACATTATCGTCGACCCGGTCGAACTGTGGAATAGATGGATCACGTTCGATGCCGTCATCGGGCTGTGGCGCTTCGGCCCAGACAGTGCCTCCCCGCCAGCGGCCCGGAAACCGGTCCAGAAGGTAAAAGCTCCGGGTCAGAACGTGATCCCCCTCGACCGGAGCCAAAGCAGGCAAGTTAAGGGAACGCGCAATCTCACGCATCTCGACCGCAGAGGCGCGGCCGAACTGTGCTTTGCCATTCTGTGTGTCGATTAAAAGCATGCCGCCGCCAGTGATGTACTCGGCCAAACGGTCTAAAGCTGTGCGGGTCGGCAGGCTTTCTCGAACAAGAGGCCAATAGAGCACCGGATAAAGATGCATGTCATCACGCGCAGGATCGACGCCAACGGGTGGGCCTGGCTCAACCGAGGTGCGCGACGTGAGCGCAAAACCCAATCCTCGCATCGCTTGCTCAGAGATACGATCAATCCGATTGTCTCCGGTGATCACATATCCCAGTGTGGTCTCGGCGGTAACAGAGACCGCATCCTGCGCGTCTGCGTACCCTGACGGCCAAAGCAAGGCACCTGCAAGTAAACCCGCCGCAACCTGGCGCCCCCCCAACAAACGTCCGCTGATCCAAAGAGTCGCCAAGATGTCGATCATCGCAAGCAGTAATGCGCCACCCAGCAACCAAGCGCCAAAAGGTTGCGCAGCGGCGCCACCGAGTGTTTCAACCCGTGTTCCTACTGGAGGTGCGGGAAGAGAACGCAAGCTATCATCTGTTCGGAACTGATTAAGCACCAAACGCCCCCCTTCCGATCCGTCAGACGCCCCTGATCCAGCTTGTAGATAGATCCCTGGCCCTACACCAGGTTCTGCTCGGCCTCCGGCAAGCTGAGACCCAGGAAGAGTTTCGCCCCCCTTAGGAGCTTCGACGCGGCCTCCTGCGCCATTCAGTACCACATCAGCACGCCATTCAGTGCCCTCAAGGGCTTCAGGATCGGGGTTCGCGGCGATGCTCCCGGGTGCCAGTGAGTAGATACGACCTAACATCTCGACAAAAAGTCCCGAAAGCGGCAGTGACGACCATTCCGCATCTGCAGTTACATGGAAGAGGACGACCCAGCCCTCACCACGTTGATCTGCTGTCACCAAAGGCGTTCCATCATCGAGAGTTGCCCAGACTTTCTCGGGCAAATCAGGTGACGGCTCTGCCAGCACTTGAGTTCGAACGTCCACCTCATCGGGAATTTCGAGTGATCTGAACGGGCCTTGTGGATCGAAAGGACCTAGCGTTCTTGGCTTCGACCAGGCAAGCGCCCCGCCCAAAACCCTGCCTCCTCGACGAAGGCGTACCGGCAGCAAGGGATCGCTCTCAGTCGCGCCAAAACTCTCCCCAATTGCCGCGGCTAGCCGAGGGCCAGCGAAGCGGATTAATACCCCGCCTTTGTCAATCCAGTCTTCCAGCACAGTTTGATCGGTTTCACCAAATGCACCGTGGTCTGCGAGCACAAGGACAGATAGAGGGGAATCGAGCATACTGCTCAACGCTCCTTCCTGAAGAATTGCCCAAGGTTCTAGCGCTTCCCTAAGATAGTGGCTGGCAGAAGTGAGCGTCGCTATTGTCTCCTCCGCGTCCCCAGCCACCAGCCCAGTTGTCAACCGGCTCAGTGAGCCATCTGCAAGAACAGCGCCCCCTGCACTAGGCCCATCAGCTAGAGCCAATCGGGACACGCGAGCAATCAATTCCGCTGGCATGTTGAAATCCGCCGTCGCAGCGGTATCGCCGTTAGCAAACCTTGCTGGCGCGGCACCAACCCGTCGCTCCACGCCATCTTCCTCTTGAGCGTAGGCAATCACAACTCGTGTCTCGTCCCCACCTGATAATCTAAGGACATCTGAGAGCATCCGCCCTTCCTCCAGGCGGGGCGGTGTAAGCGCCATGGCAGGCGCGTCAGGCCCGATCATCGTGAGAGGCCCCAAGTCGGATAACTTGGAAAGCAATGACGCTTCTTCTTGATCATGCGAGATATCATCATGGATCCAAATAGATTCTGAAACCTCCAGACCGTCCAAAGCATCGGCCAACGATTGTCGATCGGGCGCCCAAGGCGCAGGTTCGAGCGCTTCCATGGTCGCCCGAGCGACCGGTGCACTTACTGGAACTGGCTGCTCTCCCGAACCCAGCGCCCAAAACAGAACGGCACGGTCTGCTTCACCCGCCTCATCGATCGCTGCCCGAGCCGCATCTTTACGCTCCTCCCAGTCGGGAGCAGAGGCCCAACCCTGATCCATCAGAATAAGGACTGGCCCCTGGCCTCGCGCCAACCTCTCAGAAGGGTTTAAGACGGGATCGGCAAAGCCTATAAGCACAGCTGCAATCATCAAAACTCGAAGCGCAATGAGCCACCACGGCGTCTTGTCGGCTTGTCTCTCCTGATCTTCCAAGCCCAGCAAAAGACGTATCCCGGCGAACGCTTCGATCTTTGGGCGCGGCGGGATCGCGCGCAATAGCCACCACAAAAGCGGCAAGGCAATCAATCCGGCCAAAACCCAAGGATTCAGAAATGCAAGCGATCCCAAACTCAGCACATCACCCTCCCCTCAGGATGGAATGCAAAGCGATCAGAGGTTTGCGAGGGCTCTGATCCGTCCGATGGAACAAAAGCTGCCAGCCGGATCGGCGGGCAAGATCTTGTAACTGGTCACGGCGGCTAGCAAGTCTGCGTAGATAGGCATCTCGCAGGCTAACGGCTTGGTCCGTCTCGTAGTGGATCTCGCGCCCCATACTTTCGAAACGGGTACGCCCACGAAAAGGAAACTCCTCCTCCGCCGGGTCGACGATTTGCAGGAGGATGCCCGAAATTCCGCGACCAGAGGCTTCTTGGAGTGTTGGCATCACGTCAGCATCGGGTCCCATAAAGTCTGACATAAATACAATACGTCCAGTCTTTGGCTCTGATACGACGGGTGGGGCACCAAAATCAGGAGTTGTCGCTGGTTCGGTGTTGAGCAGTGCACTTAACTGCATCAGTTGGCGCTCACCACTGAAAGGTCGCTCAGCCGCAGTGCCAATCAGTCCAAACCGCTCGCCACCGCGCGACAAAAGAACACCAAGCGCAAGTGTTAAAAGCTTAGCCCGATCACCTTTTGTCCGTTGAACGCTGGCCGAGCGATAATCCATTGCCCGGCTCCGATCGCACCACAACATAACTGTTTCCGCCGCTTCCCATTCAAGCTCACGCACGTAGAGGCGGTCAGAACGTGCTGATCGACGCCAATCGATCATGCCCAACGTATCGCCAGGACTTGCTGGGCGATATTGCCAAAAGCTCTCGCCCGGTCCCGCACGTCTACGACCGTGGACTCCGGGTACCAGTGTCAAAGCAAGCCTTTGCGCCTCGACGAGCAGAGGTGGCAAAGAACCCGAAATTCGTTCAGCGTCACGGCGTAGCCAACCCGCCCGATCCCGTTGAGAAGCATCCGTCATCTTTGTGTCAGGCCCTTGCGGTCGGCTACTTGCATTCCGATGATTGCGATGCCTTGGTCGGCCATTCCGGCGGTTACTGATACAGCGCCGATAGCAGCTAGGCGAAAGTCCCATAGCACTGGATCGTTCGCCTCGATCGGAGGCGTCTCCAAAAGCGTATCGGGTTCTGCTACTCTGACTAGGCTTTCACGCAATCCAACGACAAGGATTGGCAAAACCCCGTCTTTCAATAGAACGGAGCATTGACGACCCAAAATCCCTCCCGCATCGATCGGCACGACCCCGCCATAGAGGCCAGCCTCCGCGTTCCTGTAGGCCGTTTTATCGTGAGGTCGGACCAACCCCATCGCTTGGAACACGGCAGGGGTGGCCCGAAAGCTGGGCGCTTTTGCCAGACAGGCCTGCTCAAACAATGCGAGAGCTAAGCCGTGACGAACTGCTCGATCCGAACGAGTGTCCGACGCTGCTAGGCCAGATGCACCAAGAAGCACACAAAAAGTGCCGACCAACAGTGCTCTCAGCGAACTCAAGCGGCTTGCTCCAAAGAGATCCCGGCGAGCAACTCATCAATCACACCGCGAATGCTTGCGCCCTCGGCGCGGGCCGCGAAGGTCAATGCCATCCTATGTTGAAGTGCCGCTGGTGCCAGGGCGGTTACATCTGAAATTGAAGGCGCCAGGCGCCCCTCGATCATCGCACGGGCGCGGACCGCAAGCATCAGCGCCTGAGCGGCGCGCGGTCCAGGTCCCCAAGCAAGGCGCGACCTTGCGATCTCAGCCGCATCCTCGCTTTCAGGTCTTGCCGCGCGAACGAGTGTGAGGATCGCATCGATCACGTTCTCTCCTACAGGCATTTGTCGTACGAGGCGCTGCAACGCGATCAATGAGCCCGCATCCAAGACTGTCTCAGCTTGCTCGTCGTTCAGCCCCGTTGTGGCGAGCAGGATGCCACGTTCCTCACCTCTGCTCGGATAGTCTATGTCAATTTGCAAAAGGAACCGATCGAGTTGGGCCTCAGGCAGCGGGTAGGTACCCTCTTGCTCGATCGGATTCTGTGTCGCCAGGACATGGAACGGATTACCCAGGGAACGGCTCTCACCAGCGACCGTAACGCGATGCTCCTGCATCGCTTGCAGGAGGGCTGATTGGGTTCTTGGGCTCGCTCGGTTGATTTCGTCCGCCATCAGGAGGGAGGTAAAGATCGGTCCGGGAATAAATTTGAACGCGCGGCTCCCGTCCGCTCCGGTTTCCAGGACCTCGGCGCCGAGGATATCTGCTGGCATCAGATCCGGCGTGAATTGCACCCGATTGTTCGCGAGTCCAAGAACGGTGCCGAGTGTTTCGACCAGTCGGGTCTTGGCGAGACCGGGCACGCCTACCAACAGACCATGGCCGCCAGAAAGGATGGCCGTGAGGGTTTGGCGGACCACTTCTTCCTGACCGACGATGCGCTTTGCGATCTCGCTCTGCACTTTCGCCAGGGTCTCGCCCGCCTCTTCGATTTCACGGACGGGGTCATGGGCGGGGGGCTGCGACATGTGCGCTCCTCTGCGTTGCGATTTAGGTCAGTCCTATTAAGGTAAGTCCTCGCATCGAAAGGCAACAGGGGCTCGCGATGTCGTCAGAGAAAAAAACACCTAATCCACCTCAGAGCGGCTCAGATCCAGGCGCTGCCGATAATTTTGCCAGAGCTGTTAAGCAAGCGACGAAGGGTAAGAAGGGCTTGCCGCCCGTCCACCTCTGGGATCCACCCTTTTGCGGAGATCTGGATATTCGGATCGCTCGGAACGGACAATGGTGGTATCTCGGCACTCCAATTGGCCGGTTGGAGCTGGTCAACCTCTTCGCCTCCGTGTTGAAGATCGAGGATGGGAAATACTTCCTCGTTACTCCGGTTGAGAAAATCGGGATCACGGTTGATGACGCGCCTTTCGTCGCGGTCGATTTCAAGATCGAAGCGAACGGCACGCAGAACTTAGTCTTTGAGACCAATGTGGGTGATGAGACCCTGGCAGGGCCAGACAACCCAATCCGCGTGGTTCGCGATCCGGAGACGGGTGAACCGTCCCCTTATGTCCATGTTCGACGCGGACTTGAGGCGCTGATCGATCGGAAGAGCTTTTACCGGCTGGTTGATATCGGCGAGAACCGCGATGTCGACGGGGAGCGTTGGTTTGGGGTTCGATCTTGCGGCGAGTTTTTCCCGATCATACCCTCTGTTGAGATGGAGGTTTAGGCGACAGCCGCTCCTGGCCGCACTTGCACCAATTGCTCGGCGACGAAAGCCGGGCGCTCGGAACCCTCCAACTCCATCACACAGTCGAGCGTGAGCAACTTACCTCTGCCCTTGGGTTCGACCATCCGCAGGATCTGCACGAGGCGGACTCGGCTACCGGAAGGAACCGGGCTGGTGAACCGCACCTTGTTCAAACCATAGTTCAGCCGATGCGGGCTATCGCTCACGACCAGCATCGGGTCGCCGAGGCGGGCATTCAGCGAAAGCACCAGAAAGCCATGCGCAATCGTGCCGCCCAGTTCGCGTTCGGCGCGCATGACATCGACATGGATCCACTGGTGGTCACCCGTTGCATCGGCGAAGCGATTGATCATCCCCTGATCGATCGCAACCCATTCGGAGATTCCGAGCTGGGTGCCAACCAGATCTTCGAGGTCGGTGTATGTCGTCGTAACCATGGGGGATCAGAACCACAGATTGCTGTGGTACTCAATCGGCAATCGACCGTATCGGCGTTGCAAGGATTGAGGCCGTCTGGGGTGCGCGTCCGGCGCAGGAGATGAGCCTGCGCCGGATGCTGTATCCTCAGGCGCCCGGCTGTGGGCGCATATCTTCGGGGTTAATCCCGGCGACGCTAACTGGCTTCTTCATTGCGTCACGACGGAAGGGTTCACCCAACTCTTGGTTCAGCACGCATTCGATGAAGGTTGTAACATTCTCCTCCATCTGGAGCCGCACGGACTCGCGCAACTCGGTTGTCAATGCATCCATCGAGCGGACTTGAACGCCACGGACACCGCAACCTTCGGCGATCTTGGCATACTCAACACCGAGGTTGAGTTCGGTGCCGACGAAGTTGTCTTCGAACCAGAGCGTCGTATTACGTTTCTCCGCGCCCCACTGATAGTTGCGGAAAATGACCATGGTGATTGCAGGCCAATCCCCGCGACCGCAGGCCGTCATCTCGTTCATTGAGATCCCGAATGCGCCGTCACCCGCGAAACCGATCACCGGAGCCTCGGGCTTGCCGATCTTCGCACCCAGGATCGCCGGCAAACCATAGCCGCAAGGGCCGAACAGTCCGGGCGCGAGGTATTTGCGGCCCGCTTCAAAGGTCGGATAGGCGTTCCCAATGGCGCAATTGTTGCCGATATCGGTGGAGATGATCGCCTCGCCCGGCATAGCAGCCTGAATCGCGCGCCATGCCATGCGGGGGCTCATCCGCTCCGGCTCGCGGTCGCGAGCCCGCTCGTTCCAGTTGGTGCCCGGATCATCATCTTCGTGATCCATCGAGGAGAGAAGCTGCAGCCAGCGCGACTTGGTCTCGGCGATCAACGCCTTGCGCTCGGACCGGCCTTCGTCGCCCGCAGATGGCGAAAGTTGCTCGAGCAGTTGATCAGCCACCTGCTTCGCGTCGCCCTGGATGCCCACCCTCACTTTCTTAGTCAGGCCGATCCGATCGGAGTTGATGTCAACTTGGATGATTTTGGCGTCCTTCGGCCAGTAGTCGATGCCATACCCCGGAAGGGTCGAGAACGGGTTCAGGCGAGTGCCTAGCGCCAAGACTACATCCGCTTTGGCGATCAGTTCCATGGCCGCTTTCGAACCGTTGTAGCCGAGCGGGCCAACCGAAAGTGGATGGCTACCTGGGAACGCATCATTGTGTTGATACCCACAGCAAACGGGCGCATCGAGACGCTCGGCCAGAGCGGCCGAGGCCGGGATCGCACCGCCAATGACCACACCCGCACCGTTCAAGATGACCGGGAACTTGGCATCCGAGAGCAGCTGTGCGGCTTCTGCCACTGCGCTCTTGCCGCCCGAGGGCAGCTCGAGGCGTACGATTTGCGGAAGATCGATATCGATCACCTGGGTCCAGTAATCACGCGGGATGTTGATTTGCGCGGGCGCACAACCGCGCCAAGCCTTCTCAATCACGCGGTTGAGGACCTCGGCCATCCGGGAGGGGTCGCGAACTTCTTCTTGGTAGCAGACCATGTCTTCGAACAGCTTCATCTGCTCGATCTCCTGGAAACCGCCCTGACCGATCGTCTTGTTCGCCGCCTGTGGCGTCACGAGTAGCATCGGCGTGTGGTTCCAGTAGGCTGTTTTAACCGGCGTGACGAAATTGGTAATGCCGGGGCCGTTTTGCGCCACGGCCATCGCCATCTTGCCGGATGCTCGCGTGAAGCCATCGGCAATCATCCCAGCGTTACACTCATGCGCGCAATCCCAGAACTTGATACCCGCCGCCGGGAACAGATCCGAGATCGGCATCATTGCCGACCCGATGATCCCAAAGGCATGCTCGATGCCATGCATCTGAAGCACTTTGACGAAGGCTTCCTCGGTGGTCATTTTCATGGGTGTGTCTCCTGCAAATCTGCCAAGCACGGGTGGCAAGAAAATCTGCTCCCCACGTAATGGAAAACAAGGGCGGCGATTAGGTCCAGTTTGACCTAACCGCCCCGCCCAATGGGTCCAGTTATTGAGACATTTCTTAGCCGATGGATTCACGGCTCCGGCGTCGGAAACCGGCGAAAGCAGCGATACCCGTCAGACCCAAACTCAATGCAGCAGGAAGTGGGACCGCCGCAACTTCCACCGTTGCTAGATCTGAGGCCACTACCGAGATCGACGCAACCCGTATGCCCCGGTTCGGATTGAAGTTGTCACCGCCACCACCGTTTCTGTTGGGGCTGGTACCGACAACAGTGAAAACCGAACCAAATAGGCCTTGATCTCCAAAGCTGAACGGGTCTCCACGCCCAGCCCCTTCCCCGTCGACGACATGACGGGAAATTAGCTCATTGTTTTCATCAAAGAGAGCGAAGAACTCGTTCTCGCGAAACGATTCATGGATCAGCAACTCGGTCAGTTGAACCGTTTCGGAGAACTGAAAACGCAACGCCTCGCCCGCGGCGAGCCTGCCCTGCTCAGGGGAATGCAAAACACCAATACCGTTTACTTCGCGGGCGATCGGAGCCAGCGCCCCGATCCCCGTGAGAGGGTCAAAAGTCTCGTCAAAACCCGTGACAGTGACAGTCAAACCCTCTTCTTTTTGTTGGAACTGAGACTCGTCCCTAGGACCCGCAAAAAACTCAAACGTCGTAGCTAACGCTTCGGTCCCGAATACAGATACGCCAATCAACCCTACGCAGGCGGCACGCAACGCTTTTACTGACTTCGAACTCACAGACATCACTCGCTCCCACAGTCACCGCCTACACCCACACCCCGTCTGGGTGAGATGAATTTACGGAGAATGCGGATCGAATACGCCTGCTCCCGTTGTTTCTAATCGGGAACCAGTGAGAAATTTCGGACTGATTTTGGACAGACCTGAATCTTGGGGTGCGCTTTGATTAAACTTCTTCGGTTCGCTTGCGGAGCGCAAACTTTTGAATCTTGCCCGTCGATGTTTTTGGCAGCTCGCCGAAGACAACGTTCTTAGGACACTTGTAACGGGCGAGGTTCGCGCGGCAGAAATCAATGATCTCGGTTTCCGTGGTGATGGCACCCGGTTTGAGTTCGATAAACGCGCAGGGTGTTTCACCCCATTTTTCGTCGGCTTTCGCGACGACAGCACAGAGTGCAACTGCAGGATGCTTGAAAAGAGTGTCTTCCACCTCGATAGATGAGATGTTCTCGCCACCGGAGATGATAACATCCTTCGAGCGGTCGCGGATCTGCACATAGCCGTCCGGATGCTTGACGGCGAGATCTCCGGTGTGAAACCAACCACCGCGAAAGGCCTCTTCATTTGCTGTCGGGTTCTTTAGATACCCTTTCATGACGACGTTGCCGCGCATCATGATCTCGCCCATCGTTTGGCCATCGGCAGGCACCGGTTCCATGGAGCCTGGGTCCATAACTTCCAGCCCCTCGAGTGCGGAATACTTAACCCCCTGCCGCGCCTTCTTGACCGCTTGTTCCGCAACGGGCAGGTCATTCCATTCGAGTTTCCACTCATTCAAAACCGAGGGACCATAGCACTCGGTCAAGCCATAGAGGTGGATCACGTCAAAGCCTGCCTCTGCCATTGCGGCCAAAGTCGCTTCTGGCGGGGGTGCAGCAGCGGTAAGAAAGCGAACATTCTGGGAGAACGAGTGTCGTTCCTCCTCTTGCGCATTCAACAGCACCGACATGACGATCGGGGCACCACAGAGAAGATTAACACCGTGCTCTGACAATGCGCGGTACATTGGTTCAGCTCGGACTTGGCGTAGGCAAACATGCGTGCCGCCGACAATCGATACTGACCAAGGAAAGCACCATCCATTACAATGGAACATCGGCAACGTCCAAAGATAGACCAGTTGCTCACCTAGACCCGCGTGAATGATGTTTCCAGTGGCAAGCAGCGAAGCACCTCGATGGTGATAGACAACGCCTTTTGGATTGCCGGTTGTTCCTGACGTATAGTTGAGACAGATCGCCTCCCATTCATCATCCGGCATTCGCCACGTGAACTCAGGATCACCCGCAGATATGAAGGCTTCATAATCTTGACCATCGCCCGTTGCGGGCACGTCAATTGTTGGATCCGTGTATTCAATAACAACTGGCTTTGGGCCAGAAAGCATTTCGAGTGCTTCGCGGAGAAGAGGCACCAACTCACTGTCCACCAAAATCAGCTTGGCCTCGCCATGGTCAAGAATGAAGGCAATCCCGGCCGCGTCCAACCGCGTATTCAATGCATTCAAAACCGCCCCGAGCATCGGCACGCCGTAATGTGCTTCGAGCATAGGTGGTGTATTTAGAAGCAGCGCCGAAACTGTGTCACCCTTGCTTATCCCAGCGCTGCTCAACGCGGATGCGAGCTGGCGACTACGCCGATAGAAAGTAGCGTAGTCGGTGCGGAGATTGCCATGGATGATGGCTGTTCGCTCTGGCCAGATACCGGCCGCCCGTGCGAGATGGCTAAGCGGTGTCAGCGGCTGAAAATTCGCTTCGTTTCGGTCGAGACCAGTCTCGTAGGCTTTTGTCATTTTTTGGCGTCTCCTCTTGGCAGAAGGATTGAGAGGAGACGCAAGATTGTCAAACCCTGAACACAGGGTACAAGAGCCTTGTTCAGTCGTCTGAACCGCCGCCTTTTGGCAGGTTGAAGAGCGCATCGGGGTCAAAATCGATCGCTTCTGCGGGTTCAGCAGCAGGTTTAGGATCTTCCAAACCGAATGGCATCGGATCTGCCTCGGTTTCAGCCGCTAAACTCTCATCGGTCGACATCAACCGCATGCTATCCTCAACACTCGGCGTCGTAACACCGCTGGCGGCTTTCTTTTCGGCAGCCTTGCGAACAGCGGCATCTAGATCGATCTGGCGGCAGAGCCCCAGTGCAACGGGATCAACCGGCTGAATATTGCCAATGTTCCAGTGGCTCCGGTTACGGATCGACTCGATCGTAGGCTTGGTCGATCCGACAAGTTTTGCGATCGCGCTGTTCTCCATCTCTGGATGGTAGCGCACGAGCCAAGCGATCGCCGCAGGACGATCCTGACGCTTGGATACCGGGGTATAGCGCGGTGCTTTGCGCTTTGGCGGCGGCGCTTTTTGCCGCTTGATCAGCTTCAAGCGCCCGATAGGATCACCTTCACACCGTTTAATATCGTCAGCCGTAAGTTGACCGTTCAACACCGGATCAAAGCCTTTTATTCCGATGGCCACTTCCCCATCTGCAATGCCTGAGATCTCGAGCTCATGCATCCCGCAGAAATCCGCTATTTGTCGGAACGTCAGCGTGGTGTTGTCCACCAGCCAGACAGCCGTTGCCTTTGGCATCAGGGGCAGGTCGTCGCTCATGCTCTTCTCCAGAGTGAAAGGTACAACTTCCCCGTCAGCTCCGGGGGCCGGCGCGGTGCCATAACTCTCGGTGTCCATGGGGATCGATAGCCGATATAGAGATGGTGGGCTGAAAAGAAAAGGGACTTTCGCAATGAGAGCATTCGGAGTTCTGTTCGCTATTCTATTCGCAGCTTCACCTGCACTAACTGACGAACCGGGCGATTTCTCACACTACGTATTGGCGCTCAGCTGGAACGCTGCCTGGTGCGACGCAGAAGGTGATGACCGAGGAGCCGGTCAATGTGATGCCGTACACGATCACGGCTGGTTGATGCACGGGCTTTGGCCTCAGCGGGAGAACGGTTGGCCCGAATACTGCCGGAAAACGGGGCGAGATCCATCACGGACTGAGACCGGCGCTATGGCAGATGTGATGGGATCAGGTGGTCTCGCGTGGCACCAATGGAAAAAACATGGTCGTTGCAGCGGGCTGTCCTATCAACAGTACTTCGATCTCTCGCGTGCCGCATATGAGAGCGTTCAGCGTCCCGAGATTCTCCGACGAGTGACAGAACCGTTGGCGATCGCTCCGAAAGTGATCGAGGAGGCATTTCTTCAGGTTAATCCGGGGTTGGCGGCAGATCAGCTGGCCGTTAAGTGCCGGGGAGGACTGATCCGTGAAGTTCGGATCTGCTTAACCAAGGACCTCGTCCCTAGAGCCTGTACGCCCGCAGTTGCACGGGAATGCAAGCGATCATCTGCCACTTTTGTTCCGATGCGATGAAAGGTTGGGATCGGTCACGCTTTATTCCGCCGCGATCTTCAAGTGATCGCTGGGTGGCGCGCTAAGAGTGTCGCCCCGATGCAATGAAGCCTGCCCTATTAGTAGGCTGAAAGCATGAGGAACAAAGAAGAAGCTCACCAGGGTAGAGAGGAGAACACCACCCGCGATTGCCATCGCGAAAGGTGGCCAAAACCCGCCTCCAGCGAGGATCAAAGGTAAGAACCCACCAAAGGTGGTTATGGTGGTCGAGACAATATGACGGCTGGATCCAAGCACCACATTGCAGATAGCGTCGGGATCACCCATCGCGGCACGTCTGTCTTCCTGCAATGCCGTCAAAATGATGATTGCTGCGTTGATCGACACACCGATCGCACCGATGACACCGATCAGGGCTTGAATTCCGAACGGGTAGCGGAAAACCTCCAACGCCAGAAGACTAAGGCCCATCGACAAAACTGCAACGACCAGCGTTACCGCGCTCAGCCGCCAAGAATTGAACGTCAAAACGATAGCAGCGACACTAGCCACCACGACCAGACCAACGACAGATAATAGATTTCGGATGGTTTCTCCGCGTGCATCGCTGTCGCCACCCCATTCGATGCGGTAGCCATTCGGGAGATCGAGCGGCTTCTCTGCGAGAACAGTTTGGAGTTCCTTCAAAGCCTCGTCGGGTAAAACGCCATGAGCCAGAAACGCTTGCACTGTATTCACACGTTCACCATCGCGCCGGGCAATTGCGCTATCAGAAGGTTCAAGTCGAAGATCGCCGAGCGCAAGAAGTGGCACTCCTGGAAACGCATCAACCGGAGCTGTAGACGGCACAATCGTAAGTGCGGCCAACCGGTCCGCCGCTGCTCGCTGACTACCTGCAAGGCGCACGCGAACCGGCAGTTCCTCTGGTCCTTCGACCAGCGAGCCTCCTAAGACGCCATCTGATAGTGTCTGCAACTGCCGCGCAACGTCACCCAGACTGAGACCTGCCAAGCGGACTTTGTCTTCGTCTAGATCGAAGACGAGTTTAGGCGCGCCGCCTTCCAGGGTCGCTCTGCTATGGGTAATCGAGGAGACCTCGGCCATGCGAATCCGCGCCTGTTCGCCTAGCGTGCGCAATCCATCAAGACTAGGGCCGACCAGACGCAACTCGACAGGTGCATCTACGGGCGGGCCTTGTTTTAAGCCACGAACCAATACGCGTGCCTTAGGGAGCGCGGCATCCAAAGCCGACTGCAACTCTGGGATGACCTTGTTGGTTGTTTCCGGTGACGATGTCGTCACCAACGCTTCGGCAAAGCGGGGGTCAAGGTCACGATTATCGAGCATGTTATAGTAGAACGCTGGCGCGCTACGACCCACAAACCACTGAACTTTTTCAACTCCGTCAATGTCACGTAGTACGCTGTCAGCCGACAGTGCAGACGCCTCTGCCTGGCCAATCGCAGCGCCGTTGGCCAGCTCAATCTGAATGTGAAACTGATCGCGGTCGACTTCCGGAAAGAACTGTGCGGTTAGAGTAGGGAATGCGGCAAATCCCACGACAGCGGGCATTGCAGCTGCAATCATCGCAAGACGGCGCCAGCGCAATGAGATGCTTAACAGCCCAGCAAAAGCGCGCCCAATCAGTCCTCCAGAAATGCCGTCTCGCCACCAGCGCGGCGAACTCATCGTTTCTGGCAAAAGCCGTCCGGCGATAGCTGGGGTTACCGTCAGGGCGAGCAGCAAAGACGCAAACAGCATGACGATCACGCTGAGTGCGATCGCGCCAACAAAGTCCCCTGCTGGCCCAGGCAGTGCAGCCATCGGAACAAACGCCAAGACGGTTGTTACCGTCGAGGCCGCTAGGGGAATAGCGAGGCGACGAACCGAATTCCCGACCGCATCGATCCTTGCATCCCCAGCTCTAAGGCGCCGTCGGATCTCATCGGTCGTCACAATTGCCGCATCGACCAACAGACCGAGGGCTACAATCAGACCCGTGACGGACATCTGATGGATCGTGACGCCAAGCTTCTCGAGAACTGCGAGACTAAGAAGGCTCGTCAGGGGCAGCATCGCGCCAACGATAAGCGCGGATCGCCAGCCCATTGAGACAAAGAGGACCGCAACCACCAGCGCCACGCCGATCATAAGATTGACCGCAAGATCCGCCAATCGCTTGGATGTATACCCGCTCTGATCAAAAACGACTTCGAGATTCAAACCGCCTGGCAAAACCTCTTTGAAGGCAGCGATTTCGGACCGGGTAGCTTCGGCCCAGCGATCTACTTGAACGTCATCTTCGATTCTGGCGGCGACAAAGACGGCGCGTTCTCCATTCACCAAGGCCAGCTCCGATGCTGGATCAACAGCTGTTCGACCCACGGTGGCAATGTCGCCAACTCGAAGCACTCGGCCGTCCGCCGCACGCTGGATAGGAATGTCTCTGACGCGGGCCAAGCTGTCGATCTCACCTGCCACCTCGACCAAGTAGTCCGATCCTGCGCCTTGAACGCGTCCCGCAGACACTTTGGCATCTGCCGCTGAGATTGCGTCGGCAACACTGTCTGGCGTCAAACCAAGTGATGCGAGAGCATCGGCATCGATCTCAACACGGATCTCTTCTTCCGGTTGCCCATAGAGTGAGACGAGTTTCGTGTTTGGAACCTGCCGAAGACGCTCTTGAAGACCTTCGGCAATCCGGCCAATCACCGGCAATGGAACGTCGATGTCTCCGGCTGGTTCTATCGAGATCAGCATCGTGAAAGCACCGATCCGATCATTGTCAAATTCGGGCTCTGGCACGCCGGGAGGAAAGCTGCGAGATGCGTCGCTCAGAGCATCGCGGATCTCAGACCACGTCTGCTCGATCTGAGCTTCCGATATGAACTGGGAAAGCTCGATCTTGATAGATGAGACGCCCAGGCGAGACGTGGAAGAGATCGTGTCAATCTCTGGAATCTCACGCAGCTCTGCTTCGATCTTCTCTGTCACAAGCGCTTCGACACGTGCTGGGCCTGCCCCTGGATATGGGGTAATCACCGTCGCAAACAGGTTAGTGATGGTTGGATCTTCCTGCCGACCAATGGTGTTGTAGGCAAAAGCCCCTAGAGCGACGATCACCAGTAGTGCGAGTGAAAGATAGCGAGATTTTCGAAAGAATAGCGTCTCCATAATCAAGCACCATTCTTGGGGTGAACAGATTGCCCGATGCTCAGCCGATGGCCTCCCACAGGGATGAAGAGCGCACCATCTGCAAAAGTCCCGCGTATGAAGGCTTGCTGATCAGATACATGAAGGACTTCGACCGCTTCTCGCCCAATCGAGTATCCGTCGTTGGTTTGGACGACTGTGTTGATCGACCAAAGTCCCCGCTCTGCCTCACGCAGAGCGTTGAGGGGGACCCAAGCGCCTTTGGCATCGATTTCACGCGCAAGATCTAGTCGAACCGTTTGTCTCATTGTCAAAAGCACATCGCCCGGAAGGTCTATGAGGATCGGTATCGACCGCGTTCCGGCCTGAAGGTCTCGGGTGATCGCAGCAACGGTCCCCTCAATGGCTCGTTCCTGATAAGTCAGCTCAATCTTTTGGCCAACTTTCACAATTTCGGCCCTTCTTGCCGGAATTCCAATCCGAGCTTGTGGCCGGGATGTTTCCTGCAAAGAGAGGACTGGCGTTCCTGCGGCAACGACGGTCCCCTCATCGATCTCGCGCGTACTTACCGTGCCGGAGAATGGCGCCTTGATCACCGATTTCTCGATATCCAGATCAATCCGCGCAATCGCTGCTGTTACTGAGTCACGACGCGCCGACAATCCAGCGAGAGAGAATTGCGCCTCGTCAAAGGCTTGCCTGCTCGCCCAGCCATCGTCAACGAGCTGCTCACGCCGCTCAACAGTCCGTCTCGCGAAGTCCATGTCAGCCGTAAGGCTCGCGCGATCCGCCTCTAGTCGGCTGCGCTCAATGAGCAATGACTGCGTATCCATGCGAGCAAGGGTTTGACCCTCACTGACTTGATCACCCTCTTCAACTAAAAGCTCGATTACCTTTCCAGCGCGTTCAAAGGATGGCGTGGTGAGCCGAGCAGGTTCGACACGTCCGACATAGCTCTCACGGATGATGTAACGGTCTTGCATGTTGATCTGTGCGGATGAGACGGCAAGCGGCGCGCGGATCTTGGTCTCATCTGGACCTTCCGCTCTCGCCTGCAGAGTTGCTACGGCTAATGCTCCGGCGGCGAGCACCGCAACACCGATAGAGGCGGCGACAATCCAATGTGTGATCGGTGTCGTGCGTGTCATCTCTGATCCTTTCAGCCCGGCTTGACCGGAAAGTAACTGCGACTTACATCGTAAGCACTCCTTACATAGCGCAAGAAGCTCTTACATCAAGTACAAATTAGTCAGGGAATTGCGTCGTAGGCAGAGAAAGGTAAAAGGGGCTTATGGAGCCGGAGACAAATAACAAACGCGCCGGGCGGTATCACCACGGCGATCTCAAGGCGACGCTGATCGAGGCAACCTTGGAGCTCATTAAGGAGAAAAGGGTTGAGGATCTCAGCGTGGCCGACGCTGCGCGTGCGGCCAATGTCTCAAGCGGCGCGCCCTATCGCCACTTCAAAGATCGCGATGAGCTGATCGCTCATGTAGCTGCCGCCGGATTTCAGAAACTGAATTCGCGCAAGCAAGAAGCCTTCGGCAAACACCCACCCGGTTCAATAGAAGGCTTGATCGAAGGAGGCTGCGCTTACACTGAGTTCGGCGCAGATAATCCTGAGCTCTTCCATCTGATGTGGGCGGCGGCACGTAAGTTGGATGAGTATGATATTGCGAAGCAGACCAGCGAAGCTTCGTACTTCGGGTTCATCGACTCGCTTAGCGCAATCATGGAGGCCGAAGGGCTGTCTCATCTCGACCCGCATAAATTTGGAGCCCCCCTCTGGGCAATGGTTCATGGCTTCGCAAGCTTGCTGATAGGAAAACCCAAAATGTTCGACAGCGATAGAGAGGCGGTCCGGGCAAACATTGCGAGTGCAACCTGGGCCTACTTCGCGGGGTTTAAGGACCGAGAAAGCTCGAACTGAACGGCATCAATTGGATCAGGTTTACGCTTTGGTTGGCGTAGAATTGGTGCGATCTCGATCTTTCATCATGTGGCATATTCTATCGCGGCTCAATAGAGCCTAGTCCCTTGTTCCACCAACAAACCTCGACTAGCTTCCGCCCGGGGAAAGGCTGTATAGCAAGAGGTGTCGTATTTCACAGGTTACGATAGGTGTACCGGTGTTCAATGGCGCTTCCATGCTCGAGGAAGCGTTGGATAATCTGCGCAATCAAAGCTTGAAAGACCTTGAGATTATCATCAGCGATAATGCTTCAACCGATAAAAGCCCGCAAATCATCGCCAAAGCGATCGCTTCCGATCCGCGCGTTCGAGCGGTTCGGCAGCCTTCTAACCTGGGACCACTGCCCAACTTTCGATTCGTGCTCGAGCAAGCGACGACGCCTTACTTTGCTTGGCGCAGCTACGATGATCTAACCACCTTAGATTACTTCGAAAGATTGGCGGCAAAGCTCGACAAAGTGCCGGAGGCGGTTCTCGCAGCTCCCCATGTCAACACACTTCGCGTGCATTCGGGAAAGCGGCGTCCGCGGCCCGTAGTTCACCTTCAGGGTGGCGCACCGCCCGCTTGGCGGATCCTGAGGAATGCTCAGGCTGGTTGGATTTATGGGCTCTGGCGGACCGATGCATTGAAGGCCGCCTTCGATTGGTCGGTGCCTGCGATCACTCCTCATATTTGGGGGTGGGACCACCTCTGCTTGTTTCCAGCCATTCTTCAGGGAAAGGTTGTCTTTGACGATGCAGCTTGTCTCACGCTTCGTTTGAATCATGCCATCACTAAGGAGAGCGGACCCGATGATCGGGAGCGATCTCGTGACCTCGCGCAGAGATATATCGATGCTTGCGACAAACTGATATCCGACGAGCTGCGATCAAGCATCGACCGCCTTCGGATGCGTTTGGCTCTCCGATTGCACGTGCATCGGCGAATTAGCAGCCTGAGCGCCCGCTTCTAACCCCAACGCCTTACTTCAGCTCGCGCACGGGCGATGGCGCGGAACCAACGGAAAAGACCCCCCGGTCGCGAAGGGTCGTGCGGGCCAAGCGTGGCCTCGAGCATACGAGCACCATCTGCGACGGTTGTCATGTTAACCTCCGAAGCAAGCGTGATCATCCGAAGCCCAAAGCTGGGATCACTCTTCCGTCGCCCCTCAGGTTCATGCGTGGGCCCAACGGCGGGATACCGGTTCACTGCCTGACGATAAAGACCGCCCAAACCCCGCTCAGTCGCCCACTGCCAAAGGATCTCTGTGCCATGCTGCGCTTTTGCTTTTGGCATGTTCGAGAGCCGACGCTGGATCTTAGAAAACCAAGCGTCATGGTCGATTTGCCCAAACAATGAGGTGTCCTTGGTGGCGATCTCCAACATATCGAGCGTGAGTGCGTCAACCGACGGAACCGTAAGATCAATCCCAGACGCTCCGATGTCCAAGGTGCCTTCGGCGACAAATGCCCTCACTTCCGCAGCACCCTCCTTAGTTGCTTTGGCAGCGCCACATTGAGCGGCACCGTTGGAACGATCAGAAGCCCCGCCAAATGTGACGGGATGATCGACCCAACAGAGATTAGTCTGCATCTCCATCAAGTTCGCGATCGACGAGTAAACATCAGGGACGGCACCCGCGAAATAGGTGCCATTTGTACGCGACCGGACGCGATCGATCAGCTTACGCGATATGCATCCGTGATAGATGTTCGCGAGATCCTTGTAGTTTCGGATCCTCCCAGCCAAAGCACGTTCTAGGGCTTTCTTCGGTGGCTCGAACCGGATGCCTCCGTAGACGCTTTTTCGCTGAACATTGACGAACCCCGCTTGATGCCCAGGGCGCCTCGACGGCCACGTATAGCCGAGGAGAGGCCATCCGACTGCGTCCGGACCATATGCCTCTAGCACGTCGCGAAGCATGGCAATACCGCTTGCGAGGACACCATCGTCGTCGCCAATGAAAACAACATAGTCGCCAGAGGTGGCCGTGAGTGCGTTCTCAAAATTCGACCGCATCGACACCCGAGCATCGGTCGAGACCACCTTAAGCCTGGGATCACACCGCGCCGCGAGCACCTCTGCTGTTGCATCCTGGCTCGCGTTATCCGAGACGACGATCTCGAAGTCTGGATCCTCGACAGCAAGGGCCGCATCCAAACATGGGCCCAGCAATTCCGCCCGCTCCCGGGTCGGGATCGCCAGAGAGATCCGCATCAGAGCCTCCGGAGATAGGCGCTCGGAAAGTGGGTCACATTCCTTGAAAGCGTGCTCTCATTGAAAGGCCAGTCGGGCTGTTCTAGGATGAACTCCGGGTGCTTCGCCACCCAGTCTTCCGCCGCATTGGCCGGATTGTCGGTCTCCCATCCCGACCCAGCACGGGGAACACCGACCACATCGCGCATCACGCCATCGGTTGATACAATATATGAACCTGGGGTGACCAAATCACCATAGGCGTCGAGCTCATCGAGCACATGCGTATAGGTGTGGTTTGAGTCCAGGATCACCAAAACGCGCTCATAATTCTTTGCAAACTCATGCGCGGCCGAGACGATTTCCGGCGCGGTCGAGGATCCTTCCAGCATGTCGATCCGGTGGAACATCTCATGGGATTCAATTGCGCTGCGGTTATGTGGGCGGATCTCGATATCGATGCCAAGAACATGGCCCTGGCCCATAGCCTCAAGAAGCGAGGCGTAGTAGATTAAAGAGCCTCCATGAGCGATCCCTGTCTCGACGATCAGGTCCGGTTTGACGCGGTAGATCACCTCCTGCATCCGGAGCATATCATCAGGGAACTGGATCACCGGTCGGCCCATCCAGGCGAAGGTGTAGGTGTGCTTCTGGTTCCAACCGACCCGAACGTATTGCCGAGAGATCAGCTCGAACGCCTCATCAGAGTAGAGATCGATTGTCCGAGAGGCGTCCGCGTCCTCAACGCTCAGGGTTGCGGCAGTCTCATCAATTGTGAGTTTCAAACCAGGCTCCTTTTATCGCTGCGCCGCCTTATCCTTGGCCATCTACCCAGGTCAATGGCGATGGCTTAAGATCTGTCTCAGCTTGGCAGTCAGCTCCTCAAGTGGGGCTACAAAATGCTGATCGTAGTCGCCGAGGCCGCCGATCAGTGGATGATGCTCCATTCCCAACTCGTGCGCCATCCACCAAAAGGTGCTTTTAACAAAGTTGGAAGGAAAGACTTCAACCACCTTCGTCCCAGGCCGCGCGAACAGAAGGTTGGTCAGGCCCGCACCATGGATCGACACAACGATCTCGGCGGAAGCGAAGCGGGAAATTTGCTCCGGATGGTTTGCATCCGTCGCGACGAAAGGTTGGAACCCATGCCCGGCAAGAAGCTCTTCCATCTGGGCCAGGTTCGTTGGTTGACGCAGTTTCGACTGCCCACGGCTGAGGTAGAGCAATGGGCCATGTTTTTTCGGAGGACCATAGGAGGATTGGAAAACGCTCGATAAATGGGCAGCGCGGGCGGGCGGTATAGGCGTCCACTCCCAGTTGTTATTGTCTGGGAAGTTTACCAAAACCTCATCCGCTGCCACCAGTGCGCCATCTGCGACAACTCTTAACTTCGTGCTTGGCAGCTGTGAAACAATCCCACGCCACAGCGCTCCCGCAACTCGGCCAGTCGGTTCTGTGGTGACGATAGTCATCGGTCCGTGTTCTGCAGCCTCGATCGCTCGTAATCCATTATCGACCAGCATGTGATAGTAGTTCTGCGTCCTGACAGGCGACCATGCACGGCCAGGAAGTGAAACCCGTTCACGCCTGAAGCGCGCAGATGTCGCGTTCAAGTTTGCCTTGTGACCACGAAGCATAACGACCGAGCCTCGATGCGGCAGAACCACCTGCCCTGTGGTCGCTTCGATTAGCGCGTCACTGAGGAGAACTGCACGGGACCCGCTTGTCACGTTCTCGGCGAGATCGAAATCGTCGGCAGTGCTATCGTGCAAGGTAGCTGTTTCAAGAAAGGCGTGGTCGTCCAACCTGTCTGGTTGGATCCTTATTCGACCATCCTCAAGAACTTCACCACCCGCTTCCATCATGGGGACCGTTGCCGGAAAGAAGCCGAGACGACGGCCAAGACCGGGAACAGCGGCGGTTAAAGCCCGAAGCACGAGCCAACGCAGATAACGTCCTGTTAGCACGCGCCGCCATTGCGGTTTTGCACGCGCCATCCCTTAGACCGGTGGAGAAAATATGGTGATCGAGCTTTCCGCCGAAGCATCCACGGTGACGAACTTCCCACCATAAGCGCCAATCTCAGCCATCTGATGGGCGATCTCCTCACGCAGGTTCCAAGGAAGGATCACAATGCGATCCGGCTTCATGTTCAAGAGCGTGCCAGGCGACACGACGGGCACGTGGCTACCCGGTAGCAAACGGTTCTGCTTTTCTGGATTTCGGTCGGCGACGGCTATGATATCTTCTGCCCCTACTCCGCAGAAGTTTAAAAACGTATTGCCTTTGGCCGCGGCACCATAGGCCGCCACCTTCAATCCTGCGGCCTTCGCGTCGGCCAGAAAACGTAGGAATCCGTCGCGCAAACTAGCAACCCGGGCGGCGAACCCCGTATAGGCTTCGGTGCTGTCCAATCCCGCCGCTTGCTCCTCCGCCCTCATCGCGATCAGGGCTTCAGTCATCTTATGAGAAGCAGATTGATGGCAGGCAAACACTCGGAGCGAGCCTCCGTGAGTTGGCAGCTTCTCAACATCAAACACGCGCATTCCTGCCGATTCCAAGATCGCCTCGACGGCAAGGAGTGACAGATAGGAGTAGTGCTCATGATAGATCGTGTCGAACTGGACTTGCTCAAGCAGGTTAGCGAGATGTGGGAACTCGAACGTTACGACCCCTTCAGCCGCGAGAACCCGCGGGAAGCCAGCCACGAACCCCTTAATGTCTGGCACATGAGCCAGGACATTGTTTGCAGCCATCAGGTCGGCTTTAAACCCTTCCGCCGCCAAATCCTTAGCGGTCTCCGCGTTGAAAAACATGACACGGCTTGGGACGCCTTTGCCCTCTGCAACCGAAGCCGCATGCCCCGCCGGTTCTACGCCAAGAACCGGGACCCCTATCTCGCGAAAATGCTGAAGCAAGTAGCCATCATTCGAAGCGACTTCGATCACCAGGCTATCCGGCCCAAGATCGAACCTTTGGATCATCGTGTCTGCATAGCGTTTCGCGTGGGCGACCCAGCTCTCTGAATAGCTGGAAAGATAGGCATAGTCGTGATCGAAGATCGCGTCCGCTGGAACTTCATGATCGAGTTGCACAAGCCAGCATTGCTCGCAAACCATCGTTCTCAACGGAAACCGTTGCTCTGCTGCAATCGCCGCCGGAGTTGGGGGGAGATAGGAGTTCGCCAACGGTGTCTCGCCAAGATCTACGAGGCACAACTTCAACGGCGCTCCGCAGAAACTACAAGTAGACATTGGTCAGCTCCTCCCAATCGGATCGGCGCGGGTTCTAGCAAGCACAAGTCAGTCGCGCCAGTGTCTGGGCAGTTGCACCCAACGAGGCCGTTACATATACCGCCCTCAATGGCGAAAAAGGAACGACGATGAAGGCAGTTCTGCTCGCGGGCGGGTTCGGTAGTCGGATCGCCGAAGAATCAGATGCACGACCCAAACCGATGATCGAGATTGGCGGTCGCCCTATCCTTTGGCACATCATGAAAATCTACGCCCATCACGGGATAAAAGACTTCATTGTCTGCTGCGGCTACAAAGGGTGGGCGATCAAGCAATACTTCGCGAATTACCGCCAACATAACTCGGATATGAGCGTCGATCTCGCGACCGGTGATATCGTCTACCAAAAGAGCCAAACCGAGGATTGGAAGGTCACACTGGTCGATACTGGGCTTGAAACCATGACTGGTGGGCGCCTGCGCCGGGTTCGGGACCATCTAGATGGGACATTCTGCATGACCTATGGCGATGGCGTCTCGAACATCGATGTCTCCGCGCTTATTGCGTTCCACAGGTCCCATGGCAAGCAAGCGACTCTGACAGCGGCCGTACCGCCTGGACGGTTTGGAGCGATCTCGATGACGGGGACCCAGGTCGACCGATTTGTCGAAAAACCACCCGGAGACAGCGCATTGATCAATGGGGGATTCTTTGTGCTTGAACCCGCGGTCATCGACCGTATCGAGGGGGACGCGACAACCTGGGAGGCAGAACCACTGGAAGGGTTGGCACGGGACGGGCAGCTAGAAGCCTTTGTCCACAAAGGGTTCTGGCGACCAATGGATACTCTCAGGGACAAACGCCAGCTCGAACAGCTTTGGGATCAAGGCGCACCGTGGAAGATCTGGGAATGAGCCGACTACCAGACCCGGCCTTTTGGGCCGGAAAGCGTGTCCTGCTGACCGGGCAAACCGGATTCAAAGGATCCTGGGCAGCTTTATGGCTGTCGCAGATGGGGGCGAAGGTAACCGGTTTCGCATTGGCCCCAGACAGCAAACCGAACCATTTCGAGCTGGCAAGGATCGCCGATCGGATCAAGCACATCGAAGGCAATCTACACGATCGTGACTCAGTCGATGCGGCGGTCGCGGATGCGCGTCCAGACATCGTCCTTCATATGGCCGCTCAGGCGATTGTTGGTCGTGCGATCCGTGATCCCGTTGAAACCTACGCGACCAATGTCATTGGAACAGGACATCTTCTCAGCGCTTTACGCGAGCACGCGCCCGAAGCGGCTTGCCTCGTTTGCACGTCAGACAAAGTCTATCGCAACGACGATAACGGTCGTGCATTCGTTGAAAGCGATCCTTTGGGTGGGAAAGATCCTTACTCGGCTTCTAAGGCAGCCTGTGAACTTATGGTTTCGTCTTGGCGGGCGACGTATTCTGGCGGAGCATTGGCCACCGCGCGGGCAGGCAACGTCATCGGTGGAGGTGATTTTTCCGAGGCACGCATAATACCAGACATCGTTCGGGCGGTAGCCATGGAAGAGGCTGTCGTCCTCCGACATCCAGAGGCAACGCGGCCTTGGCAGCATGTGTTGGACTGCCTCTGCGGATATCTACTCCACATAGAAGCAATTGCAGGTGGTGCTGATCTGACAAGCCTGAACATCGGGC
>JBCDAQ010000035.1:0-26831 GCA_039185285.1 Pseudomonadota bacterium
ATCACATCCGTATCCCCCATGACGTAGAGAACGATCTCGCCAACGGCGATTATGTATCCGGCTTCCGCTCCCGTATAGATGGGACCGGTCGGACCGCTGGCTGACGATGAATGCACGGCATTCACCATTGTCACGGCCGCATCGCCGAGTTGCACTGTGCCCCCCTTGTTAAAACCAATCCCCTCGACTTCACTACCCTCAGTAATCCAACTCACCCAATCATAGATTCCAACGACAGCGGCCCCCGTCTCCCGCGCGATCTCCTCGGCCTGAGACGCATGATCTCCATGCCCGTGCGTGACGAGAATATGGGTCACGTCCCTTAGGACGCTTTCCCTTTGGAAGTCCGGAAAAGACGGGTTCCCGGATAGCCACGGGTCAAGCAGAATGACGGTCTCTGCCGTCTCGATGCGGAAGGAAGCATGGCCCAGCCAAGTAATCTTCATGGTCTCTTTCTCCGATAAACGATGCTGGTCAACCATATCACTGCGCGTGCGTTTTCACAGGGGATGGGCTCTCAGTATCTCGCCTGCTAGGCTGGCTCGTCTTGAAGGATATCCGAATTGGGGGCGGCAAATGGGCTGGCTCGAAGCCTTGAGCTACATCGTTACTATCCTGGGTTTTCCGACTGCGATCTGGGTCTTTCTGTCTGAAGAGCGTCGCCGCCGGGAGAATGAAGACGCGGAACTGCATCGCCAGCTCTCGGAGGAATATGACAACTTCCTAAGGCTTGTCCTTGAAAACTCGGATCTTCTCTTGCTTCAGCATCATCGGACACCACTCGACCTGAGCGAGGAGCAGACAGAGCGCAAAGAGATCCTTCTACGCATGCTCATCTCGCTGTTCGAGAAAGCCTACATCATTCTCTACACGGACAGCATGGGCGACGACGCACGCCGCCGTTGGCAAAGCTGGGAGGACGATATGTGTGAATGGTGCCGGCGCGACGACTTCAGAATGCTTCTTCCCTGGTTGCTGGAGGGCGAGGATGACGCGTTCAGTCACTACATCTCCGACCTCGCGAAAGCCCAGGAAGCGACATCAGGATAGGCTCGCGTGAGGCAAATGTTTCTGTTATGTTCCATCCCATCCGATTGGGAGGACATCATGGCCACTGGACAGAAACTCAATACCAGCTTTCGCACCTTCATCGAGCGCCAACCCCTTTTCTTTGTCGCGACAGCGGATCGGGAAGGTCGGGTGAATGTCTCACCCAAAGGGATGGATTCGCTGCGCATTTTGGATGATCGGAGGATCGTTTGGCTGAGTGTCAGCGGCTCCGGCAATGAAACCGCGGGTCACGTGAAAGCCACGGGGCGAATGACGCTCATGTTCTGCGCTTTTGAGGGGGATGCATTGATCCTGCGTGTCTATGGAACAGCCAAGGCGATCCATCCGCGCGATCCGGCGTGGCAAGAGCATATCGGCCTCTTCCCCGAGATGGCAGGCAGCCGCACGCTCTTCGAGCTCGCGATTGATCTGGTCCAGACCTCTTGCGGCACGGGGGTTCCAGTTATGCGGTTCGAGAAGAGCCGTGGCGAGGAGGAGCTTTTGCCGTTCTACGCGGAAATGGGTCCCGATGGGGTGAATGCCTATTGGCAGCGCAAGAACATGGATACATTGGACGGCAAACCAACGGGGATTTTCGAATGAAAGGCCTCGACTCCTATCAAGCAAGTTCAGGACGGTTCGAGCCGGTCTGGACGCTAGAGGTCCAAACGCTGCCCGATGATACCGACCGGATCCTGGACGCTGTCATGCAAGTCCATCCGCTCAGCTATGGCCGCTATCAGCGCAATGCGAGCATCTCCGCCATTGGCAAGGAGACGGCTCAGCCAACGCCCGGTTCGACAACCACGCTGCATGTCGACGGCTTCGAGGCGGGCAGCACCGAAACTTATCCCATGGTGGAGCTGAAGATCTCGATTGAGCGGGATCAAGAAGCCCTGGCGCGGGTCATGGATGCCATCATCGATGTCCACCACTATGAGGAGCCCGTAATCTTCCTTCGTGAGGACTGGGCCAGCCGGGCGGCCTATCTTCCGGACCGGGACAATCCGAACCGCTGGTGGAACAACGGAAAAGGCTTGCCTGAGCGGCTCTAGCCCCTCTTGCCCCCGCTGGTGACCAGCGCTACACCGACCCGAGTTTTCGAAGCTCTAGGAACGCCCATGTCCATCGATATCGACACGGCTCGCAAGGTCGCGCGGCTGGCGCGAATTGCAACGCCCGAAGAAGATCTACCGAAAGTCGCCGAAGAACTTTCCGGCATTCTCGGCTGGATCGAGCAATTGCAGGAAGTCGATGTGGATGGCGTCGAACCGATGACCTCGGTGACCCCGATGGATCTAAAGCGTCGCGAGGATGTGGTGGTCGCGGGTGATATTCGCGACAAGGTCTTAGCCAACGCGCCGGATTCACGTGAGGGCTTCTTCGCTGTTCCAAAGGTGGTCGAATGACCCGGCCCGCCGCAATGACCATCGCCGCCGCCCGCGACGCAATGCGCGCAGGCGAGCTGACATCCCGCGAGATCACCGAGGACTGTCTCAGCGCAATCGATGATGCAAAGGTTTTGAACGCCTTCATCGAGACAACCGGCGAGAAGGCGCTGGCGATGGCAGATGCCGCTGATGCGCGACGCGGTCCGGATGCGCCGTCGATGAACGGTATCCCGCTCGGCATCAAAGACCTGTTTTGCACCGAAGGTGTGCGCAGCCAAGCAGGCTCGGGCATCCTGGACCGCTTCTTGCCGCAGTACGAGAGTACGGTGACACAGAACCTTTGGAACAGCGGCGCCGTGATGTTGGGCAAGCTGAACATGGACGAGTTCGCCATGGGCAGCTCCAACGAGACCTCGGTCTATGGCAACTGCTTGTCTCCGTGGAAGCGGGCGGGCGATAACATGGCCCTCACACCAGGCGGATCTTCGGGCGGATCAGCATCCTCGGTTTCCGCTGATCTCTGCCTGGCCGCGACAGGCACTGATACAGGCGGGTCGATCCGGCAGCCGGCCGCGTTCACTGGCATCGTTGGCCTCAAACCGACCTACGGGCGCTGCTCTCGCTGGGGCATCGTGGCATTTGCGAGCTCCTTGGATCAAGCCGGACCAATGACCAAAACCGTCCGTGACTGCGCGATCATGCTCGGGGCGATGGCGGGTCACGACCCGATGGACTCGACTTCAGCAGACATTCCCGTGCCCGACTTTGAGGCTGCTCTCACAGGCGATATCCGCGGCAAGAAGATCGGCCTTCCGCAGGAGTACCGCGATGGCCTGTCGGAAGAGATGGACGCCCTCTGGTCAAACGGCATCGCGATGCTGAAAGACGCAGGTGCTGAGTTCGTCGACATCACCCTGCCCCACACCAAATATGCCCTGCCCGCCTATTACGTGATCGCACCGGCGGAGGCGTCCTCAAACCTCGCGCGATATGATGGCGTGCGCTATGGCCTGCGCGCTGATCGCTCGGCAGGCGACGGCGTTTTGGAGATGTATGAGAAAACTCGGGCTGAAGGGTTCGGTGAGGAAGTGAAACGCCGGGTTATGATCGGGGCTTATGTTCTAAGTGCTGGATACTACGACGCCTACTATCTTCGAGCGCAGAAGGTGCGGGCATTGGTCAAACGCGATTTCGACGAGGCGTTTGGGCAAGTGGATGCAGTCCTGACACCCACCACGCCCAAGGCCGCGTTTGGCCTTGGCGAGATGGGAGATGATCCGATCGAGATGTATCTGCAAGATGTCTTTACAGTCACGGTAAACCTCGCAGGCCTGCCTGGCATGTCGGTTCCCGCAGGTGTCTCGAGCAACGGTTTACCGCTTGGCCTGCAGCTAATCGGCAAACCCTGGGGCGAAGCGGAGCTGTTGAACACCGCTTACGCTCTGGAATCGCGCACGGGTTTCAACGCCAAACCTGAGAAGTGGTGGTAGCCCCTTTTTTGGCTACCAACCTGCAATCAAACCGACGATGCTGAGGAAGATCGATGTCGCCCGGCACGACCCAATAGTAAAATCCGTCGCAAGCGGTAGCGGAACTGCGATCGAGGCTCTCTCGACCAACCCAATGCTTTCAGTGGCGGGCGCCTCAGACAAAGCATGACCTCCACCCAGAATTAATTCGCTACGAGCCGCTGGCGCTCCAGATCCAGATTCCAATCACCCAGAGAATCTGCGGATCTCTGGAGGAGTCACGTAGGCGTCCAGCGAATCCGTAGGAATCTACGGAGCTGACTTACCGCTCAGATTCTTCGACCGGCTCAGAGGAGTTGAATGTCTCCCGCCATTGGCCGGCCATCTCGACCCTCTTCCAGCTCAAAGCCGACCTTTTGGTCTTCTCTAAGCTCTTCGAGTCCTGAACGTTTAACTGCGGAGACATGCACAAAAATGTCCTTGCCGCCCGAGTCTGGAGCTATGAACCCATAGCCCTTTTCGGAGTTGAACCACTTTACGGTTCCGGTTGGCATGACGGCTTTCCTTCATAGTCCGGCGTTAAAATTCTGCCGTTCGTTCCAATTCGCCGTCACGGGCCTGCACGACCCGTAACACGGGCGTGGAGAGGTGCTAACTCAGCAAGTTGCCACGCCTTTTGATCCAGCCCAGGGGCACAGTTCACGCCTGCACCGAATATTAACAAAGGTAACGAATCAGAGGTCTCTCTGCAAATGCTGCGTTGCAGTTCAACTGATTATGATCGAGCCGTTGTAGATGCCGTATAGGATGTATCCGCAGACAAAAAAGAAGGTCCAGAGGATGGCGGCTTTCTGCCGGCCGAGCGTGACCAGGATCACCGCAGGCAGAACGAGGATATAGAGGAACGGCTCATTCACATCGAAGAGCAGTTTCAGGGCGGCTTCGGCCTCAAATCTCATCGGCTGTCCTTTTCTTCGTTTTCACGAAGTATGGACGATCCTTGTCTCCGTGAGGAGTCTCCGAGAACTAAACGCTCTACTCCGCTGCAATTGCAGGAGAATCTTCTTGCGAAACGCGCAGCGCAGGTGCCTCACGCGGGGGTGGATTCAGCAACCAGCGCAGATCTTCAAGAATCAGGTAGAGGCACGGGATCAAGAAAAGGACGATCGCAGTGGCAAAGACAATGCCATAGCCAAGCGATACTGCCATGGGGATGAGGAACTGCGCCTGGCGCGAGGTCTCGAAGATCATCGGCGCCAACCCTCCAAAGGTGGTCATCGTGGTCAACAGGATTGGTCGGAAGCGGCGCTGCCCGGCGCGCCACATCGCCTCATAGGGTGTGGCCCCGGCCGCTACCGTCTTATTCGCGTAATCAATCATCACCAACGCGGCGTTGATCACGACACCACCCAAAGCGATGATGCCAAAGACTGAGATGATCGAAAGGCTCATACCCATAATCATATGGCCAAGAATCGCGCCCGCGAAACCGAACGGGATTGCCATCATAATGATGGCAGGCTGCAGGTAGGATCGGAAGGGGATCGCCAGGAGAGCGTAGATGATGATCAGCGCTAATGGAATGGTCAGGAACAGGAAGCTGTCCATCGTCTCGCGCTGTGTCTGCTGGCGCCCGCCAAGTTGATAGGTTAGCCCCGGGAAGTCGTCCGAGAGCACGGGAAGCACGTCCCGCAACATCACAGAGACAACCTGATTGGTCTCATCTGCCGGAAAGACGTTGGCTGTCACAGTGACAACACGCAGACCGTTTTCTCGATTGATCTTGGATGCAGCGCGGCCACGTTCGACGTTTGCGATCTCGAACAATGGAACGTCACCATCATCACCGGTTTTGATCAAAAGCTGCTCGATATCACCCTCTGAGCGGCGCTCAGAGGCGGGCAAACGCACCCGGACGGTGACCTCGTTGCGACCTTCTTGCTGCGACAAAGCCTCGACGCCAAAGAAGGACGCGCGTACTTGGCCGGAGACCTCGTCCGGCGTCAGCCCGAGGCTTTGAGCAGCCTCCGTCATCCTGAATTCAAGCTGTTGCTTGCCCGGCGTGAAGCCATCATTCGGATCGCGAACGACATCAAAAGCCGAAAGGTCATCCACCAGCCGGGCAGCGGCGGTTGCTAGGATCTCGACATTGGGATGACTCAATTTGACTTCGAGCCCGCTGCCTGACCCTGGGCCGCCAAAATTCGACTTGTAGGACACGAACCTGGCCTCGGCGGGTCTGCCCGCCTCGGCTCGCCACTTATTCGTAAAGTCCTGCGTGGAAATTGGCCGAACACCCTCCGGCGTGAGATGAACCTCAAGCTGAACTCGGGTAGCGTTGATGTTTGTGTAAATCCCTGTCGCCAGCTCATCACCACCATTCTCGGCGATCACCTGACGCGCTGCTTCCTCCAATTGACCACGGACTTTCCGCGCAGTCTCTTTCGAGGCGCCAACGGGCAGAAAAACATTTGCCGTGGAGTAGTCGCGTGGGATCTCGGGGAAAAGGCCCCAGCCCATCCGACCTGAGAGTGGATAGGCGGAGGTGATCATCAGAACCGCCAACATAACTGCCACAGTCGCATATCGCCAGTTCATCGCGAGGCGGAGCAAAGGCGCGTAAACCTTGGCAACGAAGAGCTCGAGCCCACTTGCGAAAAAGGTTTGGATGATATGCAGAGGACCGGTCTGCCCCTCTTTGCGCCGCTTAACCGCAGCAAGGTGAGCCGGTAGAATGAACAGGGCCTCGACCCAACTCAGGATAAAAGCGGTCGCGACCACAAAGGGGATAACCAACCAGAATTGCCCAAAACTCCCAGGCACCAGCGCCAGCGGGATAAAGGCAACGATGTTGGTGATAATCGAAAATGAGAGCGGCACCGCGATATCGCGCGCTCCCATAATTGCGGCATCGATCCTGCTCATGCCGCGTTCGAGATACTCATAGATATTCTCGCCCGCCACGATGGCGTCATCAACGACTATTCCCAACGCGAGAATAAAGGCAAACATTGAGACCAGGTTGATCGAGAACCCCATCCACGGAAGGAACAGCAGCGTGCCGAGGAACGCCGTTGGAATCCCAACGGCGACCCAGAAGGCAAGCTTGAATTCCAGGAACAAGCTCAGAACGATCAAAACCAACAGGAGCCCGATGAACCCATTCTTCATCAGCAATTGCATGCGTTGTTTAAAGTAAACTGAGCGATCGTTGAGTACGACGACCTGGATCTCCTCGGGCAGGGTTGCAACGATGTTGTCCAGGCCTGATGGTTGCTCTGTACGGACTTTAAAACCAAAAAGAGCGTCAATAGTGTCGCCAATAGTCGGATTTGTTAGACCCGTTTCGACACCAAAAACATCGCGCATCATGTCGGTCCATGCTCGGACAGCGCGTGATGGAGGCGGCTCGCCACGGACGGCTTCTGAGACGGAAATCGGTGTCTCATCCCCAACCCGAAACACATTGATCCGGATTGAGGGCTTCCCATCAAATGTTGATTCTTGTGGCCCGTCCGAAAAACTTTGGCGGATGGACGCAACATCGCCGAGACGCACCACAGTCCCACGCCGATCTGCAATCAATGGGATTTGCGCAAACTCTTGAACTTCATCGCGGCGCATATCCAGGCGCAGCAATAGGTCGCCACCACTGGTTTCAAGCGTACCGCCGGACCGATCGAGAGATGCATCTCTCACCCGCTGCGCGATCTCCTCAAGGCTTAGATCGTAAGCAAGGAGCTGGGCTCGGGACACCTCGATATGCAGCTCCAGCTGTTTGGTCTCAGCCAGATCAACCTGGCTGATGTCAGGATGCTGAAGCAGTTGGTTGCGGACCTGCTCGGCCGCCATTCGAAGCGACATACGGTCGACATCGCCAAAAAGATGAAGCTCAACCACCTCGGGCCGCCAGGCTTTCAGAGAAATCGCCGTCTCTTCGGCATCATCCGGAAACGTTGTGATCCGCCCGACAGCTTGCACAACATCCGCGTAGACCTGTTCTTGAGAACGCTCGCCCGACAATTCGAGATCGACCGAGCCCGTTCCATCGAGAGCGTTGCCGGTAAGTTTGCTGACACCGGTAATTTCGCTCAGTTCATTTTCGAGCGACAGCACGATTGACTGCTCGACCTCTTCAGGCGAGGCACCAGGAAGCGGAACGCGAACACTGATAACATCCGGGTCTGAACGCGGTAGATACTCCTGTTTGATCAGCGAGCTCATGTAAATTCCGCCCAAGATCAGGACGAGCATTAGTAGGTTTGGCGCAACCGAATGTCGCGCCATCCAGGCAACAGGACCACCGCTACGAAGTCGCGTGGTCATTCGCCGGCCTCGTTCAATCGAAGCTTCATACCCTGTGCCGAGATCGCCAAGTTGGTTGTCACAACCCGATCGCCTGGCTCGATGCCACCGACGATCAAAACCTCATCGGCGCCGCGCCAGGCGATATCCACGTTGCGGATATCTAGCGTATCCTCATCGGTCATGATCCAAACTTTGCCATCATCACGCAGATAGCTGCGATCGAGCACCAAGGCGTCAGGCACCGGGCGGCCATCAAACTCGGCCTGCAGAAAGCTTCCCAAGATCAACTTATGTTGGCCACGGTTCTCGTTACGGCGGCTCAACGGGTCGTCGACCTCAACAAGAACTTCGACCATCCGGCCAGTCTCCGTCAGCGAAGCGCCTCGGCGAGAGATCCGGCCAATGCGAACTTCTCCCGCTGCCCAAACTTCGGGTTGGGAGAGGTGGACCACTCCTTCACCCTCTACATCCAGCCATTCCATAGAGGCTGCGGGGACTGCCACGTTGACAGTAAAACTGTCGATTGAAACCATCTCGGCCAATTCAGTTCCGGTTGTCACAGCGGTGCCGCGCGAAACTTGCTCTGACAAGACGAGCAAATCAAACGGGGCATAGATGCTTGTCTTGTTCAGGTTCAGCAAAGCTTGTTCGCGAGCAGCCTCAGCCGAGGCGAGTTCTGCCACGAGCTGAGCCATCTGTGGCTCACGCAGCACCAAAGCGCGTTGCTCTTCGGTGAGCTCCAGGGGCGCACGTTGCAGGTCACGGGCTGCACGTGTTGCTTGTCCGCGCTCAATTGCGATTCTGGCTTGAATTTCAGCGATCGTCGCCTCGGCCTCAGCCAAGGCAAAGCTTGCACCGGTCTTGTTCATTTCAACAAGTCGGTCGCCCGCTTTGATCAAGCCTCCTTCGACGAGGTTTGGATGCAGATCGACAATGTTACCAGGAACCTCGGGGCGGAGCGTCAGACGGCGGCTGGGCACAACCTCGCCCCATGCCGCGATACGCGGGCCTTGCAGCTGGGGAGCAACCTCAACGACCTCGACTTTGCGAGGAATCCGTTCCCGCGATTTGCGTTCCGCTACCGGGCCGCTGGTATAGAGCTCATTGGCATAAGGGATAGCGACCGCCAATATGGCAATCGGTACAAGCGCCTTGAGCACCGCGGCAATCAGCCTATGCCACAATGGCGCTGGACGCGTTTGCTGCTCTGGGTAGGATTGATGTGCCTCGATAACCAATCTGGGTGCCTTCAATCACGCTCTGGGTTTGTGCCCCGTGACTGTAATATAACAAGTTTTGCGCTAACGTCCCCCTCTAGCAGCGGGAAAATCAGTGGATGTGAGCCCTTCTCACACCATCGTCAGCCCGCGAGAGGAAAAAACCGTGTCGAAAATCGTTCGCAAATGCCCTGTTTGCTCAGCTCCAACGGCTGAGGCATCGCGCCCGTTTTGCTCGCAAAGATGCGCGGACATCGATCTCGGTCGGTGGATAACTGGAAGCTATCGGATCGCCTCGGCCGAACCCATTGACGAAGAAGAACTAGACGCCTTGTCAGAACGACCATACGGGTCTGATTGAGACTTCCAAAGCTTCTTGAGAGCGCGAAAGGCAATGTAGAATTGGCGGTCGCGCAGGGCATCTAGCGCTCGCTCCAAAGTAACTCGGCACTCGTCACCTGGCATCTGCTCGATCAACTCGGTCACACCATCCGCGAGCCGAGGCAGACCATCTTCTTCGGCCACCTCGCCGGAGACTGTGCGTTGGGCGAGCAGGCAAAGCTCCGCTAGCGGTGTGGTGACCTCCACAGGGTCGAGGGCTTCACTGAGACGAAGGATCTTTGCGCCTGGGGTTTTCACCAATAGCCGCGTGCTGCGTGATCCATTGCACATGAGAACACCGTTTACGATGATCTCTTCATTGGCGCGGAGTTTGAGGACAAGACCGCTCATCTCATGCCCTCAGCCAAAGGCCACACGCATCGAGATCTTTCGATCACGCGGAAACAGTCCATCGCCTCACACCCTTACCAACAGATCGCCCCGCCACCAGAGATTGAAGCGCCGAATGCTTTCAAAGCGGTGAAGACGGTTAAACTTCTTGACCGCAAGCGCGGGGGAAAACCTCCGACCGCTAGGCGACGTCTGAATGATCATTGACTTTGCAGGCCTAGCCCCGTCTGGAAGGCACCAGAGCTTCGTCTTCAAGATGTGAGCAGAGACTGCGCTTCTTGAAAGAGGAGCAGATGGCGCCCTGCGACTTCTTCTGCCGCGCCATAGCCACCGCCCATCACACAGGCGACCGGGATATTCGCAGATCTGAGTGTTGAAAGGACCAGATGATCGCGTGCCTTAACTCCCTCGCGCGTCAGCGCCAAACGTCCAAGCCGATCGTGATGTACGACATCGACCCCAGCATTGTAGAACGCCATTTTAGCGCCCGAAGCCTCAAGTGCCTGATTGAGCCCACAGTCGAGCGCCGCCAGGTAGGCGAGATCATCCGTGTCATCGGGCAAGGCAATATCAAGGTCAGATCGTGCCTTTCGCGCGGGGAAGTTTTTGGCAGCGTGGATCGAGAACGTGAAAACCCTAGGCTCATCAGCGAAAATCCGCGCCGTACCATCGCCCTGATGAACGTCCGCGTCCACAATGAGGATCGGACCTGGCATCCCCTGGGCAAGAAGGTTCGAGGCCGCAACCGCGACATCATTGAAAACGCAAAACCCCGCCCCTCGATCCGTCGAAGCGTGGTGAGAGCCACCAGCCGCATTGCAAGCGATCCCATGTTCCAAAGCTAACCATGCCGCAAGCAAGGTCCCCGAACTCGACAAGCGTGAGCGACGGGCGACATCGGAGTGATTGGGCAGTCCAATCGCTCGGGTCTCGACCTCGCTCAGCGTGAGGGTCAAAACCCGGTTTACGTAGTCTCGATCATGCGCGAGAGAGAGTTGACCCTCGCTCGCCTCCGATGGTGCGGGGAAGGTTCCTGGCTGAAGAAGTCCTTCACGCTCCAGCAAAATCCTCAGATGCCCATACTTTGAAAGGCCGACCCGCTCTTCAACGCGTTTGCGAAGCGGGATCTGGTAGTGAGGATGATAAACGATCGGCAACATGGATGGTCAAAGTGAAACGGGCGGCCAGGTCGTCAAACCCGCCGCCCGTTAATTCAGTCACGGCTAATCAGGTGCGGGCGCGACCAACGAGTTTCCAAACAGCCGGGAAAAGAAGCGCTGCAAGAGCAAGTTTGATCGCATCGCCAGCCAGGAACGGCCAGAGCCCCCATTGCAGCACAACACCCCAGCCTTGCTCGGCCAGATAGAGATGGGCAAGCCAGGCGATGCCAGGCACATAAATCAAAACATTGCCGACCAGCATGGCAATCGCCATCATAACAGCGTTTCGATCCCATCCCAGACGGGCAAAGTAGCCAAGCGCAAGCGTCGCAAGAACGTAGCCAAGCAGATAGCCCCCAGTGCCGCCGGCCATATAGGATATGCCGTTGTTTTCAGCCGTGGAGGTCGCGAAGATATCAAAGCCCATCGATCCGATAACGAGGTAACCCAGAATTGTCGCCAAACCGAGCCGCGGACCATAGGCCGCGCCGATGCTCAGCACCGCGAAGGTTCCCAACGTCATCGGTACAGGACCCACGGGCACTTTGATCTTGGCTGCGATCGCCAGAGCGGCGATCCCAGCCACGACCAGGAAAGCTCGCTTGACCCAAACCTGGGTACCTTCACCTGCGAAGACCGCTTCGCTTAGAACACGGTGAGAAAGTGTCGACATGAGTGGCCTCGTGATCTCATTAGAATTCGCTATGTGGACACGTATGCACATCCCGCAAACGACCCGCAAGTCCGCGCAGGAGGCAAAAGCGGTCTCTGGCACACTTCCTTAGGAATCTCGGGCTAAGTTCCCATGTTGGTTTGTCGAAGGAATATTGTGAATTGCGTGCTTTGCAGTAGCAAAAAGCCCGGCTATTGTTTCCGCACAAGAAAAGAAACGAGACTCTGGGGGACCAATCGTGAATGCCAAGGCTGGCGCTACATCCCCGTCATACGGTCGGATAAGGCATCTTGCGCTTGAGATGGCAGATGACGCGATCGCGCTTTATGAGCGTGACCCGCTTGGGCTTTGGCAAGAAGTGGGTGTCGCCTATCCCGACTCGGATGATTTCGGTCGCCAGATCGCCTGGCTTAAGTCTCAGGCTGGACCAACCTCCGAAGTCGTGGTTTGGGTTCCCGCCGAACTGATCGAGCATCATGAACTGGAACTGACTGCCAGACGCTCGATTGATAAGCGCTTCCTCGCGGGATACCAAATCGCGCAGAAAGATCAGGTCGGTCCTGAAACTGTCGAGATTGCTCTGGGAAAGTCGGACAAGCCGAACACGATCCGCTGTTTGTCCCTGGCTACGCAAAATCGCAAAGAAGCGGAAGCATATGCCCGCAAATGGGGTTTCCAGCCCATCCAAGTAACGGCCCGCGCGCCGGGAGCTGGGTTTCCCGAGAACCCCGTTTTTGAAAGGCCCGAGACCAAAAAGTCTCGGACGGTCCGTCGCACATTAGGTTCCTTGGCGCTGATAGGCTCTATTGTAACGACAACGGGTCTTTCCGCGGCGATTGTATGGGCGATTATGTTGTCTGGACATTCACCGGTGGTCGTTCGGCCCGACCTACCTGACCTAAACCTAACGCTGATTGATCAAACTGATCCACTGCCACAAGCGACGGTTGCCGTTGGCGACGGTCTTCATGATACGCCAGTCCAAACGGATCGCATAGCGCAGCCGTCAAGGGGTAAGTTTGCGTTTTCCAGGCCAAGCTCTGGGACCGAATGGATATCGAAGCACGATCGATCGGACACCAGCGGCTTCTCAAGCCCAACCCTAAAAAGTGATCGTTTGGTTTTGGGAGCGCCACTTGCAGGCCAGTCTGTTCCTGTCGCGATCCTAGCCTCTCTGACCGCGCCGCTTGCGGCCATCGAGACGGTAGATCCAGTCGTTGAGACCAGCTTGGAGACCCCAGCACCGACAGCTCAGGAAGCAGAGGTCGATGATCAGGTCGTGGCCGCGAACGGTCCCTTCCCGGTGCCGATACCGCGCCCAAAACGAGCAGCATCTGCGCAAGAGGTTGAAGACGTTGCCGCCTCGACGCCCGAACCGACACCAGAGATTGTTATCGTTCAAGAAAGTGCAGGGATTGCGACATCGCCTCGACCTGTTCCTAGGCCTCTCGGTTCAGAAGCCCGATTTGCCGCTGCGAAAACGCTCGTCCCACGGACCGCTCGAACGACCGGCACCAGAAAACTATCAGTGACACGAGCGGCAAAAAGAGAGGGATTGCCTCTTAACAGAACAAGCTTGATTGGAATCATCAATGTGCAATCCGGACGTGAGGCGCTGCTACGACTATCGAATGGCCGAATCCAACGCGTCGCACGTGGAGAAGTTGTTCAGGGCTGGAGCGTCCGATTGATCGGCCAAGATGCCGTCCGATTAGAGCGTGGAGACGAGACCCACACATTGATACTAGTCACCCGCTAAGACGAGAGCCATTCATGACGCCCGGGCACGCCAATCGGCCCAGGCCTTTTCGGTATCTAGATCCGTCAATGCCGCCTCGCCAGGCAAGGCCACATCTGTGACAAACTCCGAGTGCTCACGGAGGACTTCGCGCGCGCCTTGGTCACCAGACAAAGCTGCGAGTGGTTCAAAGAAACGCCGACCGAACAAAACAGGGTGACCTGGTCTTCCATCAGCGGATGTTGCCCGGACGATCTCGCGACCTTCTGCGGGGTCAAAGCCCGCTATGAGGCGGTTTAGATCCTCTGGGCCAATCTCGGGCATATCGGACATCAGGATGATTGCCCCTTCCACGTCTGGTGAGAGCGCGCGGATCCCGCACGCCAGCGAGGTCCCCATCCCCTCAGCCGCTCGGGGGTTCACAGCGAGATCGAGTTCGAGTCCTTCAAGAACACCCGACCTTGGATCGTCCGGGCGGAGGACGGCAACCGCTCGATCCGCACTGCTGTCGATCGCCGCTCGGGCTATCCTGCGCAGCAGAGGTTCTCCTGCAACAGGTTCCAAGAGTTTGTCCCGCCCTCGCATTCGTCGTGACTGGCCAGCTGCTAGAAGGATCGCTGCAATCACTGGTCGTCGAGACAAAGCCTCTCCGGAGGCCCTAGGGTTGGGACGAGACGGGATTTCCTTGAGCAAGCCGCCAACACCCATCTTTGAGATTTCTAGACTGTCCACGGGCACCTTGGCTGCAAGACGTTCTAAAACCCAATCTGCGCCATTCAGCTTTGGTGAGCGCGCGCATCCGGGCAAACCAACCACAGGTCGTTCAGCCAGTTGTCCCAGGAACAAGAGGTTTCCAGGATCTACCGGCATCCCAAAGCGGATGAGATGGCCACCTGTCTCGACCAGCCCTGCTGGGCCAACGTCAAACCGATCGGAGGTTGCTGACCCGGTCAGGATGAGAATGATCTGCCCCTTTGCAGTTCTCAAAGCCCTGGAAATCTCGCCTGTTTCATGCCCAACGACCTGCTGATCCGCCACCTGCATATCCAGCGCTGCGATACGATCGCGAATTACCCGTGCACCTTTATCGATTACCTTATCGGCCATGCCTGCGGTACGGGTGAGGATAAGGCTCGCAGTTTCCACCTGAAACGGTCGAAGTCGGATAAGCTGGCGGTCAGAGCTCGCCGCATCTACCAACAATGCCTCAACAGCGCGAACCGCATGTTCCGGCACCCCATATGGGATAATCTTCACGGTCGCCAACATCTGACGGGCATGTACCTGTTGGAGCGGTTCCAGCGTCGCGATCGTAATGCCTTCATCGACCTTGTTGATGCGATGCACAAGGTCGGCATCGACCTCGATGACCCCGGCGCCTTCGGAGAAAAAGTTGACGCGGCCCGTAAAGGGGGCGGAGATAGCAATGCCACTCCCAGGGTTGAGCGCGGCGGCAATTCGCGCGGCTGCTTGATCTTCCGGCACATCATCTGCCGCAAGAATCGCTCCTACAATCTCGGTTCGTCCCGCCTCACGGAGTTGAGCCAGATCTGAAGCAGAAAGACATCGCCCTTTCTTCCATCTGGTCTCGCCAACTCGAAGCGAGTGGGCAAGGATCGCCCCCTCTGCCTCGTCTAGGGGGATCGATCCGAACCTCACGCTACCTCGCGCGTATCAGATTGGTTCCCGGGGCGCGTTTGGGGGCGTCGCAGTCGCTCGGTCATCTCCGCCATCACTGCGACAGCGATTTCCGCTGGAGTCCGCGAGCCGATATCCAATCCAATCGGAGCGTCGATCCGGGCGATTTCAGCATCCGAGAAACCTGCCTCAATCAACCGTTTAACACGCTTTGCATGGGTTCGAGTGGAACCCAAGGCCCCGATATAAAAAGCAGCGCTGCGGATCGCTTGCTTCAAGGCGGGATCGTCGAGCTTAGGATCATGGGTCAACGTGACAACCGCTGACCGCGAGTCGAGACCATGATCCATCAGGGCTTGATCAGGCCAATCATCGACCATCTTCTCCCCCGGAAAGCGGGCATCAGACGCAAAAGCCGAGCGAGGGTCGATTACGGTTGTATCGTAGCCTGAAAGGCGCGCCATCGAAGCCAGGGGCTGGGCAATATGCACAGCCCCGACGATCGCCAAGCGCAACGGCGGACTATGGATCGCGAAGAACTCATTTCGAGCGTCATCCTCGAAACCCGACTTTTCAGCAGCAAAAGAAGTCGGAGCGGACGGCCCAGAAACCAGTTCACGCACATACGTCGTGAGATTCGTTCGCACAGCGATTGCCTCGCGACGCGCACGTCTTTCAACCAAAGTCGCGAGCAGGTCTTCCGTCCAACCCTGCCCCACACCGATTGGTTCCACCAGCACCCTGATCGTGCCGCCACATGCCAGACCAACGGCAAAGGCTTCATCATCGCTCACGCCAAACTCGAGGACTGTACATGAGCCGCTTTCAAGCGCGTCCATGGCTTCGACCACGACCGCGCCCTCGACGCAGCCGCCCGAAACCGATCCCATCATCTCCCCAGCGCCAGAGATCGCCAGTTGCGCGCCAACAGATCGAGGCGCCGAGCCCCAAGTCTCGATGACAGTCGCAATGGCAGCGCCTCGCCCCGCCCGAAACCAATCGAGCGCCGTTTCTGGAATTTGATCGTGATCGGGTATCATAGCCATCTCCCTACCCTGGAAACTGTGACCTGGCATCCGAAATGGCAAGGGGGCTGTTCAATCCTTCAAGGTTGCCATCAATCGCGGCTTATCCCCCGCATCGCGGGTATCGGCGACCGAAGCCGCGAGATCAGCGATGCTCTGAATGTTATGAGCCGCACGAAAGCAATCGACATGGGGCAAGAGCGCGCGAATGCCGCGGGCTTTCACCTCAAACCCCTCCCAACGCAAGAGCGGGTTCAGCCAAATCAAGCGCCGACAGGAGAGATGAAGGCGTTCCGCCTCGCGGGCGAGGCGGTTAGGATCATCCCGATCCAGGCCATCTGTGATCAACAAAACGACTGAACCGGTCGACAGAACGCGCCGCGACCAGTCCTTGTTGAAGCGTTCAAGGCAGGCACCTATGCGCGTCCCCCCCTCCCAATCGCGCGCTTCTGCGCCTGCGCGCGAAAGGGCCTCATCCACATCCCTATGCTGAAGATGCCGAGTAATATTTGTGAGCTGCGTTCCAAAGGTAAACGCGTGAACTTTGCTCCAGCCTGCCCCTTTCGCATTCGCCGCCGCATGAAAAAAGTGCAATAGCATGCGGCTATACGCAGCCATCGAGCCCGATATATCACAGAGAATGACAAGGCTTGGCCATCGCACGCGCCGCTGCCGTCGCTCCAGGTTGCGAAAATCCCCGTGGCGCATTGCACTTCGCATGGTGCCGCGCCAGTCAAGCTCAGGCCCTCTCCGATCCGCCTGCATCCGGCGCGATGCCATCGGTCTTACAGGCAATTCGAGGCGGGCAATCGCACGTTTTGCGGCCTCCTGCTCTGCCGTAGTCATTTGCTCGAAATCGCGACTGCGGAGCGTTTCTTCATCTGAGAACGTGAGGCGCGCGTCGAACTCGACTTCCTCACCATCCTTGGGCGGTGGCGGCACCCGGTTCTGAGCGCCCGCCATCAAAGCCTCAGACACACGATCCTCGCCAGCTTGCTTTTTTCGCTCTTCACCGGGAACTCGAGCCTCGGGCAGCATCAATCCCATCATTTTTTCCAGGATTTGCGGGTTGCGCCAGAACATCGCGAAACACGCATCAAAGATCGGGCGATGTTCTGGGCGAGAGATTAGGCAGGCCGCCAAAGCGTGATAAAAATCTGTTCTCTGCTCAAATCCAGCAAGCTTTACCGCCCGAACCGCTTCAAGCGCTTTTCCGGGACCAACGGGCAAACCAGCAACACGCAAAGCCCGGGTGAAATGAACGACATTCTCGGCCAATCGCCCTTGTTCGTGTAGCTCCATCTCAGCTCCCCAAGAAACACAGGTCGCCTTCAACGCATGGCCGGGTGGGTGGGCAGTCGTGTCGGCAAAGCCGGCACGCTGGGTGCCCCCGGCGGCATGCGACACACGCAGACCTCACGCCGCACCGCGGAGTGTCTCGCGCACTTCGTCCAGCAATTTGGTCGTCTCTCCCGACTGAAAGCGCGCAATGTCGTCTTGATACTTCAACAAAGCACCGAGCGTATCGGAGACAACTTGCGGATCAAGCGCCACGGCATCCAGCGCAACAAGACATCTCGCCCAATCAATCGTCTCCGCAACCCCGGGCTTCTTGAACAGGTCCTCATGGCGCAGGCGCTGAACAAACCCGACCACTTCGTTCGAAAGCTGCTCTTGAACTTCCGGAGCGCGACTGCTGAGGATCTCCAACTCCCGCGCCGCATCAGGATAATCCACCCAATGATAGAGGCAGCGCCTCTTCAACGCGTCATGAACCTCACGGGTTCGATTTGATGTGATGATGACAATTGGAGGCTCTGAGGCTTTCACCGTGCCCAATTCCGGAATTGTGACCTGAAAATCAGACAAAGCCTCCAGAAGAAACGCCTCGAACGGCTCGTCAGTCCGGTCCAACTCATCGATCAACAGCACCGGCGGACCGCCTTCCTGAGGTTCCATCGCCTCCAGCAATGGGCGGCGGGTCAAGAACCGCTCTGAAAACAGGTCGGCTGCAAGCGCCTCGCGTCTTGCCTCACCACTCGCCTCGGCCAGCCGAATCTCGATCATCTGAGCAGGATAGTTCCACTCATAAACAGCAGACGCCGCATCCAGACCCTCGTAGCATTGCAATCTGATCAGACGTCGACCCAAGGCTTCCGACAAGGCTTTCGCAATCTCGGTTTTGCCAACGCCAGCTTCTCCTTCGAGGAAGAGCGGGCGGCCCAAACGAAGGCTAAGAAAAGCGACCGTCGCGAGCCCGCGCCCGCAGACATATCCGGTTCCTGCCAACATCGCCTGAGTTGCATCGATTGTGCCTGGCAACTGGGTCATTGAATCTCCTCGGTCAGAACTTCGACCGCAACTCTACTACTGATCGGCCGCGGCTGGTCAATCTTCGTCCGAAAACCGTCCTGTCTAAAGTCTTCGCACCGAGATAGCATTCAGCTAAGGCATACGCGACTCTTCAAGGCCAGGAAGGCCTAGGGTCGCAACGAATGCAGTGTGGACGCGAGGCCAAGTTATGAAACGTTTTCTGTCATCGATCGCCATAGTGGTAGGCCTTCTTGCGCAACCCGCCCATTCTGCGCCGATCGGCTTCGAGTTCAACGCTGGCGAGCTGATTTTTGTCGAAGAGTTTCTGTTCGATCCCGAGGTTGAGGTCATCCTCGACTTTATCGTGGGTGAGGACATTTTGGTCGGCTTCACCATCGACGATGCCACACCCGATCAGGATGCTGCGGCCGGACGCGGTGAGTTCGAAGACCCAAACGGGACAATCACTCTGCGCGGCGCAAGCAGTGGCACAATACTCAGCTTGATAAACGGCGTGAACATCCAACTCGATGACACAAATGAGTTTGATCTGCGAAACATCGCTGTTGGGCCAAGCCTTTTTGCATTCGAACTCTTCGACGACATCGATTTCGAAACAGACACGCCGATAATCAGCGACCCGGACAACCTCGCAACCAGCATTCAGGAGCTTTCGAGTTTCATTGTCGCTGGCGGCTTCTTCCAAATCAACAATACAGCACTCGACTCCACCGCCCGGGTCGGTAGCGAAGATTCCTTAGGTACCTTTGTAGCTCTCGAGTTCGGACCTGTCGCAAGTGTTCCACTACCGCCAGCGTTTTTGCTGCTCATCTTGGGCTGCGCCGGTGTCGGAGTTCTTGGTCGTCGCGCCTAGGGGCGCAGAAGCTATAGCAGAACCAGAGCCGCCAAACCTAGAAAAGCGAAGAAACCAACCACATCAGTCACGGTTGTCACAAAGGTGCCTGAGGCGAGAGCGGGATCGACGCCAAGCCGATCGAGCCCCATGGGAATGAGGATACCCGCAAGCCCCGCCACCACCATATTGACCACCATGGCCGCCGCAATCACTGCACCCAAAGCGCCATAGCCATAAAATGCCCAGGTTAGGGCACCGATCAGCGCTGCGAAGAGCACACCGTTCACCAATCCAACCATCGTCTCCCGCCACACAATTCGAAACGCATTAGTTGCGGTAAGATCTCTTGTTGCCAGAGCCCGGACTGACACAGTCAATGTCTGTGTCGCGGCATTTCCACCCATCGAGGCAACGATCGGCATCAGCACGGCCAGGGCGATAATCTGCTGCATGGTTACATCGAACTGAGCGATGACAGCCGACGCCAAGATTGCTGTCGCCAAATTGGCGAACAACCACGTAAACCGGGCCCGCGCAATGGCCCAAACGTTGTCAGAGATCTCCTCATCGCCGACGCCAGCGAGGAGTTTGATATCCTCCTCCGCTTCTTCTTCAAGCACCTCCATCGCATCGTCGATCGTGATAACGCCGACAACACGCCCGTCCTCGTCGACAACAGGTGCTGAGACCAGATGATACTGATTGAAGGCGTAGGCGACGTCCTCTTGAGGGTCCTCGACATGCAGAGCACGAAAGTCATTGTGCATCAGGCTTTCAAGCACCACTGGGCGGCGATTTGCAATGATGGTCGAGAGCGGGATTGTACCGACTGGTCGGGCGGCCGGATCGGTGATGATCACGTCATAGAACTGTTCCGGCAGATCATCGTCAGCCCGCAGCATGTCGATCATTTGCCCAACCGTCCAGAACGGTGGCGCCTTAACAAACTCCGTCTGCATCAGGCGGCCCGCCGAGTAATCTGGATACTCTAGAGATCGCGTAACAGCGGCCCGTTCCGCAGGCTCCAGTGCTTCGAGAACAACCTTTTTCTGAGCATCCTCGAGATCTTCGACCAAATAGACGACATCGTCTGTTTCGAGGTCTTTTGCCGCCTCGGCCAAATCAGTTGGTTGGAGGGTATCGAGAACCTCGTCCCGAATTCCTTCATCCAGCTCGACCAGAACCTCATTGTCGATATCTGCCCAAAGAAGATCGACGATACTGCGCCGCTCATCTCCGGTAACCTGCTCCAAGAGGTCGGCGACATCTGCCGGGTGCAGGCCGTCGAGCTGCGCCAAAGCACCGATCCGATCGCCAGCTTCGACGGACTCGCAGACACCCGCCACCAAGTCGGTGTCGAGCGCGAGGTCATCTTCACGGCGCTCCGTTGAGGTGTCGTGTGTACTCGCGCTGTCTTGCATGTGGCTCATCGCGGGCGCCCTTGGCTGCTTGCAGGCGTGTCATACCGCGTTCGAGCGATTGCGAAAACCGCCGGGGCAACGTTTTGGCAATTGTTTTCGCCACCCTCTCGGGCGAGACTCGCTTGCGAAACACAAACCCCTAAAGACCCGTACATGTCCACTAACGCCGCCGAACCGAGCTCATTGACGAAACTGCTTGAGCGGGCAGTCGCCCACCACCAGGCGGAGGAGTTCGCACAGGCAGGCCAACTGTACCGAGAGCTACTGGCCAAGGCACCCAACCATAGCCGAACATGGACGAACTACGGCGCGCTGCTGCGTAAGCAAGGCTGCTATGCGGCCTCAATCGCCGCCCACCGCCGCGCCCTACAGTTGCAACCAGGACTTGAGAGCGCTCAAAACAACCTCGCGAACGCACTGAACGAAGTGGGCGAGTACGCTGAAGCCATCGACCTACGCCGCAAACTGCTTGAAAAGGCACCGGACGATCCAATTCAACTGCGCGATCTTGCTGTTTCTCTGCGGGGTGATTGGCAACATCAGGAAGTGATCGACTTGGTCGATCGAGCGGAGCGCGAGCTGGACATTAGCGGTCAAGGCGAACTTCTGCTGCAGCGCAGCCTCTCTCATCTTATGCTCGGCAACTATGCGGAGGGATTTCGCGACTTTGAGGGGCGTTATGACGGGCCTGAGGTGAGCCTTCCCCAGAACATACCTTTCCCCCGCTGGACGAACCAACAGATCGCAGGCAAGAAGCTCTTGATCATGCCCGAACAAGGCTTCGGCGATGCGATCCTCATGTCCCGCTTTCTACCGCGTTTGCTCGAAATGGGTGCCAAACCGTCGATGATGGTCAAGCGGCCCTTGATGCGCCTGCTGCAAGGTTTGGAAGGTGTTGCAGACGGCAGGCTTAAGTTAATCTCAGAGGCGCGGAAGTCCGACGGATTCGAACTTTACACGCCGAACATGAGCCTTCCGCATCTTGTGGGGCTCGAAGCAAATCGCCCCCCGCCTCCGCCAAAATTTGAGATTCCAGCGGACAGCCGAGCTCGAGCGAAAGCCCTTGTAGCGCCTTTCGCCAGCCATTTTCGGATCGGGGTCGTGTGGACCGGAAGCCTGACCTACAATGCCAATCATCGCAGAGCCTGCGGACCCGAAGCTTTTCTTCCCCTCACGCAAATCCCAGGGACGCAACTGTTCAGCCTCTATAAGGGTGATGCGCATGCGGATTTCATCGCTTCCGGCATGGCGGGCCTGATCACAGATGCCTGTGGCGAGGATCGCGATTTTGCGGATACAGCTGCGGTCATCGAAGAGATGGACTTGATGATCACAACGGATACCGCCGTGGTCCACGTAGCTGCCTCGATGGGCAAACCCGTTTGGAACATGCTCGCTCATGAAGGTTTTTGGCTCTACGGTACGGGCGAGCGAACACTTTGGTACCCCTCCATGCGGCTCGTTCGCCAGCAGGAGCCCGGGGATTGGTCAGAGGTCATCGAGCGGGTGAAGTCAGAATTGATAGTCCATCTGGAGAAAGCCAGATGACAGGGCCCATCAAGATCGAGATCGCCGCGGGTGAGCTGATCGACAAGATCACCATCTTAGAGATTAAAGCAGAAAGGATTGAGGACCCCCAAAAGCTGGCCAATGTGCTGGCCGAGTTGGAGGTTCTAAGTCAAAGTCGAGAAGCAGACGTTATTGCGTCACCGGAGCTAGACGACCTCACTGCTCGACTCAAAACTGTAAATCAAACCCTTTGGGAAATTGAAGACGACATCCGCGCTTGTGAGCGAGCAAAGGATTTCGGAGCTGAGTTCATCCGCTTGGCGCGCGCCGTCTATCAAACCAACGATCAACGGGCCGGGCTAAAACGGCAGATCAATGTTTTACTGGGCTCTCGCTTCGCCGAAGAGAAGTCATATCAGCCCTACTGATCAACCTCTGAAAGCTCTTAAAAGGGCCTCATCCACTTCATCTTTCAGCTCGAGACGCTCCCACGGAGAGAGGAAAGCTCCTAGTTCGATTTCCCGGCTTACTCCGACTAAGGTGAGGTAATTCTCTAGCTTCGAGTCTTCGTGCAGGACAACGCGGACCTGAAAGGGGTCTGCTGCCCACCGGAGCACATTGCCTCTTGGCTCGAACCGCTCGACACGCATTTCGTCCCGCCAGACTGTTAGCACTTCATGTAAGCGTCCATTTCGATCGCTCATCCAAAACCCAACCCAAAGACAAGCCAAACCACCGAGCAGAAAGGGCAGCAGACCCCAGAAGACGGGCGTCCCCCAAGCTGGCACGAGAGGTACGCAGAAACCCACCGCCGCCAAAAACAGCATGCGTTTGCGCAAGGTTGGTGTCATCGAGCGATGCGGCCAGAGAGTGACTTGATAGAGCGGCCGATCTTGCCGGTCCCGCCAGTCAACCCAGCGGCCCGAAGTGGGAACGGCCGGAGGTTCCCCCCCGGCCGCTCTGTGATCTCTTTCCGCCGTCATCAGTGAGCCGGCTGCTTGTCCCAGTCTTCTTTCTTCGGCAGCTGCTCGAAGGTATGCGCCGGAGGTGGGTTCGGCAGCGTCCACTCGAGGGTAGCCAGATCGTCATCCCAATAGTTCGGCTTCGTCACCTTCTCGCCGTACTTTAGGCTCCAGAATACGATGTAGAAGAAGAAGAGGAACGACGCACCGGACAGGAACGCCCCATAAGACGACACCTCATTCCAGAGCGCGAACTGCTCCGGATAGTCGATGTAGCGGCGCGGCATGCCCTGACGGCCCAGGAAGTGCTGTGGGAAGAAGGTGATGTTCGCACCAATGAACATCATCCAGAAGTGGATCTTTCCCCAAAGTTCGGGGTACTGACGGCCCGTCATCTTACCGAACCAGTAGTAGATCCCGGCAAAGATACAGAACACCGCCCCAAGCGACATCACGTAGTGGAAGTGTGCGACCACGTAGTAGGTGTCATGATAGGCCCGGTCGATGCCCGCCTGAGCCAGAACGATGCCGGTCACCCCGCCTGCAGTGAACAGGAAGAGGAAGCCCAGCGCCCAAAGCATCGGCGTCTTGAAGGTGATCGAGCCACCCCACATCGTCGCGATCCATGAGAAGATCTTGATCCCCGTCGGCACCGCGATGACCATCGTCGCCAGCATGAAGTAAGCTTGCGCGTTGTTCGACATGCCAACCGTGTACATGTGGTGCGCCCAGACGACAAAGCCCAGAACACCGATCCCCACCATTGCGAAGACCATCCCGGTGTAGCCAAAGATCGGCTTTTTCGAGAATGTAGAGATGATGTGGGAGACGATGCCGAAGCCCGGGACCACGATGATGTAAACTTCTGGGTGCCCGAAGAACCATAGAATGTGCTGGTAGAGAACCGGGTCACCACCGCCTGCAGGATCAAAGAATGTGGTTCCAAAGTTCCGATCGGTCAGCAGCATGGTGATCGCGCCCGCCAGAACCGGCAGCGCCAGAAGGATCAACCAAGCGGTGACAAAGATCGACCAAGCAAACAGCGGCACTTTCATCAGGGTCATGCCCGGTGCCCGCATGTTCAGGAAGGTCGTGATCATATTGATGGCGCCTAAGATCGAGGAAGCACCCGACAGGTGGACCGCAAAGATCGCGAAATCCATCGACATGCCGCCTTCTCGAACGGAAAGTGGGGCGTAAAGCACCCAGCCAACGCCAGAACCAAGTTGGTCATTACCTCCAGGCGTCACCACCGACAAAACGGCCAAGGTTGAACCTGCAAAGAACATCCAGAAGCTGAGATTGTTCATCCGCGGAAACGCCATATCCGGCGCGCCAATCTGTAAAGGCATGAAATAGTTGCCAAATCCACCGAACAGCGCCGGAATGACCACAAAGAACATCATTAGGATGCCGTGTCCGGTGATCATAACGTTCCAGAGGTGCCCGTTCGGAGAGCCATCTGCCATTGTCATGTACTGAACGCCGGGCTCCATCAGCTCAAGGCGCATATACATGGTGAAGGCGACCGAAATGAAACCAAGCACCGCAGCGGTGATGATGTACAAAATCCCGATATCTTTGTGGTTGGTCGAACAGAACCACCTGGTGAAAAACCCTACCTGGTGGTCGTCGTGACCGTGAACTGTAGCGTCAGCCATATTGGCATCCCCTCGATCTGGCTCCGTAGGCGGCTCGCCTACGCTTAGTATTCTGTTGCTGCTCGAGACATTATCTCTAGGTGCCAGTGGTTACAACATAGACAACGTCGCAGTGCGATCGTTTTGAAAGGGCTTTCTGTCGCACGGGCTAAGCAGTTCACATCAAAGCCAAAACGAAAAGAGCGCGGTCAATGCCGCGCCCCATATCCTCTGGTCAGTAGCTTGACCCAAAGGCCAGTTACTTGATGGTTTCCAAATAAGCGATGATATCGGCCCGATCAGCCTCTTTCCGGAGACCGGCAAAAGCCATCTTCGTCCCTTTGACATGCTTCTTCGGATTCGTCAGGTAGCCGTCCAATTCCTCGGCCGTCCAAGTTTTGCCGTCAGAGAAACTGGTCATTCCTTTAGAGTACTTATACCCGTCCACCGCTGCAATGGGCCGCCCAACAATCCCGAACAAATGCGGGCCAACCGCATTCTTCCCATCGTCGATGTTGGGGCAAGCTTTACACGTGCGAAAATCCGTCTTTCCTTTGTCAGCAGCAGCGGCGCTAGCCATGCCTCCACCGATTACAAGTGCCGCGACACCGGTGATGTAGGCGATTTGTTTTATCATTGTCCGCTCCCTGTGGCTTTTATTTGCTGCGAGAACCGCGTCGTATCTCTTTTCACGGCTTGTGAAATAGTCCACCCGCGGCAAGAGACCAGTGAAAAGTCGAATGAATGTGATGCTGGGGTTTTAGCTTGCGACTGTTATCCAAGCCCTTCGAGGGCGAATGTTGGCTGAAATGTCCGCTGTAGCGCTAAGTCCACATCAGAGAGCACGATTGGAAGCCCCAAATCTGCTAAACTGGTTACTCCGTAGCCCTGAATCCCACAAGGCACAATTCCGGAAAAATGCGAGAGGTCTGGCTCAACATTGATCGAGATGCCGTGAAAGCTCACCCAGCGGCGCAATCTGACACCAATGGCGGCAATCTTGTCCTCACGCTTGTCACCGCCCGGCAGTGGCCGGAGGTCAGGGCGTTCCACCCAAACGCCGACCCGCCCGTCACGCCGTTCACCTCTGATGTGGAATTCATTCAGCGTCGCGATGATCCAAGCTTCGAGGGTATGGACATAGCGACGAACATCCCGATTGCGCTTGTTCAGGTCTAACATGACATAGGCGACGCGTTGACCCGGGCCATGATATGTATACTCACCGCCTCTACGCGAGGGGTATACGGGAAATCTGCTGGGATCGATTAAATCTTCGGGCTTAGCGCTTGTCCCGGCTGTGTAGAGGGGCGGATGTTCGAGAAGCCAAACGCACTCCTCCTCCCGGCCCTCCAGGATGGCGTCGACCCGGGTCTCCATCCACTCGAGCGCTGCTTCGTACTCGACCGGGTTATCGCTGATGCGCCATTCGACCATGGATGTTGAATATTTCGCTAGCCAGGACTTCACAAGCCAGAAGCACTTTGTTATTGGCACGGCTCCTACCTGCTAGGGCGTGCGGTCGTGGCGGAATTGGTAGACGCGCAGCGTTGAGGTCGCTGTGGGGTAAAACCCGTGGAAGTTCGAGTCTTCTCGACCGCACCAAAACAGACTCTCTCTGTTGTAAGCCCCCCTAACGCTTTGAAGGGCAATGCGATTTTGGGGGTTCTAGGGCCCTCTTTCCGGCAGTAGTGAATGCGGTCTTCGAAGGCCAGTTTCAGGACGGCCC
>JBCDAQ010000036.1:0-25807 GCA_039185285.1 Pseudomonadota bacterium
CTCGACCCTTCGCGCCAACTTTAAAGCATAGGCTTAGCTCTTAGGATGCGATTGTAAGGCTGTCCGCTACCCCGTGCCGCCGAAGGAGATCTGCAACCAAGCCGGTCTCTTTCGCTTCCGCAACAAATTCGTCGATGAATGATTGCGATTCTCTGTAAGCCAGTTTCGTTCCAATCGCCTGTTGGATGCTTGTGTACTGCCCCGGCAGCACTGTCGACCCAGGCAGATCAGCTGCGTTCCTGACAAGCGCTGGGCGGAGGCCCGCAAGGACCTGCATACCCTCTGCCCTGAACATCTCAAAAGCGGCGTCGAGGCCAGCTGCACGCACCAATTCGGCGTCTTTGAGTGTCCGCTTCAGGTAGAGGTCATATGCCGCCCGATCGGCAACCGCGATCTGAACACCGGGTTGATCCACCTCCTCGATCGATTGGAACGGAGCCCCAGACGCAACAAGATACGTCGCCGAGATTTCGACATAAGGTTTCGAGAAAGCAATCGTCTGTGCGCGCTCCGGCTCCCAAGCAATCAATCCGATGTCGACATCTGGCCCGCTTATCGCATCGGCGACCTGGCCAACCTTCGCAAAAGGGATCAGCGTCACCGGAACGTTTAACCTTTCGGCCAAAGCGTAAGCCATGTCAGGGGCGACACCGACGGGCGTGCCGTCGCTCTCCCGATCAGTCACCAGGAGCATGTTCCCCAGATTAATGCCAACGCGCAGCGTTCCGGTGGATGCAATCTCTGCAACGACTGAGTCAGACATCAGGCCCCCAATGGGCCTCTATTCCAGCCCGATCATCCAATCATAGCCCTCGGCCACCCATTCTGCAGGAATCGAATGTCCTTTAGGATGGAGGCATAGCGACAGTTCTTTGCCAGAGGAACACGACCCCCAGTCCTGGCAAGCGTAACGTTTTTCGGCCGAGCGTCCATCCGGTTGTAGCTTACAGCCGTTCAGGCGGCGCAGGATCGCAATGCCTTCGGGTATCGGCATGGAGTTGTAGATGCCGATTTCGTCATACGCGACGACCTTATCGCTCTGCCCATGAATGTGGCGGAGGTTCACGGGCCCCGTGGGACAATCCTCTGGGTTCGAATTCCAGAAGCCGCCCGCGATCGGCACATATGCCGTGAAGAGATCTCCGCCGTAGCACGCAAGGTTCCATACCATCGAGGCGCCGCGCGAGAAGCCAGAAGCAAGGATTCGGTTTTCCTGCACAGGCCAGCGAGACTTGATGTCTGCGATAACTGCTTGGGCATAGGCAAGCTCGTCCCGGCCACCTTCCGCGCGCCCCTCTCCGATCTGGCGCCAGTATCCGATCCGCGCGTAAGGAGCGACAAACATCGCGCCGCGGCGATGAACAGCGTTCAGCATCGCTTTGTTGCGGAACATTCCCTCAGGCGATGAATTCCAACCATGGTAGAACACCACCAGTGGAAGAGGTGACCTCCCGTCCCAGTCCGGAGGCGGGCTCGCCAGATAGTAGCCCCCTTCGATTTTGCATCGCTCAGCGCTCCCACACGCATGTGCTGGGAACGCGAATAGGAGAAAGATCAAGGAGATGATTACGCTGCGCATGGTCAGACAAAACCCACATCAGCAAACCTGTACAAGCCACATTTTCTTGAAGTTTCAGTCCAGCCGAGAGGATAGTCTAACGAAAAAGCGGAGGATCCTATGTCAATCGAGGCCATGAGAACCCCAGATGATGCTTTCCGAGACGTCCCTGACTATCCATGGAAGCCAATCTACGTAGACGACCTGGCCGGGTATGAGGGGCTTCGTTTGCACTATGTGGATACTGGGATGGGCAGCACCGGGCGGACATGGGTATGCCTTCATGGTCAGCCGACATGGAGCTTTCTTTATCGTCGGATGATCCCGATCTTTGAGGCAGCTGGCCATCGGGTCGTTGCCCCGGACCTGTTCGGGTTTGGAAAATCGGACAAGCCGGTCGAGGATACGGTCTATACCTTCGACTTTCACCGAGAGTACTTGCTGCGTTTCTTGGAGCGGATCGAAGGGCCGATCACGCTTGTCGTTCAAGACTGGGGCGGGATCTTGGGCCTCACGCTGCCAATGGAGATCGCTCGGATCGACCAATTGGTCGTGATGAACACCACACTTGGTGTTGGCGCCGCGCCAGGTGACGCTTTCCTCGCATGGCGGGACTTCGTCGCTACAAAACCGGACTTCAGTATCTCAAGCCTTATGAAGCGCAGCACGCCCCACCTTTCTGATGCGGAAGCAGCCGCCTATGACGCACCCTACCCAGACAGCCGCTTTCGCGCCGGTGTGCGCCGCTTTCCCGCACTTGTGCCGATTGATCGCGACATGGCTGGCGCTGAGATCGGGCGAAGCGCCCGCGAGTTCTTTAAGACCCGCTGGAACGGTACGAGTTTTATGGCGATTGGCGAGTCCGATCCCGTGCTCGGTCCACCGGTAATGGAGAAAATGGCGGCGCTGTTGAAAATTGAGGAACCAATGCGGATTCCAGACGGCGGCCACTTTGTTCAGGAATGGGGAGAACCGATCGCAGTGCGCGCGGTCCAGGAGCTGGCGACCTAAGTCAGGTTTCGCAACCAAAAAAGAAGATCACATCCTTGTGCAGGTGTTTTGGAACCACGAGTTGTGGCTTCGTGGCACTGGTAGAGGTCCAGTCTTCGCTGTATTGGAAATACACGAAAACACTGGGTTTCAATGAACATCTACCTGCCGATCGCCGAGGTCTCGGTCAACGCCTTCCTTCTTTTGGGGCTCGGCGGGGGCGTTGGCTTCTTGTCGGGCCTCTTTGGCGTTGGCGGCGGGTTTCTGATGACACCTCTGCTGATCCTGATCGGGATCCCGCCTTCAGTGGCAGTGGCGACCGAGGCGAACCAGATCGTCGCCTCCAGTTTTTCTGGCGTTCTGGCCCATTGGCGGAGAAAAACCGTCGACTTCCGGATGGGAACAGTGCTTTTGCTAGGTGGCCTCGTCGGCTCGGCTATCGGCGTCCAGCTTTTCGCCTTCCTGCGGACACTCGGGCAGGTCGAGCTCATGGTTTCGCTCTGCTATGTTGTCTTCCTAGGTATCGTCGGCAGTCTGATGATGTGGGAGAGTTTGCGCGCGCTCTTGCGCTCCCGCTCCGGAGTGCCGCGTCCACGTACGAGGGGGAAACACACCTGGGTACAGAAGCTCCCCATTCGGATGCGATTTCGCGAGTCGAAACTTTATATTTCGGCGATTCCACCCTTTCTGATCGGAATGTCAGTTGGCGTTTTGGCGGCAATCATGGGGGTTGGCGGCGGCTTCATTATGGTCCCCGCGATGATCTACCTGCTTGGTATGGCGACGACGGTCGTGGTGGGAACTTCGCTCTTTCAAATCATGTTCGTGACCGGGGCGACGACCCTGATGCATGCGATCTACAACCAAACGGTCGACGGTATTCTTGCACTGATCCTTTTGGTAGGTGGGGTCGTTGGAACGCAGATCGGTGTGCGCATTGGGCCGCGCCTTAAGGCAGAGCAGTTGCGGATCCTGCTGGCCGCGATGGTCCTGATCGTTTGCGCCAAGCTAGGTTGGGACCTCGTTCGCACCCCAGATGAGTTCTTTAGCATTGGGGAGGGCGGGCATTGATACGCTGGGTCAGCCTCTGCCTTTTCCTTCTTCTGTGGCCAGCCCAGGCTGCTGCTGAAGAGAAGATCATCGCCCTGCTCAGCCAGAACCAAATCTCGATAACAACGAATTTCGACGGGTCTGAGTTGGACATCTCGGGCGCCGTTGAGCGTTATGCCCCACCACCCGAAGGGCCCCTGGATGTGATCGTTATCATCATAGGACCATCCGAGCCGGTGATCGTGCGTAAGAAAGAACGCCAATTCGGGATATGGATCAATGATGCAGGCGTCAAAGTTGACCGCGCTCCCAGTTTCTACGCGATCTCAACCACCCGACCACTCGAAGACATCATCAGCCATACAGAGGACTTTCGCCACAAGGTTGGGCTCGAATACTCGGTCCGGCTGATCGGTGAGACAACCGACGTTGCTTATCCTGAAGAATATCGCCTTGCCGCGATCCGCCTAAACGAGGCGCGCGGGCTCTATTTTGAGCAAACCGGCGGCGTAACCCTCAAGAACGATACATTGTTCCAAACCAATGTACGCCTACCAGCACAGTTGGTCGAAGGCGATTACCGCGCTCGGATCCTTTTGTTGCGCGACCTTCAAGTGATTGATCAGCACGAACAAACCATTGCGGTTCGCAAAGTCGGACTGGAACGCCTGATCTACACAATGGCGACTGAGCAGCCGGCGATCTATGGGGTTATTTCAATCGCCGTCGCACTCGCTGCCGGTTGGCTTGCATCAGCCTTCTTCCGGTTCTTCCTGCCCTGACACCGCGCTAGTCGCGCGAAAGCGGCAATACCGGTCAGAAGAAGCACGCTCCCCGCTGGCAACGGAATCTCGGTAAATCCCTGAACATTGAGCCTTATGTTCGTTCCATTGGTGAAATTGAACGAGACATAGAGAACGCCCTCAAAATCCTCGGGTGTCAGAAACGAAAGCGTTTCTTCCTGATCGTTGAAGACGATCTGTGCGTTGCCAAGACTGTCACCGTCGAACTCGAACTGAAAAGGGTCGAAACTCACCCGGGGGTTACCGCCCGCATTGAAGGAGAACTCCGTGTCTCCCACAGGGGTGTTTGGTACAATCTGAAAGTCGATCTGCTGACTACCGGTTGGCAGATTAGTGAAGACGAAAAAGTCGAACTGCTCGCTGCCGTTTCGAATCGCCGTCACTGAGTCGAACCCTGGGCCGATAACGGTCGGATTTTGAAAGTTGTCACTAAGATCGCCGCCGTCGAGGTCAGCTTCGTTGAAAGTGACCGCCGCCACAGGGGTTATCGAGAAAAACATTAGAAACAAAGTGAAGCAAACACGATGCATATCGTGGTCCTCCTGCAAAGTTCCCCAACCGCAGTTTACCCTTTACGACGATGATTTAAAACCGTTTTTCAGATTGGTGCGATCAATGTCAAAGACTTCTGACGTCCAAATCAGTTTTCAACCGTTAACTGTTTGGTAAGCATCTTTTTCTAAGCAATCGTCAGGTTCGTGAGCGAGCCGGGTGTTCGAGTAAGTAAGTGTGGGCTGTCACGCCACTGAGTATGCGTCAAAGGTGGGGGCGTCGAAAATCGGCGAATGCCGGTTCCAAAGGCTGGAAACCAGCTTCGGGACTGGCCCCACCGATGGACTTTCAGGATATGCTTGCCCGGGTTTCCGGCCTGACCGCTCGCTCACAATTCCTCTTAAGATGTAATTTTCGTCACCGACGCTGGGGCGCGTGCTGGGTATCGACAGCATGTCCGCGCCCTATGCCACCCCTTCCACACACTGGGTGACCTGCGGTCGATCCGCAGCATGCAAAGCCGGACAGGGCGTCAGGTTCTCTCCCCTGACGCCCACTTTCAGACAGTTCGATGCAAATTGAGACAGCGAACGTGATGATCCTCACAGCCATGGGACACTCGATTCGGATAGTAAGGGGTTGTCCCTTGGAGACGGAGCCGCGGTCGATGCGGCCCTGGCCCCGCCTTCGAACTGTCACAATGTGTTTCTTGTGATACCTCTCCAACTGGGCGCCGGATCTCTCCCCGGCGTCCTCTTTTTTTGGCGGGATCAATTCGCTGAAAGCTAGACCAAAATCGTTTCAACCTGATTCAGGTTGGAAAAAATTTTTCTCCAGAGTCGTATGTGAGAGCAAAATCCTAGGATCTGATTGATCCTATCAGATCCGTTTTTGCTCTAACGCCAGGGACACCCGGCCTCGGTCCAAGCGACAAGAGCAGCGTCGAAGTCAACGCCGTCTTTCAGATAGCCTTTAGCAATCAGCAGAAGCTCCATCTGCTCTTTCGGGAACAGACCACTCTGCATCGCGGGTTCACGATCGCGAATTGCAGCCTCGGCATCGCCCATGCGACAGGCCATGTCTGCGCGCAGGAAAACGAGGTCTGCGGTCGGGCGCCCGGCTGCCGACTCCAATGCGATCGCACGGTCATAGTCGGCCCTCGCCTCGGCGGCATTCCCCATCTCATCGTGAACACTCGCCCGGTTAATCAAAGCGGTCGCATAGTTCGGGTCCAGTTCCAGGGCGGCCGCGTAATCGCTCAGTGCCTGCTCATACTGGCGGAACTCAGCATGGCTGGTTGCTCGATTGTTGAAGGCACGCGGATTGAGCGGATCCAGTTCGATGGCCTTATCATGATCGTCAAAAGCGAACTGGTGATTGCCCAGTGAAGCATGCGCCATTGCCCGGTTTGAATAGGCCCACGCGCCGGACGGGCCCGGCCATTCGCCACCATCGATGATCTGCGTACAGGCGGTCAGTTGCGCCCAAGGTTCAACGGGATTTGTGCAAGTCTCGATGGTTTCGGCCAAACCAAAACCCGGCACCGCGCATAGGATCCATGCCCAAACGCATCCTCTGAGACTGATAGAACCACCCCTTTGCATGAAGGGGACATGCCGCTTCAACCGCGATTTGGCAAGGGTGTGCCCGTTGTCGGCCAATCATCTGCACCCAGTGTTGGCAGACTGATGAGCCGCGACCATCGCGGCTCGATCTCTTCGGGGATCCGGGCTGCGCGCAAGTTTCGGATGGCATGGGGCGGTCTATGACGCAGTATCGCCCGGTAGAAACCCATCGCGCCAGCATCTGCGTAGAAGTGCCAATGGCTGACACGCTCCTCACGCGTAAGACGGTGGCCACGCATCTCGAGCCAGTCGCCCAAGGCAGGCAGATCCAGCTGCAAATCGATCCACCTTGCATGGGCTCGCCCCAGCCCGCGAATGCCCAGCGACACCTGATGCATTGCCAATTGGGTCGGCGCCAGCAGACCGAATAGGCCATCGAACGGATCATTTGCACGACTGAGCATGTGATAGATCTCTGCCTGGTGCGGTGCGGCCAGAGCCGCCTCTGCCTCGGACACAAACTCGGCTGCACCCATCAAAATCACGCGCCCATACTGATCGAGAGGGCGTTGTGAAAGGCAGTTCAGAGCCACCCGAGCGCCCAATGAGTGGGCAAGCATATCGATACTTAAACCAGGACGTCGAGCAGCGATGTGTGCAGCCAGTATCCCCAACGCGCCAGCGGCTTTCGCAGCATCCCTATAGATCTTTGCGAAAGTTCTAGATCGGCCGCCTGACTTGGTCGATCTCGCTTCCCAGCCAAACGCGATACAAAGGCCGTCGCGGTCAGGCTCTTCGGAGAAACCGAGCCATCCGGCCCAGTCCCCGCGAACCGGTCGCAGCTGGCCACAGCGGCTTTGCCCAGCACCAAAGAGACGCAGATGCGGATCGAGGCAAGGCGTGTCAGCACGCCAGGTAAACCGATATCCGTGGATCAGGATGCAAACGGGATCTTCGGGAGCGAGACGCTCAAGCGCACGGTCCAGCTCCAGGCGCCAAGAGGCCCCTTGACAAGCTGTGGACAACTCGCCCGATCTCGTCGCATTGACGCGAAGGACTGCCATCGTAACCCCAACATGCCTGGAGGGGTTCGCCCCCTCTCCTCAACATGTTGTGTACCGGAGTTCGGCGTCAGTCCTGTTGCGCGTCGATGACGATCCGATGACGACCGCTCAGTTCAAGCGATCAGCCAGAGAGCCTTTTTCAGCTAATAGAGCCTCATCCGCGAGGGCACAGAGACGCATATACTCACGCCACTGCGCCATGCTTTCCTCGTCCCCGAGCCTGAGCGGTTCGGGTTTTGAGGGTCGCTCAGTGATCGGCTTCAATTGCTGTCACTCGAGCTGTGGCCGGAATGCCCACTATGGCTCGAGTGATCGCCATGTTTCGCCTCACCATGTTTCGGCTTCTCAATGTTCACGACGATATCGACCTTACCGGACTGGGCAAACTCCAACGTCACAGGGAAGCTATCGCCGATCTTATAGGTCTCTTTTGCACCAAAGAGCATTAGGTGCAAACCTCCGGGAGCCAACTCGGTGGTCTCTCCTGGGCTGACCTCAATGCCTTCGAGTTGAATCATCTTCACTACGCCATCGGTTTCTTTGACCGTATGGATCTCGATCGTATCGAACTCAGGTGACGAGGCCGCGACGAGCATATCACCGGCCTGACCTGCATTCTCGATCTTCATATAGGCAGCCATTGGCCGATTGGGCAAGTTGGGACGTGAGATTGGATGATCGATCGTCAGATCGCCGGCGGTGTATTCATGGGCAGAGAGGGGAATGGCAAACAGCATGCAGACGATCTGGATCAGAGCCGTGTAACGGGTGCGCATCGTGCACTCCTTTCATCATGGGGTCGCACGGCCAGTCGGCCGCACAGATCAACGTTCTTCAGAGGGGGAGCCGTGGATCAGATGAAAAAAGGCGGCGCACGTGAGCGGAAAGCACGGTGCGAGAGCACCCGCAAATCTGCGGAATGGAAGTGATCATCGGTGATCAACCAGGGCCGAAAATCCGTTGCAGCGGTCGGTGTATTGGGTTGGAACTCAACCGTCAGAACACAGTGTTCAGCGCAACTGGGTGGATCTGCGATCGGCTCAGGGTTGTCAGACGCGTCGAGGCTGATCACCGTCATGCCCGCCGCGCCGCAGATCACCATCTGACCGTCGCGCGCCTCGGCAACCATCGGCATGATCATCAATCTAGCCAAGAAGACACCCATGAGGGCGAGCGCCACTGCGTTCATCGCAGCAGCATCCAACCTCTTAAGCGTTGCCTCGGACAGATGGGCCATGGGACTCCCATGGCAGAATTTGGTGCTTTTGACCAGTGGTGCTCACGAATCCATGAGACGGCTTAAAGTCGCGCCTCTTGGGCGAAACTTGACTTATCGTCAATGGGATAGGACTGTTACAGAGTTAAGAGTGAAGACCTTAGCTATCGGCAGGGTTTGACAAGATGATCGGCGCTCAAATGATCAGTGTTCTACATGGGCTGGCGTTTCTTGTCTTCCAGACCGCGATCGCTGCGCTGATTATCGCGATCTGGAAAGATCTTAAGAACAGCGCGATCGTCTACATCCTTGGCGCGTCGCTAATCTCTCTCCTCCCGTCCATCATTCTGATCCTGTTTGGTGCGAAGGGAGAGGTTGTGTTTATCGTCACTCAGGCCCTCGCGATTGTTGCTGGACATGCCGCTTACAAGGCCAGTCCGGGGGCTGGGTCATGAGGTTGGGCTGAGAAATCACAATTGACGAGCGGGCGGCGAATCCGTAACGAGAATTTGCGTGGTGGTTTGTCGGACCGGCTTGCGGGCCACGTTAAACAAACCGCTAAAGAGGTCGTGGTGGGGGGAAGCACCCTCGCCTCTGATCCCCGGTCTTGATGTAACCTGAGGTCCTATGGACCGCTAAGAGGGGCGCCGACAACGGTGGTCGAGACGATGACAGAATGGAATGCGCGCACGAAGCTGGTGCATGGGGGCGAGGATCGCTCCCACCACGGAGAGACATCCGAGGCGCTCTACCTAACGCAAGGCTTTGTCTATGACAGCGCCGAGGCGGCAGAGGCCCGGTTCAAGGGCGAGGCGGATGGCTATGTCTACGCCCGCTATGGCAACCCGACCGTGCGCATGTTCGAGGAACGTGTCGCGCTGCTTGAAGGGTCGGAGGACGCTTTTGCGAACGCTTCGGGTATGGCGGCCGTCCACGGCGCGCTGATGTGCCAGTTGAAGGCTGGCGACCACGTGGTGGCGGCCCGCGCGCTCTTTGGCTCGTGTCTCTACATCGTTGAGAACCTCTGCCCCCGTTTCGGCGTCGAAATAACACTTGTCGACGGCACCGATCTCGCTCAGTGGCAGGACGCGATGCGCCCTGAAACGAAGATCTGCTTCCTCGAGAGTCCATCCAACCCGACGCTCGAGATCATCGACATCAAAGCGGTGGCCGAGATTACACATGCCGCCGGCGCGCGCCTTGTCGTCGACAATGTCTTTGCAACGCCAATGTTCCAGCGCCCGATGGAGTTGGGTGCGGACATCGTGATTTACTCCGCCACCAAGCATATCGACGGGCAGGGCCGTTGCCTCGGCGGGGTTATCCTGGGCACGAAGAAATTCATCCGGGACGAGTTGGAGGGCTTCATCAAGCATATTGGCCCAGCACTCAGCCCGTTTAACGCCTGGGTCTTGCTCAAGGGTTTGGAGACCCTGCCGCTTCGATGCAACGCGCAGACCGATACAGCCGGAGAACTCGCGCTCTGGCTCGATGGCCAGCTCGACCGGGTTCTGTATCCCGGCCTACCCAGCCACCCGCAGCACAACCTCGCCGCCGCCCAGATGTCACGGTCTGGGCAGATGTTGGCCTTCGAAGTGCCCGGCGGCAAGTCTGGGGCATTTCGGATGCTCAACGCCCTCAGCCTTGTCAAAATCTCCAACAATCTTGGTGATGCAAAAAGCCTGATTACACATCCGGCGACGACCACCCACCAGCGACTGTCCGAGGAGGCGCGGCTCAAACTCGGCATCTCCGAAGGGCTGGTCCGTCTTTCCGTCGGGCTCGAAGACCCCCTGGATCTCAAGGTGGATCTTGAACGGGCGCTCACAGCGGCGTAAATCTGTCCTGACACTCAAAAATGAGATACGGTTCCGCAACTCGTTCGGGGAAATGCCTTGGAAGTCAGGATGTTCGTCCTAACCTCCTCGCCCACGAACAACTTTAACGCGCCTTAACGCAAAGACTGAGAGGGTCGCGATGAACAAGCCTGAACAGGACTTCAAGCCCCTTGCGGCTGAAGACCAGGTTGAGCGGCCCACCGCCGAGGAAGCGGAAGAGGCTGTGCGCACCCTGCTGCGTTGGGCTGGCGACAACCCGGACCGTGAAGGCCTGCTCGACACACCGGGCCGTGTTGTGCGCGCCTATTCAGAATGGTTCAGCGGCTACACGATCGATCCAAAGGAAATCCTCGCCCGGACCTTCGAAGAGGTCGAAGGCTATGACGAGATGGTGGTCCTGCGCGACATCCGGTTTGAGAGCTATTGCGAGCATCACATGGCGCCGATCATCGGCAAGGCGCATGTCGGCTATGTGCCGACCAACCGGGTTGTCGGGATCTCCAAGCTCGCCCGCCTGGTCGAGGCCTACTCCAAACGTCTGCAGGTGCAGGAGAAGATGACCGCTCAGATCGCCAACACGCTGATGGACGTGCTGGAGCCGATGGGCGTGGCCGTCGTGGTCGAAGGCGAGCATCACTGCATGTCGACCCGAGGGATTCACAAGCACGGCGTCTCGATGGTCACTTCGACCATGCTGGGCAACTTCAAATCCGATCCCCGCACGCGGAAAGAGTTCATGGATATCATCGGCAACCCCACCAATCGGATGGGATGACCCCGCCGGCGCGCAATTCAGCGTAGATCTGATCTTTCTTGCACACGCTGCTCGCGAGTTGATAGAATTCCTCCATTGAAGCGCGCAATTTGATCCCGCGGCCAATGCGCTCTTACGGGATTTCAGGAGACAAACCATGATCAGGACCAGCCGAAACCTCGCAGCCGCAGCGCTGCTTTGCGCCGCACTTACGCAGTCGCCCATCGCCGCGGCAGGGAGTGACAGCGCTGCTCGGGAGTCCGTGGTTCTCGGCGGTGGGCTGGTGGAAGCGGTCGACCCGCAGACCCGCGAGGTCACGATCCGACGCGATGACGATGTCATCGTCTCGATAATCGCAGGGGACGAGGTCCGGAACTTCGACCAAATCGATGTTGGTGACAGGATCCAGGTTGCCTTCTACGAAGGGGTTCTTGCCCGGATGGCCGATCCCAACGATCCAGGCGGTGCGGTCACCATTACCGATAGCGAACGCGCGGAACTAGGTGACAAGCCCTCAGGTGCCATCGGCCAAGTCACCAACATCGTGATCGAGTTCATCGAGTTTAACCCCGAGACCTCCATCGTCACTTACCGCCGTCCTGATGGCCTGATCCGCCTGAGGAAGATCCATCCCAAAATGCAGGACTTCGCCGCTTCGCGCAAAGAGGGCGACCGAATTGAGGTGACGATTGAACAGGCAATCGCTGTCGAAGTGACCGAGTTGGAAGGCTCGCAGTAGAGTTCAGCTATGTTCAGGAAGCTCCTGCTCGACCAGTTGTGTCCAGAAGGATGAACCGGTCACCAGGATGTCGTCGTTGAAATCATAATCAGCAGAATGCAGCGGCATACCATTAGCACCTTGCGTGCCATTACCAACGAAGACAAAGCACCCAGGACGCGCCAGCGCCATATGCGCGAAGTCTTCGGAGCCGAGCTCAGGTGCACAATCTGCGTCAAGCTGGTTCGAACCCACGAGCGCTTTAGCGGCCCAAATGGCGCTCTCGCTTGGTTCCGCAGCATTCTGCGTCACTTCAAAGACCGTTTCATAACTCACCTCGGCGGCAACACCATGGGCCGCGGCGATCCCGCCGACGATCTGGCGCATCTTTGCTTCGATCTCAGCATTCACAGAGGGTGTTAACGCCCTTGCATCGCCGGTCAGCACCGCCCGGCCCGGCAAGACGTTTCTTTGACCATCCGTTTTAAACTCCGTGACTGAGACAACACCGTTCAGACCTGGGTTCAGCTTTCGCGCCACAATCGTTTGCAGAGCGCTCACAATCTCTGCCCCGACAACGATTGCGTCGACGCCTTGGTGTGGCATCGCGGCGTGCCCGCCTTGCCCCTGGATCGTGATTTCAAACAGTGCTTCACTCGCCATGATCGCGCCTTTGCGCGTCGCAAAACTGCCCGCAGGGATCCCAGGCATATTGTGCATCCCGTAGACCGCATCGACAGGAAACCGCTCGAACAAGCCGTCAGAGATCATCGCCGGTGCGCCCTTGCCATGCTCCTCCGCCGGCTGGAAGATGAAGACGGCGCGGCCGTTAAAACGACCATCATGAGCTAAACGCTTGGCCGCGCCGAGAAGCATGCTCGTATGTCCATCATGGCCGCAGGCATGCATCACACCTTCATTCTCAGAGCTGTAGGGCAGCCCAGTAACCTCGCGGATTGGCAGAGCATCCATATCAGCGCGCAACCCAATGCTGACCGGCGCATTGCCTCGTTGGAGGACGCCAACAACCCCGGTCTGACCGACGCCCCGGTGGACATCCAGACCGAAACTCTCCAACAGCTCTGCAACCCGCGTTGACGTGCGATGTTCGTCGAAACCGAGCTCAGGATGGCGGTGCAGATCGTGGCGCCAGGCGATCATCTCGTCGCGAAGCGGGGCGGTTGGAAGCTCAATCATCAAGTGCCTCTTTCGCTATAGAACAGGAAGATCGCGGCCGGCCGGGGTCGTGAGGTAGGAGGCGCCTTCGGCACCGATCACGATGTTTTCCTCATGCACCAGAAACCGGCCTTGCCCGACCTCGATACTGGGTTCCAGCGTCAGGACCATGCCGGGCAAGAGGGGGGTTTGGTCCTCAGGAATAAATGAGGGCCATTCGGTGAGTTGCATTCCAAGCCCATGGCCGAGACGACCAACTTCGGATGTGCCTGTGCCACCGGTCACGATTGCATCCATCGCGTGAAAAACATCCGCTGCCGTCGCTCCGGGACGCGCAGCGGCAAAGCCCGCCTCAGTCGCATCGATCAGCCTGGCATGCGCGTCGGCCACTAGGGGCGACGGCGTGCCAACCGCAAAATTGCGGTCATAGTCACAAAAGTACCCGTCCCAGACCAAGCCCGTATCCAGCATCAGGACATCGCCCATTGCTAACGGTGCGCCGGTGGCGGGTGAGATGACATCGGCATAGCCGTCAGGATCCGACGCTCCGGCGAGATAGGGCACCCAATCAGCCCCTTCATCGAGGCAGAGCATCTGGAACCGGCGAAAGACCTCTTCCAGCGGAACACCGAGACGGGCGATCTCTGCCATTCGGCTGAAAGCCCGCCCTGCGATATCACAGCTGTGACGGATCTTCGCGATCTCTGCCACAGACTTGATCACACGCAAGCGTCGCATGATCCCCGCGTCACCTGCAAACGTACATCCAACTTTCGATTTCAGCGCATCCAAGTCAGCAATCGGCATCCTCAGATGCGTCTCAGAGCCATCGGGCAGGCCGACCTTGCCAGAGCGCGCGACCTCACTCAGCGTATCGGCCAGCAGACTAACGCCATCATCCGCTGGGTTCGGAGAAGTCCATGTTCGAACATCCGTGATCCAAGTTTGGCTCATCAAGGCCTGGCCAATCGAAGGAATGACCGCCACCGGGTTACCCGCAACCGGGACAATCAAGAACCAAGGTCGGGTTGGGCTCTCCCAAAAACGGGTAAGAAAACCGGTGAAGTATCGGATCTCGGGCTCCGTCGTCAGCAACAAAGCCGCCAAATCGGCCTCTGCCAGCATCTCTTGGGCACGGGCGAGGCGGGCGTGGTACTCCTCATCGGGAAATCCACGCGGCAAAGACATCACTCAGGCCCTTCGCTCAGGATTGCGAGAACCCGGCTCTGCGGTGCTAACCGCAACATCTCAGGGGTGGCGCCAAATGCGAGCAATGCGGCGAGGCCTGCACCGCCCGAAGGCGTGGTTGCAAACCCATGGGCCGCAAGCTCTCGCGTCCCTCGATCAGCTTCTTCTTCCGTGATCGTCACGAACTGATCCGCATCTCGTGCAAGGCCCTTCAACGCGATCAGAGAAGGCTCCTTGCAATCCAACCGACCCATGGCGGAGACCGGCCCTTCAGTCACGATCGATTTGCCCGCAGCGATGGATCCGATTAGCGCCGGCGCTGCTTCAGGCTCGACCACGATGATCCGTGGGCCATCGCCCCATTCGTCACGCGCAATCGCAGCCGCCGCACCGGCAAGCCCCCCAACACCAGCCTGAAGGAAGATATGGCTCGGTGCTTCAGACATCTCCTCAAACACCTCCGCCATCATCGCCAGATATCCCTCCATCAGGCGATGCGGGCGTTCGAAGTATCCTGGCCAAGAACTGTCGGACAGCAAGATCCAGCCATTGTCTTCGGCTGCTTTGGCGGCGGCGGCCATGCCCTCTTCGTATTGCGTGCCTTCGCGGACAACTTTGGCACCTTCCGAGCGAAGTCGATCTGCAAAACTCTCAGGTACGGTTTCTGCAATGTAGACGACCGAGTTCGAGCCAAAGATCCGGGCTCCGGCAGCAACTGAGAGACCATGATTACCCGCACTGGCCGTCACATATGTCCGATCCGCGATGGATCCTGGTCCCCCGATGACGGCATCGCGGGCGATAACATAAGCTGCTCCAAGTGCTTTGAAACTGCCCAGACCCATCCGCCCACGCTCGTCCTTAATCCAAACCTCGGCAACGCCGGCCTTATCAGCGAACCCGGGCGCTGAACTCAGCGGGGTCGCCGCCGCAGATGGGCATCGGTTGAGAAGCTCTTGAACCTGAGCGACAGCAACGCTCGGGAAGGGGGTGTCCGCAGGCACCGAGATCTCTTCGGCTGCTCCGCGATAAGGGTTTGTCAGCATTTCCATAGCAGAGCGGTGCACCCTGACGCCGCCCCGGTCAATCGGATTTCCTTGAATCACTCCCATTTCTACGGGATCCAAGGGGTAAACTCCTTTAGGCTAAATGGCGCGCATGCTACGCAAAACGAACTAGATCAACGATTGCAAGCGAGTTCCCATGCAGAATCCGGATGTCATCATTGTTGGTGCAGGTGCGGCGGGCGTCGGCGCTGGCATCGAACTCACCGAACGGGGAATTTCTTGCCTGATTCTGGAAGCTGCGGACAGGATTGGAGGGCGCGCTTTCACAGACAAGACGTCACTCAGCCATCCTTGGGATCACGGCTGCCACTGGTTTCATTCAGCTGACAAGAACCCGCTCGTCCCCTGGGCGGACAAGCTTGGAACCCGATACAACCGCGAGGATTGGGAGGAGCACTTCGAGATTTGGTCAGCCGGCAAATGGGAGGATCGGGAAACCGTTCATAAAGCTAGAGCAGCACTCGAGTCGGCCTACGAAGCCGTCGAGGACGCCGCTGAAGAGGGCAATGACGATGCAATGTCCAGCGTGCTCCCCGATGACGGCCGCTGGAACCGGGCATCTCGCTATATCATCGCACTCCTTCACAGCGAAGATCCTGAGCGGCTCTCCATCCTGGGCGCTGAAGACTATGAAGACACCGAAAAGAACTGGCCGGTGATCTCTGGCTATGGCGATCTAATCGAACGCATGGCCAAGGGATTGAACATTCGGCTTGGCCTAGCTGCGACCGCGGTCGTTGAAACCCCAACAGGCATAAGGGTCGAGACAGTCGAAGGCGCCATCGAGGCGAAGGCTGCGATCATCACAACCTCGACCAATGTGCTCTCGTCGGGCGCGATCGAGATTGGCCATGGCCCGGCCCGAGACCTCTTGGATCTGATCGCCGACATTCCTTGTGGCGCCTACGAGAAAGTCGCCATCACTCTCTCCCATCCCTTGGTCAGTGACCCGAAAACCCGTTTCACGATGGTTGATCCTGGCGAACCCGCGAGCCCGTTGGATTTTCAAGTCATCCAAGAACCAGGCCCAATGATGATCGCTCATCTCGGTGGCGATTTTGCCCGGGAATGGATCGCTGCGGGTGAACCGGCTCGGATGGATTTCGCGCTCGAGCGCCTCGAGATGGCCTTTGGCGCTGAGGGGCGGGCAGCCGTTACAGGGATCGCCACGACGAACTGGTTGGAAAACCCTTTCGTTCAGGGCGCTTACAGCTACGCATTGCCCAATAGGGGCACACGGCGCCATGAAATGATCGAAGCAGATACAGGCCGGATCGCCTTCGCGGGGGAGGCGTTCTCTCTCGCTTGGCAGGCGACAGCCCATGGCGCCTATCAAAGCGGCCGCGATGTTGCCGCGCGAGTCGCAGGGCACGTGGCGCGATAGAAGGATCGGAATGGTGCCCGGATCATCGCGCTACTTCCAAGTTACTGTCGCCATGGCGGCGACTCTCTGGCTTTTGATCGAGGCTCGCAGTGTGCTGGAGCCCGTTCTGCTTGCGCTCTTCATCTGGTTCCTAATCAGCGTCACGGCGCGCCAGTTCAGCAAGGCTTACGCCTCTTGCGGCATTCAAAGCGACGGGCTGAGCAAGCTCTCTGCCGCGCTTTCCATCCTGATCGCCCTGATTGTCATTGGGAGCATGGTGGCCGACAGCGCACGAACGGTTGCAGAGAAACTCCCCCTCTACGAGGCGAAACTTGATGCTATCGCCACCTCGGCTTCATCCATGCTGGGCGTCGAAGGCGCGCTAAAGATCGGTGACGTACTTCAGAAAATCGAATTGGCCCCCGCAGTGATCAGCTTTGCCGGATCGGCAGCGAATGCGGCCACCAGCATGATCATCATCTTCGTCTATATCATTTTCATTAATCAGGAGGCCAAACTGGCGGAGATCAAGCTCCAAAGCCTCTCTCGCCATGGCATCGATCATGACCAGGTCCAGCGCGCCAGTGAGCAGATTCTGCGGGAGATTGAGACCTATATCGGCATCAAAGTGCTCCTGGGCCTCGTCCAAGCGGTACCGACTTTCGTGGTTCTCTCCTTTGTCGGCGTCGAGGCACCCGTTTTCTGGGCGGTGATGATTTTCCTTTTCAGCTTTATCCCGACAATCGGGACATTGGTGGGGATTGTCTTTCCGCTCTTGATGACCTTGGTCCAGTTCGAAAGCTTCACACCACTTCTTGTTGTCGCCGCGACTCTGGTGCCAATACAGCTACTCGCCAGCAACTTTCTCGAGCCAAAACTGATGAGCACATCGCTCAATCTCAGCCCCTTTGTCGTTTTCTTTGGCATTTTCGCAGGCGGAGCGGTTTGGGGCATCGTCGGCGCGTTGATCATTGTGCCGCTCTTGGCTACGGCAATGATCGTCTTCGCTCGGATTCCGTCGATGCAACCCGTGGCGATCCTTCTCTCCGGCGATGGTCGCCTGCCGGAACACTAGCGGGTTGCGCATCGGGGTTATTTCGCGGTGACCTCTGGTCTATGCTCCAGACGTGTCGAAGACGTTTTTTGGAGAATGCATGCAGATTAGGTTCTTTTTTCTGAGCGGTTTGCTCCTCGCAAGCCTGTTAATGGCTGATACGGCAGAAGCCTGCGAGACCGTCCAGTTCGACTTGGCCGATCGTGGGGAGACCTGGACCGATCCCGAGACGAACACGGTATGGCGGATTGGAATGTTGGGGGCGACCAACCGATATGGCCACGGGATTATGGGAGGGCTGCAAGATTCAGAGGCGTTGGTCATGTCGTCGGTACCTCCAGGTGGCGCCCCCTGTCACATTGTTCGCCGATTGCCCCGCGATGAAGTGATTGAGGACATCGCGCCTCGTCTGGCCGATGTCACCGGCGACAAAGTCCCCGAAGTGATCACTGTAATCGCCTCGCAAACGGGCGGTGCACGGCTGGTCATCTTGGATCTCAGCCTCTCGACCATCGCCGAAGGGCCCGAGATCGGACGACCGTTCCGTTGGCTGGCGGTGGCCGGGGTGGCGGACTTCGATGCCGATGGGCAGCCCGATATTGCCTATGTCGAGACACCCCATCTGGGCAAGACGCTGAAGTTCTGGACACTGGAAGGCAGCCGTCTGGTGCAGACCGGGCAACAAGCAGGTCTCACGAACCACCGGATTGGCGATGAGTTCATCGCCTCCGCCGTGCGCCGCTGCGATGGGCTGGAGCATATTGTGCTGGTCGACGCATCTTGGGACACGATCATTGCGGCCGCCCTTGCCGATGGTGCCGTCACAATCGAAGAGATCGGACCATATAGCGGCCCTGAAAGCATTGGCATTGCAGCCGACTGGTGCCCCTAACTCAAAGCATTGCTTGACTTTTGCGCTAGCTCCTCCGATATCCCCGCAATCGATGTTGCACTGCCGCGTGAGCAGTGAGCGCCCGTAGATCGGCGCAAACAGACGATAAACCTTCAGGTTCCCATATCACGCGGGGGGCTGGCGCCGCCAAACTGGCAGATGTCTCTGCCAGTGCGCGCGCCCCTGTTACAACCGAGCGCGCAATCGCTGCTCGGCCCTTGAAACACTGCCGGGCTAAAGCTCGGAGATCGCATGCGGGCCAAGCCCGCCGAAAGGATAATCCGCAATGGATTTCAAAGAGCTGGGGTTCCACCCCCGCCTCGTAACCCGGCTTGCTGAAGCTGGGCTGACAACACCTACACCCATCCAAGAACAAGCCATTCCGTTGGCGATGGAAGGCCGAGACGTTATGGGCCTTGCGCAGACCGGGACAGGCAAAACCGCCGCCTTCGGCCTACCGCTCATTCATCATATCGCAGGCAGAGGCCGCAAACCCCAAGCAAAGACCGCCGCAGGTTTGGTGCTCGCACCAACGCGCGAGCTGGCCAAGCAGATCGCCGAGAACTTGGGGCGTTTTACGAAAGGCTCGCATCTTAAAGTCGCAGTTGTTGTCGGTGGCGCCTCGATTGGGCGTCAGGCGCAAACGCTGGGTCGCGGCGTGGATCTTCTGATCGCAACACCAGGCCGTCTGATCGACCTGATCGAACGTCGCGCGGTTCGCCTTGATCAAACCGAGTTTCTTGTCCTCGACGAGGCCGACCAGATGCTCGATATGGGCTTCATCCATGCGTTGCGCCGTATCGCACCTCTGTTGGCCGAGAAACGCCAAACCATGCTCTTCTCCGCGACGATGCCCAAGCAAATGGCCGAGCTTGCAGGCGCTTTTCTCAAAGACCCGGTCCGGGTCGAAGTCTCGCCGCCAGGTAAGGCCGCCGATCGGATCGAGCAAAGCATCCACTTCGTACAGAAAGCCGATAAACAAGCGCTTTTGATCGAGCAACTTCGTCGCCACCCAAAAGATCTGGCACTCGTTTTTGCCCGCACCAAGTTTGGCGCTGAGCGTCTGATGAAAAACCTGGTCAAGGAAGGTTTTCCTGCGGCTTCGATCCACGGCAATAAAAGCCAGGGCCAGCGTGACCGGGCCATCAAGGGCTTCCGCTCAGGCGAGGTGAAGGTTTTGGTTGCAACTGATGTCGCAGCCCGTGGGATCGACATCCCCGGTGTTGGCTATGTCTACAACTTCGACCTGCCCAATGTTGCCGAGAACTATGTGCATCGGATCGGCCGCACGGCACGCGCCGGTGCCGCGGGTGAGGCGATCGCCTTTTGCGCCCCGGATGAAGCGGGGTACCTGCGCGACATCCAGAAAGTCCTTGGCCATTCGATTCCAGTCGTAGCTGGCGAGCCATGGCAAATGGCCAAGGCGGAGAAGCCTAAATCCCAGTCCAGACGACGCCCCAGCCGCAACAGACGGCGCAGACCGGTTAAACAAGCGGCGTGACGCGTTCACAGCGGTTCTCAAACAGCGGATCTTTGTGGTATCATCCACTCTGTAAAGTCAGATTTCGCCTATAGGAATTCAGCCATGCGTGCCATCTTCGCTCTAGCCCTGCTGCCTCTGATGGCATGCGAGCAAGAATTCAACGAAGGCCTCTCGCGGGTTGCCATATTGGAACCCGCAGAATCCCCACTCTCGATCTCGTTCACGTGTGACGAAGGTCCTGCTATCTCGGTGATTTTCTTCGAGAGGGATGGCACCGTAACGGTCGCAGCTCTCGGAGTGGGCCAAGAGGTCCTATACGCTGTCGGCGAGTCAGACCGCGGCACCTACCACTACCGCTCGGATGCTTTCGAGCTGAAAGGCAATGCGGATCAGGCGACGTGGTCCCGGTTGGGCGTCTCATCAACCAGTTGCCAGGCGGTAGGCGACCGGATCTAGACCGCCTTTGTTCGACGGTTTTACCTTCACCAAGATCGAGACCTCGGGCGCTCAGATCCGGACCTGCTATGGTGGATCAGGGCCGCCGGTTCTGCTGCTCCATGGCAATCCGCAAACGCTCGCAATCTGGCGCCACGTCGCGCCGCGTTTGGCCGAGAGGCACACAGTCGTATGCACTGATCTGAGGGGCTATGGCTTCTCTTCCAAACCGCCGGCCGGGCCGGATCAGATCAACTATTCCAAGCGGGAAATGGCCAGAGATCAGGTTGAGGTGATGACTGCCCTTGGGCATGAGCACTTTGACCTATGTGGTCATGACCGAGGCGGGCGGGTCGCCCACCGATTAGCAATGGATTGGCCAGAACGCGTACGCCGCCTAGCCGTCTTGGACATCGCCCCAACGCGGGAGATGTACGCGGCCACAACCGATGCCTTCGCTCGGGGCTACTGGCATTGGTTCTTGATGATCAAACCAAGCCCATTGCCCGAGCTTATGATGGGTGCAGATCCCGACCAGTTCTGGCGGCTCAAGTGCGGTGCTCAGACCGGTGGGGGTCTCGACGTTTTCGGTGAAGCGCAGGAGGAGTACCTAGAGGCGTTTCGCGATCCGGAAATGCGCCGCGCCAGTTGTGATGACTATCGCGCGGCCGCTCATATCGATATCGATCACGACAACGCCGACGGAACTAGAAAACTCCCAATGCCGCTCCTTGCCCTCTGGGGTGCAAAGGGCAAGATCGAGCAATGCTTTGACTGCCTCGAGCTCTGGCGAAAGCGCGCCGCCGATGTTCGAGGATGGAGCCTCGATTGTGGCCATTATCTGCCCGAAGAGGCGCCCGATGAAGTTACAAAGGCGCTCTGGGATTTCTTTGATCCTGGTCATGGTTAGCGGCTTTTAACCCTTCTTTCATACCTCACTTTAATGCGCCGACCCCATTCTCAGCTTTGGGTGTGAGAATGGGAGACGGCTATGCCGAAGCTGGAAACAGCGGAGGTCCATCACGACATGGGCCGGGCGCATTGGGCAGATGAAATCCTGGTGCAATTCGCGGCCGATGCTGATCCGGCATCGGTCGCAGCTCTAAAGGCGGAGCTGGGCGCAGAGACCCTCAGCCGCACCGCGGTGATCGGGATAGTGCATCTGAAACTGCCCGAGAACAGTGATCTAGACGCCGTTCTACGTCAGCTTAACGCGAGCAGTTTGGTCGAAATGACGGATCTCAATTATCAGATCGAGCGGCACACCAGCACGCCTTTTGTGCCCAACGATCCCTCATTCGACCTGCAGTGGGGATTAGAAAATGACACGGTCTTCCCAAGCTTCGGGAACGAAGGGCTTCGACGCTTATTGGAATCGCGCTCACGTTTCGATGCAGATATCGATGCTCAGGACGCGTGGCGCCACAGCACCGGCGAAGGCGTAGTCGTCGCGGTGATCGACACGGGGGTTGAACTCTCGCATCCGGATCTGGACGACAATATTTGGGTTAACCGCGGGGAGATCGCAGGCAACGGCATCGACGACGATGGCAATGGCTATATCGATGACATTCATGGCTACGACTTTGGCGGCGCACGCTTCAGCGTAATTGGCGATAAGGACAATGACCCCACCGATATTGATGGTCACGGGACCCATGTCGCCGGGATCATCGCGGCGGAGGGTGGCAACGGGATCGGCGGCACTGGCGTCGCGCCCAATGCCGAGATCATGGCGCTACGCGTCGCTGCCGATGACAGCCCCTTTCTCAGCAGTTTCGCGATTCTCGAAGCAATCGAATATGCAACCGCGAACGGCGCGCGGGTTTCGAACAACAGCTATGGGCCTCTGGGCGCTTTCCATCGTCCTGTGATCGAAGCTGCAGGCGAGCAAGGCCACATCTTTGTCTACGCGGCAGGAAACAGCGCTCAGAACCAAGACGCGCTCAACCCAAACAACACGATCTTTGACCTAGACAATGTCATTGCCGTAGCGGCGAGTACGCTGGACGACTCGCTCGCGGGCTTCTCCAATTATGGTTCTCAGACCGTCGACCTTGCAGCACCTGGCGACCTGATCGCCAGCACCTATTTGGGTGGCAGTTTTGCTTTCCTAAGCGGGACGTCGATGGCTGCACCTTTCGTCGCAGGCGCTGTCGCACTCGCGCTCTCGATCGATCCCACGCTCACGGTTGAGGAAGTGGTTGAAGCGATCCATGCAACGGTTGATCCTGTTGTCGCTCTGACCGGGCGGGTCGAGACGAATGGCCGCCTAAACGTCGCCAACCTCGTCGATTATCTGATGGAGGACAGACCCGACATCAGCGGAACCGCTCTGGGCGAAAGCCTGATCGGAACCGTTTTGGGGGAAGAGATCGTTGGTCTTGCCGGAAACGACTCGATCTGGGGAGCAGGAGGCGATGACAGCCTTTTTGGCGGCGCGGGGAACGATCTTCTCAACGGCGGGGGCGGGGCCGATCTGCTCGTTGGCGGTACCGGAGACGATGTTTACCAGGTCGACGGTGCGTCCGATATCATTCGTGAGAATGCGGGCGAGGGTCGCGATACCGTCATGGCTGGCTTCTCCCTGACCCTCGCCATCAATGTTGACCATCTGATATTTGACACCGATGCTGGAAATGTTTCCGCGACAGGAAACGTGCTCAACAACAGTATCACCGGCAGCTCGGGCGATAACTTGATCATCGGTGAGGCGGGTCACGACAAGCTCTATGGTCGCGACGGTGAGGATCACGTGATCGGCGGCAATGGCCGAGACCGTCTGACCGGGGACAAGGGCGACGACTGGCTCGAAGGCAATGCGCATAGCGACCTTCTCTATGGCGGCGCAGGAAATGATCTGCTCGACGGAGGAGAGGACGCCGATCGGATGTCAGGTGGCAAGGGGAACGATCGTTTCATCGTCGATAACATCCGCGATACCGTCTCGGAAAAAGCCGGCCAAGGGATTGATCATGTGACAAGCTCGGTCAGCTACACTCTCAGTGCTCATGTCGAACATCTGAGCTTGGACGTGTCAGGCGGTGCCATTAGCGCAACCGGGAACGCATCCAGCAATCGTCTCATTGGAAATGGCAGCGCCAATCACCTTACGGGTCAAAACGGCCACGACAAACTATATGGATTGGACGGGAACGATGTACTCTCCGGTGGTCGTGGTCGGGACTTTATCCAAGGAGGTGAGGGGCATGATCGCTTGATCGGCGGAGCCCATGACGATCGTCTGTTCGGAGGAAATGGTCGCGACACATTTGTTTTTCAAACAGACGGGACGGCCTCACGCGATACCATCCACGACTTCGTCGCCGGAGAGGATCTGATCCAGTTGATTGGAGTCTCGATCGTCGAAATTGTGTTCAGTGAGCGGGACGCGACCGTTCATCTCAATACGGGCGGTGAGATCCTGATAGAGGACGGGCGCCCTCTCAGTGCCGCCGACTTTCTAATCATATGACGCGCGCCAAAATCAGAGCCAAGGGTTGAAGTAGTTCACAATTGCCTCCATGCGCAGCATTACTTTGCGGATGATATGGGTCGGCACCATGCTTTTGGTGTAGATGGCGGCGGTGCCTACAGATCCCGGCGGCAATGCTTCCTGCAAAGCCTCTTGATCGAGAGCGACGCGTACGAAAAACGGCTCTGACTGGATCTGCGTTGCGGCTTGGATTGTACCGCTAATGATCACCTGTCCCTCCGACGTGACCGGAATCAACGCATCAACCTTGCCCGTCATGATCCGCCCCGGCAGTCGCTTGAATGCGATCTCAACAGGCTGGCCAATTTCGATATGGCGCAGATAAGTCTGTTGGATCTGAACCACGGCAACCCGTTCCTCGGTGTTGAAGAAAGTCATGGCCGGTTGGAAGGGAAAGTTTGTGACCCTCTGTCCAGGCAGAAGGGTCAGACTGGTGACATACCCGTCCGAGGGCGCCCGGACCACTGCTTGATCCAGCTTCCACTTCGCAGTTTCCAGATCTGCTTTTAGCCGATCAACCTGGGCCTGGGTCTGCTCGACCTGAAACCGAGTCCCCGCATTGCGCTCGGCAAGCTGGGTAAACTGCTCCAGCCTAAGGTTCTCGAACTTGAGCTGGGCCTCTATCGATCGGACGCTCGCTTCAAAGATTGTGGGATCAAGCTTGAAAAGAATATCTCCCTTCGAAATCGGCACGTTGGAAGCAACAGGGACCTCGGTGACGGGTCCCGCGACGTTGGGAATGATCTGGACGGTCGGGACAAAGATCCTCATCGAGCCCGCAGGCGCCCCCCAGTTCATCGGAATGAACAAAACAAAGAACAACAGCACGACCCAGGCGAGGGTTGTCATCCAGGTCGTAATCTTGTTCGGAAGGATCCGAAGCTTAACGAGAATCGCAAGAGTGCCAACATAGACAAGGGTCAGAAATGCGATCACGGTTGTCTCTCCGCACGATCGGTCTCACGCGTCGCGAAGGCCCAGACGAGTGCCAGCGGCCACAGGATACCGAACGCAAGTGCACCCAGCCAGCCCGCGACATTGACAGCATCTGCATAAGGATGGTCGCGCTGGCGGGCGATCTGGCCGGGCAACCGCGCGAGAACGACCCAAATGCCAAACGCGCAGGCGACTAAGACCAGCAGCACGAACCAGGCAAAGATATCGAGGCCACTCATCCAATTTTCCCGAGGGCTGAGGCGTTCAACCTGGCGCTGAGCCTACCTTATGCCGTGATGAGGGCCAAGGTTCCTGATACGCATTTTTTCTGTGGACTTCGGATCAGAGCTCTCCTCGTTCCTGTAGAACACGACGTGCGATCCTGAAACACTCGAGCGATAGCGGCACACCCGCGTAGATCCCAACAACATGGATGATTGCGCGGATCTCCTCTTTGGTAACGCCATTGTTCAGCGCGCCGCGCAAGTGGATCTCCCATTCATGACTGCGCCCCAAGGCCCCCAGCATGGCAAGGTTCATCATCGAGCGCGTTCTCGGCTCGATCACCTCGTCGCCCCAGCCAAAGCCCCAGCACCAGGCGGTCATCGCCTCCTGAAACGGGCGCGTAAAGTCATCCGCCGCCGCCAGGTTCTTCTCGACATATTCAGC
>JBCDAQ010000037.1:0-25336 GCA_039185285.1 Pseudomonadota bacterium
AGTCGATCATCGAAGGCGCCGAGATGACCGAGGCGGAGATCGACGCGATCAACCTGGTCCCCGACCAGTACCGCGGCCTCGACCGGTTCGAAGCTCGCAAGGCCGTCATCGCCGACATCACCGCCGAGGGGCTCGCGGTCATGACCCTCAGCTACGATGAACGCCTCGGCCCGCCCAAGAAGAAAGAGAAGGGTGAGGAGGAGGAAGCGGCCCCGCACCCCGTCCCCCTCGTCGAGGCCAAGAAGATCACCCAACCCTTCGGCGACCGCTCGAAGGTTGTCATCGAGCCCATGCTCACCGACCAATGGTTCGTCGATGCCGCAACGCTCGCCAAACCCGCCATCGAGGCGGTGAAGAACGGCACCACCAAATTCGTCCCCGAGGCCTGGGAGAAGACCTACTTCCAATGGCTCGAAAACATCGAACCCTGGTGCATCTCCCGCCAGCTCTGGTGGGGGCATCAAATCCCGGTTTGGTATGGCCCGAGGCTGGATGCGGGAGACGTCGTTCCAGGTGAAAGCAAAGGATTTTGTGCCGAAACGGAGGCTGAAGCGATTGCTTTGGCAAAGGATTACTATGGTTCTGATGTCGAATTGAGAATTCACTCGGATGAGACTGGGTTTAGCCGCTTTTCTTATGTGCTCGGCGACGGGACGAAGCTCAGTACTGTTAGGCTCGGGCGCGACCCCGACGTCCTCGATACCTGGTTCTCCTCCGGCCTCTGGCCGATGTCGACGCTCGGGTGGCCGGAGCAGACGCCGGAGTTGGCGAAGTACTACAAGACCGATGTCCTGGTGACCGGCTTTGACATCATCTTCTTCTGGGTGGCCCGGATGATGATGACCGGGCTCCATTTCATGGAGGATGAGGAGGGCAAGCCAGAAGTCCCGTTCCACACCGTCTATGTCCACGCGCTGGTCCGCGATGCGCAGGGCAAGAAGATGTCGAAGAGCCTCGGCAATGTCATCGACCCGCTCGAGATCATTGATGAATACGGCGCCGACGCCTTGCGCTTCACGCTCACGTCGATGGCGGCGATGGGGCGCGATATCAAGCTCGATGTGAATCGGGTCGCGGGCTATCGGAATTTCGGCACCAAGCTCTGGAATGCCGCCCGTTTTGCCGAGATGAACGGCTGCTACGCGGCTGACGCGTGTAGTTACGGAAGAACTACGGAAGAGTTACGGAAAAATTCCCCTCGTCACATGGTCAATCGCTGGGTGATTGGCGAGACGGTTCGGGTCTCGAAAGCCGTCCATAAAGCGCTCGAGGAGTTCCGGTTCAACGAGGCGGCAGGTGCTCTCTACAACCATATCTGGGGCACGTTCTGCGACTGGTATCTCGAGCTTTCCAAACCGCTCCTCCAGGGTGAAGACGCGGCGGCGAAGGCCGAGACACAGGCGACAATGGCCTGGGCTTTGGATCAGTGTTTGGTCCTCCTGCACCCGATCATGCCCTTTATTACCGAGGAGCTGTGGAAGAATTTATCCAAGCGGGACAAGATGTTAGTCCATGGCGACTGGCCCGATCTCTCCGACGATCTGATTGACCCTGTGGCCGATGGCGAGATCGGCTGGGTGGTCAAGCTGATCGAAGAAATCCGCTCCGTCCGGGTGCAAATGAACGTGCCTGCAGGTGCGAAGATCGAGATAGTCCTGACCGGACATGACCCTGCGGCGGCGATGAAGCTACTGAGAAATTCGCAGCTAATTCAAAGGCTTGCGCGCCTTTCCGAATGCGCGGTGGCCGAGCATGCTCCCGAAGGGTCGGTCACAATCCCGATGGAGGACTGCTCGGTCAACCTGCCGCTGGCGGGCGTCATCGACGTGGCTGTCGAACAGGCGCGGCTGGAGAAGTCGTTCGTCAAGTTAGAGAAGGAAATCAAAGGCTTGCAGGGAAAACTTGGCAACGAAGCCTTCCTCGCTAAGGCCCCTGAGCACGTGGTCGATGAACAACGCGACCGGCTCGCATCGGCCGAGGGCGAGGCCCAAAAGCTCCGCGACGCCCTTACCCGGTTGGCCGAGATCGGCTGACCGGCTTCAACGGGTTCCAGCGCGACGCGATCAGGATCGCGAGCAGCAGATAGAAGCCAAAATCGATCGCCACAGCGGTCGGTGTCAGCATCTCCTTCGCGATATCCGGATCCTGCAACATGCGGGGCAGAGCCTCTGGCCCCATGATCAAGAAGGCACTGAAGTTATTGCCTAAATGCAGACCCATGGCAGTGGCCAGACTGCCCGTGCGCCAGACGGTCAGGGCCGTGACAACGCCGATCATGAAGGTGATTGCGATATAGGCAAGCCCGCGCCAGTCGGTGCCGCCGTGTAGCAACCCGAAGATCAGAGAGGGGATCACGATCCAAACCAAGGGATGGCGAAACCGGGCTGCGAGTTGCTGTTGCATATAGCCGCGGAACAGCAATTCCTCCCCCGCGGCCTGGAAAAAGACCGCAACGAACATCGGGATGATCAGGATACCCCAGGCGAGCGGATCAATCGTCTCGGGCAGCCCCCTCCCACCGGTGGCGAGCACCAGAAAGATGAGGCAGAGAGCGAAGCCACCGGCCACCGCGAAACCGAACCAGAAATGCCCCCAGCTCCACCGACCTCGCGCGCTAAGGACCGAGGTGAGACTGCGGCGATGCAGCAGCCGTGCTGCGATCCACACTCCGATCCAAATACCAAGAAAACTGAGCAAAACCAGAATGCTCTGAGCTGCAGGGGGTAAGCTTCCCATCGCCTCGGCAAAGTCGAGAGCCATCACTTGGGACAGCGGGATGTTCTGCTGCACGCTCATCAGGATCGAGGGAAAAAGAACAACGATCCCCGTTAGGACGGTCCAAAAGATCAGGATGATCACGATTCCCAGAATCAAGCGCCAAAGCGCGGGCCGCTTGCGCCCAGCACCCACCCAGGCCCGGTAGGCAGGGCTCCAAGAACTCGGCCGTAAGTTGAATTGATTTTCCATCCACCATCACCTTTTGCCGGAACACTGCCTGTTCAAGAGGTTGCGTTCAACGACAAAGCGGCGTGATGCAATTGCGTCATGGGGAACGGGTGGCTAAGAGAGACAAAACTTGAACCAGAGGATCGCCAGGATGGACGCTAAGACCTTCGACAAATCCAAGCTCCCGAGCCGTCACGTGACCGAAGGCCCAGCCCGAGCGCCGCACCGCTCGTACTTCTACGCAATGGGCCTGACTGAGGAGGAGATCCACCGGCCGTTTGTCGGTGTTGCCACCTGTTGGAACGAAGCGGCCCCGTGCAACATCGCGCTGAACCGTCAAGCCCAGGCGGTAAAGCTGGGCGTGAAGGAAGGACGGGGAACCCCGCGCGAGTTTACGACCATTACGGTCACTGATGGCATCGCAATGGGGCACGAGGGCATGCGCTCCTCGCTGGCCAGCCGCGAGGCGATCGCGGATACGGTCGAACTTACCATTCGGGGTCATGCCTATGACGCGATCGTCGGCCTTGCGGGCTGTGACAAGTCGCTGCCGGGAATGATGATGGCGATGGGTCGGCTGAATATACCCTCGGTATTCCTCTATGGCGGCTCGATCCTGCCGGGCCGGGCGACTGTTGGCTCTGACATCCCAGAGGATTTTGCGAACCGCGATTTGACGGTTCAGGATATGTTTGAGGCGGTTGGCCGCCACCAGGGCGGCACGCTTACAGATGCCGCGCTGGAGGTTCTGGAGCGGGTCGCGTGTCCTTCGGAGGGCGCTTGCGGTGGGCAGTTCACCGCAAATACGATGGCTTGTGTATCCGAGGCGCTTGGTCTCGCGATTCCCAATTCAGCGGGTGCCCCGGCACCCTATCAATCGCGTGATCAGTATGCCGAGGCTTCCGGTCGAGCAGTCATGCATCTGGTCGCACAGAACATTCGAGCGCGGGATGTGATTACCCGCGAAAGCCTCGAGAATGCTGCACGTGTTGTTGCCTGCACGGGGGGGTCGACCAACGCTGGATTGCACCTGCCGGCGATCGCACATGAGGCGGGCATCAAGTTCGACCTTGAGGACGTCTGCGAGATCTTCAAGGAGACGCCGTACTTCGTCGACCTGAAGCCGGGCGGAAAGTATGTGGCCAAGGATCTCTGGGAAGTTGGCGGGGTCATGGTCGTGATGAAAGAGCTGATGCGGGGCGGCTATCTCCATGGCGATTGCATCACGTCGACAGGCAAGACCATGGCCGAGAACCTGGAGAGCATCGCAGGCGAAGCGGATGGCCGCGTGATCTATCCCGTCGATAAGCCGATCACTCAGACCGGTGGGGTTGTCGGCCTCAAGGGCAACCTTGCTCCAGAAGGAGCGATCGTGAAGGTTGCGGGCATGAAAAGGCAGAAGTTTGAGGGACCTGCAAGGGTTTTCGAATGTGAAGAGGATGCCTTTGCAGCGGTTCAGAAACGTGAGTACCAGGAAGGCGAAGTGATCGTCATCCGCAATGAAGGCCCGCGCGGTGGGCCGGGTATGCGGGAAATGCTGGCGACCACAGCCGCGATTTCGGGACAGGGCATGGGCTCGAAAGTTGCGCTGATCACCGATGGGCGTTTCTCAGGCGCGACGCGGGGTTTCTGCGTTGGCCACGTTGGTCCGGAATCAGCTGTTGGGGGACCGATTGGGCTTCTGCAAGATGGCGACATCATCTCGATTGACGCCAAAAAAGGGACGATCAAAGTGAAGCTAACGGCGACCGAGCTCAAGCAACGCCGCAAGGCTTGGTCGGGTCCGCGGGAGACGATTTATGGAGCCGGAGCATTGTGGAAGTATGCTCAGTTGGCAGGATCAGCCAAAGATGGGGCTGTGACCCATCCAGGCGGTACTGAAGAGCGCCATTGCTACGCTGACCTCTGAGTGGCTCTTCCGATGTTGTTTGCGTCTCCTACCTGGCCTCGATCAATCCTGGTATTTTCGCTGGTTGGGCTCGCCTTGGCGATGTCGGCCTGCGACCAACTCGGCGAGAGTGCGGTGGATGCCGAACTCAAGCGGATCAAATCCCTCAAAGGCTTCGCAGTTCTGGAGCAGACCAGAGACAAGGCTGAGATCGCCGCCCAGGGAAAGAAACTCTGGATCGCAGCCTCGAAAGGGTTTTGCATCGCGCCAGATTCGATCGAAGTGTCTCGACGCGGCATCGTCGCCGTAATTGCGGATTGCGTCGATGGTGAGATTGTCGTGACCACCGCGGAGACAGGTGCAACGATCGAACTTCCGCCGAGTTTTCCAGGGGTTGTGACCGTTTCAGTGACCGGCAAGCGGGGTCTGAGAGAGACATCAGCAATAACCAGCGTCGCGGCGCTTGAGACCTTCCTTGAGTCTAAGGACGGTCGGCGCTTGTTAGGGCGTACGCAGCAAAGCAAGACGATTGAAGTACGGGATATGCGCCGGATCGGGGATGCGCTCTACGTGCATGTCCACGATACGGAGGGCGACGCGCTCGGCATCTTCGCGCCGGATTTCTGGCGTGCCTTCTTGCCAATTCGAGATCGGTTGGTCTTGGTCACGGTGAACAGCTTCGCGGCGCGTCCATTGGATGATGAAGACATGATGGGGTTCCTCGCGACGCAAGTTGTGCGTCTGCACGAAGCGAATGGATCGCGGCCTTCTTCCGAGGAGCTTGCGATCGCCGCCGCAGTCGATGGCCAATTTGAGTCGAGTTCCGGTCCCGTCTCTTTGGCCGAGCTGGAACTGGACGATGGGACGGCACCCAAGAAAGCACCAAGACCTGTTTTTCGACCCAAAGCGGCCCTGGGGTCTATCGAGAGTGAAACGGAAGACGCGTCGCGCCATGTCGCTCGCCCCTCGAGTAGATGGGCACCGGTGAGAGCTCCGGTGGCTCCCAAGCGACCAAGCTAAATTACGGGCGCTTCTGGCCAGGATATTGCGGTGGTTTCAGGGGTTCGAAGATTTTTTCCAGCGTCTGATTGATCCCTTGGGATCCGCATTTTCTTTAGAGTGCAAGATCGATCCAGACGGGAACATGGTCGGAGGGTTTCTCCCGACCGCGCACGGCACTGTCAATTCCAGCGCCCGTCAACTGGTCGGCGGCTTGCGAATTGATCAGCAGATGATCAATCCGGATGCCGTTGTTTTTCTCCCAAGCACCGCGTTGATAGTCCCAGAAGGAAAAGGTCTCCTCCGCCTGAGTAACCTCCCTTGTGGCATCGTGAAGGCCAAGGTTGATCAGACGGCGCCAGGCATTTCGGCTCTCAGGCATGTAAAGCGCATCACCTACCCAGTTCTCGGGGTTTTTCGCGTCGCGCGGCTCGGGGATTACGTTGTAATCGCCAGCGAGGACGAGGGGCTCCTCGGATTCTAGGAGTGTTCGGATGTGGGTTTCCATCCTGGCCATCCAGGTAAGTTTATAATCGAACTTTGGGCCCGGCGCAGGATTGCCGTTCGGAAGATAGAGACCACAGACGCGAACGGCGGAGGTCTCCCCACTGATTGTGGCCTCGATCCAACGGGCTTGTTCATCCTCCGGATCGCCAGGAAGACCGCGGGAGACGTCTTCAATCGGGCGTTTGGAGAGGATCGCGACACCGTTAAAGCCTTTTTGCCCATGGGTTTCCACCTGATAGCCGGTGGCTTCGATTTCCTCGCGCGGGAAAGCTTCGTCGACAGATTTAATCTCTTGTAAGAGCGCGACATCCGGTTCCGCCTCGGCCAGCCATGTCAGCAGGGCAGGTAGGCGGGCCTTGATGCCGTTGATGTTGAAAGTTGCGATCTTCATCAGCCTTGTGTTCGATACTTGTGCCTAGCAGTCAAGAGCAGGGGGGCTCCAGCGCGGACCCTGCGGGACCGCGACTGCCCGCCCACCCTGCCAGAAGTGCTTTAGCTTTCAATCGCGTGGAGAACGGCAAGAAGTGCTGGGCCAAAGCGGTCGGTTTTCAGAGCACCCATCCCTTGGATACTTGAAAGTTGATCAAGGGTTCCCGGTTTTGTCCGGGCGATTTCTGCCAATGTTGCTTTGGTCAGGCTCAGGTATTTCCCTGTGCCATCAGGACCGCGCGTAAGATTGGCATGGGTTGCGAGGAGGGCGTCGAAAAGCGGACCATCGGTTCCTATCGCGAGTTTTTGCCGAGAGGGATGCGTTTTCTCTAGTGGCGCTCCGGCAAGGATCTCGAGAAAAGCGGGGCCGTAGCTTTTGAGCTTTTTAGCTCCCACGCCATGACACTCAGACAGTTGGTCGAGCGTCTTAGGCTTGCGGGCGGCCATGTCATGCAGACTGGCATCAGGGAAAACGGCATAGGCTGGAACCCGCCTCGCTTTGGCGAGCTTGGTTCTCAGGGCGCGCAGGGCATCAAAGACTTCGGCATCGATCGGATCGGCCGGTAGTTTGCGTTCTCGCTTCTCGGTGACGGTGGCTTTCCTGTCTCGCCGCAGCGAGACGGTTTGTTCGCCTCGTAGAACGTGCCATCCAGTTTCGGTCACTGACCAACTGCCCGTGTCGCTTACCGCCGCATGGCCGTGGGCATAAATCTGGCGGAAAACGCTGCGCCATGTGCCTTTGTCGATCTCAGCACCGCAGCCGAAGGTTGGGAGCTGGTCGTGGCGGAGTTGACGGATCCGATCAGAGTTTTCACCGCGTAGGATTGCAGTGAGATGCTCGACGCCAAACCGTTCGCCGCTGCGGATCATGGCGCTTAAGGCTTTCTGTGCCACCTCTGTGCCATCATAGAGCTCTGGCGGGCGGGCACAAAGATCGCAATTGCCACAGGGTTCTGGTTGGATCTCACCGAAATACGCGAGGAGGGTTTGGCGACGGCAGACCGGTGTCTCGGCCAGCGCAAGCAGGGCATTTAGGCGCTGATGATCGGCTTTTTTGCGTTCCGCGGGCGCATCGGTTTCGTCGATCTGGCGTCGACGCAGTTTGATGTCGTCGGTTCCATAGAGCGTCAGCGTATCCGCCGGTAGGCCATCGCGACCGGCTCGACCTATCTCTTGATAATAGCTCTCCATCGTTTTGGGCAGATCCGCATGGATGACGTATCGGATATCGGGTTTGTCGACGCCCATTCCAAACGCGATTGTCGCCGTCATGACCACGCCGTCCGCGCGGGTAAAGCGGTCCTGCCGGTCTGAGCGAGTTTCATGGTCGAGACCCGCGTGATAGGCGAGCGCATCGATCCCTTCGCGGGTTAAGGCGGCGGCGAGGCTCTCGGTCTTCTTGCGACTGGCGCAGTAGACGATGCCCGATTGACCTGGGCGTTTGCGGATGAAACTGAGAACACGAGATTGCGGGCTCTGCTTGGCTTCGAAGGCGAGATGCAAGTTGGGTCGATCGAAGCCTCGTAGGAAAATCTCAGGTGTTGCGTCGAACAGGCGGGAGACGATCTCTGTTCGAGTTCCCTCATCGGCGGTCGCCGTAAATGCAGCGGTTTGGACATTTCCCAATGCTTTTCGAAGCGCGCCGATCCGTAAGTAGTCTGGTCGAAAGTCATGGCCCCACTGGCTCACACAATGGGCCTCGTCGACGGCAAGGAGAGAGACACGAGATCGGGCGAGGAGAGCCTGCGCTCCTGCATTCGCAAGCCTTTCCGGCGCTAGGTAGAGAAGCTTTAGGCGCCCGGTTTCCAACGCGTCAAAGACCCGATCAGTCTCATGAGGATCATTTGCAGATGAGAGCGACCCGGCCTCCACTCCAGCTTCTCGGAGGGCGGCAACTTGATCGCGCATCAGGGCGATCAGGGGCGAGATCACGACTGTAAGCCCATCGCGCATCAAGGCGGGCAGTTGATAGCAGAGCGATTTGCCACCGCCTGTTGGCATGATGGCAAGCACGTGTCGGCCAGATGTCACGGCATCTACGATCTCTTGCTGGCCGGGGCGAAAGCCATCGAAACCGAAAATGGAGCGGAGAAGGTCCTGGGAACTCATTCAATCGAGGTACCTGAGCTAGGCGCGATTCACCATCCGCCTCGTCATAATCTTTACGTTTCTTTGGAGTTCACGCGATGAAGTGATCAGAGAGAGCGTTGACGTAGCCTGCGCCTGCGCTCACCATTGGCCGCGGCGGTAAGAGGGTTCTGCTCAAGATGACTGGTGAGACCTGCACACCTAGGGAGAAGTTCGTGATCGGACTGGAACGTGTGGTTCGGGTTTGGCTCTGGACGTGTATTTTAGGTCTGGCAGGCTCGATCATCGGGTTAAATCCGACCTGGATCAGCGTTTTGGCCTTTGGCGGAGTGCTATGGGTGCCGGTCGTTGCCCTCATACTCTGGGGCCGTTGGTTGGATGAAATCCTGCACTTTCGCTCGGATGAGAGCGACGGGCCGCGTTGAATTCAGAGCGAGAAGGACGTGCCGCAGCCGCAGGTCGATGTTGCATTGGGGTTCTCAACAGCGAAGCGTGCGCCGATGAGTTCATCCTTGAAATCGATGACGGAGCCAGAGAGGAAGGGCAGGCTTTCGGGGTCGATTAGGACTTTTTCATCGCCGTCGCCGATCACAAGATCTCCGTCTGCTGGGGCGTCTTCGAGCGCGAACTCATAGGAGAAACCCGAGCATCCGCCGCCCAGCACCGCAACGCGTAGCACGCTTTGTCCGCCAGCCTCCGAAATCTCCGCCAAACGGGCGAAGGCGCGGTCGGTTACCTTGATTGGCAAATTGAGATCCATTTGGGTCGCTCCTTGGCACCGCTTTGATTGTCAGTGCGGCGTGTTTGGGCATTATGTATGAAACACATAGCCTGACTCAAGAGCCCGTCATGGATGAAGCTTTTCTTGCCGCCTTCGCGGCACACCCTTTGAAGACCCGTGGACGTTTGTTTTCGGAAGAGCCTTCATCGCATCGGTCTCCGTTTCAGAGAGATCGCGACCGGATAATTCACTCATCAGCTTGGCGGCGTCTAAAGCACAAGACCCAGGTTTTTGTCGAACATGAGGGGGATTACTATCGGACCCGTCTTACTCACTCGATCGAAGTGGCTCAGATCGCGCGGACGATCTCCCGCGTCTTTCGTTTGAATGAGGACTTGGCAGAGGTGGTCGCACTTGCCCATGACCTAGGGCATACACCCTTTGGGCATACTGGCGAGGATGCTTTGGCAGAGTGTATGGCGGAGTTCGGGGGCTTCGATCACAACGCCCAGGCCCTGAAGATCGTAACCCAACTCGAATGTCACTACGCGTCCTTCGATGGCTTGAACCTCTCGTGGGAGACGTTAGAGGGTATTGCCAAGCACAATGGTCCATTGAAGAAACCTTGGCCCTTTGCCATTGCCGAATACGTGGCGCATCATGATCTCGAACTTCACACTCAGGCCAGTGCAGAGGCGCAGGTGGCCGCGCTCTCCGACGACATCGCTTATGTGAATCATGATCTTCATGACGGCCTGAGGGCTGGTCTCTTCACAGTCGAGGAAGTCGCCGATCTACCAATTGTTGGCGACTGCTTAACCGAGGCGGACAATATGTTTCCCGGCATCGCAGAGGACCGCCGCCGCCATGAGGCGCTGAGACGGGTTTTTGGCATCATGGTGGACGATGTTCTTATGACGTCCAAACGTCGATTGGACGATGCAAATCCGGAGTCCCTGGACGCCGTGCAAGCACTGGATCATCCGGTGATCGCGTTCTCGGAAGCGATGGCGCGCGAAATCAAAGCAATCAAAGAGTTTCTGTTTGCCAACATGTATCGCCATCACCGGGTCAAACGAATGCGGATTAAGGCAACACGGGTTGTTGAAGAGCTCTTTGACATCTTCATGGATGACGCCAGCCTCATGCCACCGAATTGGAGCGCGGCGTGCATTGGCGATGAAACCCATCGTGCTCGCGTGGTTGCTGACTACATCGCCGGAATGACAGACCGATTTGCTCTGGAGGAGCATCGGGTTCTCACAGACCCTTTCGCCCGCGCTTGAGAAGCTTAGCAACTTGCTGGATCTATCTTGAACCGCTTGAGCGAAAGGCCCGAGAGATCGTCCACGTGAAAAGCCGCCCAAGCGTTGTGCTCGGCCAAGGCAAGAAAACGTGGGTCGGTACAGAGATTGTCTCTGATCTTAGGCTCCAAACCGCCAAGGGCGACGACAGATGAAACGCTGTTCGGATCATGAAGCTCGAAGTGAAACGATAGGGTGAGAGCTTGCATTGTAACTTTCGATAGTGTGATCCGATCATCAATTCGTTTTGGCAGATCGTCAAATCTGCCATCCAAAAACACAGTGAACTTTTCTTGGACAGCTGGTTCAACCTCGCCGTCAATCGTTGGTGATGTCGATCGATCTCGTCCATAGCCGACGATAGGTGCAAAGACTGAGAACTCAGTCGCAACCAGAACTGACCCGATAAGGGCACCTATCGCAAGGCCGACCCATTTCATGTTCGGCTAACTCAACGCTAAACGAGGCGGCTATGCTCCACCGCTGCCTTCACAAAGTCCCTGAAAAGGGGGTGAGGGTCAAAGGGTTTTGACTTCAACTCTGGATGGAACTGGACACCGATGAACCAGGGATGTTCAGGGATCTCGATAATCTCCGGTAGCCGGCCGTCGGGTGACATACCTGAAAAACGCAGGCCGGTCGCTTCGAGTTTTTCGCGGTACTTCGTATCGACCTCATAGCGATGGCGATGTCGTTCTGAGATCCGAGAGCTGCCATAGACCTCGGCCACACGGCTCCCATCTGAGAGATCCGCGTTGTAGGCCCCGAGGCGCATGGTCCCGCCCTTGTCATCGCTCACAGCGCGTTTGACCGTGCGGTTGCCCTCAAGCCATTCTTTCAAATGGTAGACCACCGGCTCAAAACGCCGTCTGGCTCCTTCGGCTTCATGGTCGAATTCTTCAGATCCAGCATCCGACAAACCGGCTTTGTTACGAGCGGTCTCGATGACAGCCATTTGCATGCCAAGGCAGATGCCAAGATAGGGGACGCTGCGCTCTCGCGCGAATTGAGCAGCCCTGATCATACCTTCGGTCCCGCGCTCTCCGAAGCCGCCTGGAACCAAGATGCCGTGGTAGTTTTCCAGATAGGGTGCGGGGTTCTCGCGTTCGAAAACCTCTGAATCGAGCCATTCCGCCCGGACTTTCACCTGGCTGGCGATACCACCGTGGGTCAGGGCTTCGGCAATCGACTTATAGGCGTCTTCCAGTTGCGTGTACTTACCGACAATCGCGATCCGAACCTCGCCATCGGGGTTCTTGATCCGACGCACGACATCATTCCATCGCGCAAGGTTCGGCCTTGGAGCCGGTCTGATGCCAAAGGCATTGAGAACCGCCTGATCAAGCCCAACCTCGTGATAGGCGAGCGGTGCCTCGTAGATTGATTTTAGATCGTGAGCAGGGATTACACTGTCGGGCCGAACATTGCAGAACAATGCGATCTTTTCGATCTCCTTCTGAGGGATCTTATGCTCGGTTCGGCAGACCAACACATCGGGTGCGATTCCGATCGAGCGGAGTTCTTTTACCGAGTGTTGGGTTGGCTTTGTCTTCAACTCACGCGAGGCGGCGATATAGGGCAGAAGTGTCAGATGCATGAAGATGCATTCGCCCCTCGGTCGCTCTTGCGAGAATTGGCGGATGGCTTCGAAGAAGGGTAGCCCTTCGATATCGCCCACTGTGCCACCGATTTCGCACAGCATAAAATCGACCTCGTCATCGCCGATCTCGATGAAGTCTTTGATCTCATTGGTGACGTGAGGAATGACTTGGATTGTCTTTCCCAGGTAGTCGCCCCGCCGCTCCTTCTCGAGCACCGTCGAATATATTCGGCCTGACGAAACGCTGTCGGTTTGACGGGCGCTAACGCCAGTAAAGCGTTCATAGTGACCAAGATCGAGATCTGTCTCCGCGCCATCATCGGTCACAAAGACCTCACCATGCTCGAACGGGCTCATCGTACCAGGGTCAACGTTCAGATAGGGGTCAAGTTTTCTTAGCCGTACGATGTAGCCGCGCGCCTGCAGCAACGCGCCAAGAGCGGCCGATGCCAGCCCTTTTCCCAAAGACGAGACAACGCCGCCTGTAATGAACACATACCTAGCCATGAAAAAGTCCCGCGCCCCTCAATTCGTGTATTTTGTAGGATCGTGTACCCGACCCACTTTATCTTGGTTCACGGGATTTATGGAATACGTGATTCTAACCAACTCGGCAAGCTGGCGTGAAACGAATTTGCGGAGCTAATCGTCGTCTGGGCTGCGTTAGTGGCCCTCGGCATCGATGAGGTGGATCATGCTCATATAGGGCACTTTGCGACCAGATTGCCGAATGAAGGCGCCTGTAACCGTGATCACCCAAGTTTCCTCGTGTCTGAAGGCTGTGTAGACCTCATACTCGGGGAAGAGGGGCAAGATGCTCTCACTTGCTGTCTCACTTTCAAAGAACGCCTGCCATACCCGCATTGGGCTGGCTGAGATCAAAAGGCCAGAGCCGGTGAAGTCGTACGAGCCTTCCCCGCCCGTTTCGGCGTCAATGACGACAGCTCTGAACTTCGCCATGATCTTGTCCTCCCATCTGGCGCGAAGACTAAAACGGATGGAAGGCGGGAGAAACCCGAAGAGGTCAGATTTCGCAGGAGTGTCACAAAGCTCAGAGCGGTTCCTGCCAAGCGGGACTTCCAGGTTTCGCGAGCGTCGTTGACCAATACGCGAACACCCGATTGGTCATCAGGATTGGGAAGAGGTACCCGACCACGACGTTGTAGATCACCGGCTTTTCGAGGACTTTGAGGATCATCTTTCCGGCGAAGCCCATATCCATGAGTTTCGCGGCCCGGCGTTCGTGCTGCCCACATGTAGGCAATATCTCGGCTGAGAGGTTTTGCTCCGCGTGTAGTTTAAACCCGGCCGCCTTGGCCGCGGCCTTTACCTCATCATAGGGCTCAAAACGGGGCACTGCCATGCCGCGCTCTAGCAGACGGGCAGCCCGCATTTCGTCTTCTGAACGGGTGGCGATCCGCCTGTCGGCATAACCGTCATAGATGACGAACACACCTCCGGGTTTGAGCACCCGCATCACCTCGCTGAAAACGGTTTTCTTGTCGGTCGAGTAGCAAAGCGCCTCGACGACGAAAACCACGTCAAATCTCTCATCGACATAGTCGCTGAGGTTATGAAAGTCGCCTTTGGTCACGCGGAGATTCGCGAGCTTCCGCTCAGATCGACGAGCGAACTTCAGTTGAACATCCGAGAGGTCTTGTGCATCAAATCGTGATCCGCCACGCCTTTGCGCAAGGTAAGCGGAGTTCGCGGCGCGTCCTGCGGCTAGTTCTAGGCAAGACCCCCCTCGCGGCAAGAGCTGCTCGACGTGGCGCGCTTGATACCAAAAGTCGTCTTCCTTAAACGTCCCCGTCTCAGAAACACCCATATGCAAGACGTTAGACTTCGAGTGAAAGTATGAGTAGGCGAACTGATTGGCCCGGTAATATTCGTGAACTGTCCTCTGGTCCGCTTTGGCTTTCGCCATCGCCTTCAGATCAAAGAACCCCTCCAAGCGTTTGAGCCGGCGGGCCACTTCCTCGTCGTCAGGTATCGGGTCCATCGTTAGAACGCTCCTGATAGATGAACCAGAGGTTACGAGTATAGATGAAAAAACCAAGAGATTGACCGAGAATAAAGACCGGGTCTTGGCGATAAATCGCATAGGCGAGCAATATCGCCGCGCCGGCAATTGAGAACCACCAGAATGATACCGGGATCACGGATTTTCTGGCCTTCTCTGTCGCAATCCACTGCAGGAGGAAGCGGGCCATAAACATTAGTTGTCCACCAAGCCCGACGGAGATCCATATCAACTCGGCCCGCGTGTCTGCTCCCAAAAACGCCATCACGCTCTGCATTATGGATCCTTATGCGTGACGGTTGGCAGCTTCCTTCGTCTCAGAAGCCACCAGACACCGAGCAGATCCTGAATGCCGACTAAGGCGCGGCCCAAATTAGTGTATTTCGAAGTCCCAGCCTCCCTCGCGCGATGAGAGACATCGACCAAGGCGATCTCGTAACCCTCTCGCCGAACAAGTGCCGGGAGGTAGCGATGGATGTGATCGAAGAACGGCAGGTTCAGGAAGACGTCCCTGGGGAAGGCCTTTAGACCGCAACCTGTGTCGCGCGTGTCGTCGTGCAAGATGCGTTGGCGCAAGGAGTTGGCGGCACGCGAAGCGAGCTTTTTTGAGGCTGTATCTTGCCGATCTACGCGTTGCCCTGCCACGAGGCCGAGCTTAGGCGCGTCTTCTAGCAGAGGTTTCACCAGCTTTGGGATTTCGGCAGGTGGGTTTTGCCCATCCCCGTCGATCGTACAAATGATTGGTGCGTAGGCGGCGATTACACCAGAGCGGACGGCCGCGGATTGTCCGCAAGGTTTGTCGTGGCGCACTTCGCGGAGCCATGGGAAATCTGCACGCAGTTCAGCAATTTTTTGGGATGTCGCATCGGTCGAGCCGTCATTCACAAAGATCGCCTCAAAGGGACCTATTGAGCCGCAGGCCTCAGCAATCTCGCGCGCCATCTGGGCGACGTTATCCGCCTCGTTCAGCATGGGGGCGACGACCGCGAAGCGGGGTTTGAATGAAGTCTCGGACATTGGGCGAGTGATAGGGGATGTGCTCGGGCGGGCCAAGCGCTTATTCGCAATCGGCCCAGCGTTCGCCCGGAGGGGTGAAGAGCCGCGCGGTTTCGGGTTTGCCGCGGTTGTAATTGAAATAGGAGACGCTCGCGCGTTCGATCAATTCTGGCCGTCCGTTTGGCAGGGCAGGGGCCATGATACCCCACCATCTATCCTCGACAAGAAACAGGCGATCCTTCTCATTCCTCAGGAGCTGAGCTCCATCGTTGGGGCCGGTGACGATGGTCCCTGTCTCGGTGCGAAAAATTAAGCTTGGCTCTCGGTAGCCGATGGTGATTAGCGGCCCGGCCGAACAAGAGCGCCATTGGGCGACCTCTGCCGCGATCCGGGGCGTGCCAAAACCGGTTTGCAGGGAGGGCAGCCCAAACTGAAGGATCGCTGGAAAGAGACAGAGCGCGGCAATGATGCTCCCAGCAGCTTGATTAAATCGATTACCGGCGAGAGCACCTATCACCGCGATCCAGGTCGCTGCGAGTGCGGGCAGTGCCAATAGCGCAGCACCCACAACAATCTGGCCCTCGATTACAACCGGGCCAAGCAGGCAAGCCAGTCCGAGGACGAAGCCAGGCGCACCAACGAGGCCCGCACTCAAGCGCCGCTGCCAGCGCGCCGGTTCGTTTTCGGGGGCATCGATCAGCCAAGCACCCAGCGCGATCGCAATCGCTGGATAGAGTGGGAGAACGTAATGGGGAAGCTTGGTCGGCACCGCCTCGAGTATGATCCAAAATGGCACGACCCAGGCGATCAACAGGGCCATCCATGCAGCCTTACGCTGGCGCCACATCCAAGGAAGAGCCAGCGGCAGAAAGGCGGCCCAAGGCCAGAAAGTGCCCCAGATGATCATGCTGTAGAGACCGGGAGGTCCCCAGTGTTTCTCTTTGCCCTCTTGAACTTTCCCAATCAGATCTTTGCCCAAACTCTCTTGGAAAAAGGCCCCATCAGAGACCATCCAGATCGCGAAAAGCCATGGCGCGCAGAGGGTAAGCGTGACAGCAATGCCCCATGCCGGTCTTATACGTATGTAAGGTGGTCGCTGCCACGTGATCGCCCAAAGGCCCAAGCCGGCCAGGATGGCGATCAGAGGTATGATCGGACCTTTGAGTAGGATTGCCGCCGATATGGACAGCCATAGGATGGCGGCGGCGCCGATCCCGCCTTTGCCGTCTGGCAAGAGAAGGCGACCAAGCGCACCCAATGCCAGTACGCCGGTGAGCATTAAGGCCGCATCAGTTTTCGCGATGTTCGCTTCGACGGCGAAAAGAACCGATGTTGCGAGTATCAAGCTCGCGATCAGTGCTGGTGTGGGTCCGACAAATGCGCGTGCCGTCCAGAGCATAGCTATGGCAGAAAGGATCGCTGCCAGGGCGGACGGAAGGCGGTAGGCCCAGATATCGGCCTCTGTGCCGCCAAAAAAAGACGTACTGATCGCCTGGAGCCAGTAGATCCCAACCGGTTTTTTCCATCTCGGCTGGTCTTGAAAGCGAATGTCGATCAGGTCACCCGTCTCGAGCATTTGTTTTGTGGCCTGAGCAAAGCGCGCTTCATCCCGATCGGTTACCGGTAGCGTGGCGATCCCTGGCAGCACCACGATTGCCGAAACGACTAAAACCGTAAGAAGCCGAAACCCAGGGCGGCTAAGAACTTGCCAAAGGGGGCAGAGTAGTTGTGTCAGGCGTTCCACCGCCCGCGCGCTTATTCTGCCGCTTCTGGTACGGTAGCACTCGGCAATCCAGGCAGCGGCGCCTCGCTTGGCGTTGCCGGTCCAGGGAGTGACAATGTTCCGTCGGGATTACCCAGTGGTCCGAAGACCGATCCACCGCGCCCGCCGTCGGAGACGATCGTCAAAGCGATGGATGTGCAGAGAAAACAAACCCCAATCACCCACGTCACTTTGCTCAGCGCCGACGCGGCCCCTCGTGAGGACACCATACCCCCGCCACCACCACCGCCGATACCCAGCGCGCCGCCTTCGGAGCGCTGCAACAGCACCACAGCGATCAGAACGACCGCGAGGATCAGATGGACGATCAGAATGATATTTTGCATGCAACAGACCTCTGAGGTCGACCGGTTTCGATTGGTGACGCGCTTACTACCCAGTTAGGGCGCCCATGTCGAATGGAAAAGAGGCCGCGCGCGCTCGGCTGGGTTCAATCAAGAAGCCTCGACGTCGTCCACATCCATCTGACCGGTCAAGAAGCGGCGGATGATGCTCCAGCTCAAGCCAATCCCCAGCGTGATGCCGATGGCAATCAAGCCAATCCAGATGATCGGGTTTTGGTTCTCGACCGACAGATCGAGGATCCCGTAGGAGACGAGCACCCAGACAAACGCGCCGATCACTGCGAGAACCAACGCCATTCCGAGAATGCCAATCGACCGAAGACCCGCTCGCAGAAAGATGATGTATAGGACAGCCATGATCAGCCCAGCAAAAACCTTCAGCGCCAAGTTGTCGGTAAAGCCATCTTTGACCCATCCGACATAGGAGTACCCAGTCGGATTGAAGGTTGCGAGCACCAGAAACACCGCTGCTAAAATGCGTGCGAAGATGCCAAAACCGCTTAGCCGCATGACTTTATCCTTCTAACATGATGACCTTCTTCTAGCGGATGCTCGACTGCCTTGCCAGCCCACAGAGCGATCAGAACAGAAGATCGTAGTAGTCTTCAAGCCCAGGCAATGAGGCCTCGGATACAATGACAAAGCGATCGGAGAGGAGATATGCCTCGCCAATCGGGTCGCGTGCTACTTGGGGTGCCGGAACCGGGCGCCATGCGGGTCTTCCCAGATCGTAGCGGATAGGTTGCGCAGGTTCGATAAGCGTTGCAACCGTCGTCTCAAGTTGCAGGCTCCCCGCGTCGCCTCGGCTGAGATCGACAACCAGGGCTGATCCCGCGTGAAAAACGTTGCCCAAGGGAAATCCATCCCGCTTTGCATCTCCGGGCGTCACCCGAGGGCCTCCGAAGATAGGGCCAAGTAGAGGTAGGCCACCGAGGTCGATCCGATCCTCGTTCCTGACATAACGGGCGGCCTTGGGAACGGGTGCCCCCTGGGGTCCCGTCGGAGACAGCACGATGAGCCTGTCGACGACGACTTCTTCGCCCGACGGCAGGCTGAATAGGATCGGCTCACCCTGCAGAGGGTCAGAAGGGGGGACGGAGCTGCATCCCAAGAGCAGAAGCGCGATGAAAAGTGTCCTCATCATCATTGCACCCTGCCGAAGCTCTGCCCAAAAGAAAAGAGCCCTGCCGATAGCAGAGCTCTTTGTAACGGTCTTGTTTTGCTCGTTTAGTTTTTGGCTTTATCGACCAGTTTGCCCTCAGCAATCCAAGGCATCATGGCGCGAAGTTTCTCGCCAACTTCCTCGATCTGGTGAGCGTCGTTATTGCGGCGGATCGCCTTGAACATTGGCAGGCCAGCTTTGTACTCACGCATCCATTCCGAGACGAAGCGGCCGTCCTGGATGTCTTTCAACACCTTCTTCATCCGCGCCTTGGTCTCATCGTAAGGCAAGATTTGCGGGCCGGAATGGTACTCGCCGAACTCGGCCGTGTTGGAGATCGAGTAGTTCATGTTCGCGATGCCGCCTTCATAAATGAGATCCACGATCAGCTTCACTTCGTGGAGACACTCGAAATAGGCCATCTCGGGCTCGTAACCGGCCTCGACCAGGGTCTCAAAGCCCATGCGGATCAACTCGACTAGACCACCGCAGAGAACGGCTTGCTCGCCAAAGAGGTCGGTTTCGCACTCTTCCTTGAAATCCGTTTCGATGATGCCCGAACGACCACCGCCGATAGCGGAACAGTAAGAGAGGCCGATCTCCAATGCCTTGCCCGACGCGTTGTTGTTCACGGCGACCAGGCAGGGCACGCCACCGCCTTTGACGAACTCACCACGGACTGTATGGCCGGGGCCTTTGGGTGCCATCATGATCACATCGACGCCCGGCTTGGGTTCGATCAGGCCGAAATGCACGTTCAGGCCGTGGGCGAACGCAATGGCTGAACCTTCGCGCAGATTGTCGTGGATATGGGCGTAGTAGGTCTCGGCCTGCAGCTCATCCGGCATCGCCATCATAATGACATCGGCCCAGGCGGCGGCCTCGGCGATGGTTTTGACCATCAGACCTTCGGCCTCGGCCTTTTCAGCGCTCGGCGAACCCGGACGAAGCGCAGCGGCGACGTTTTTCACGCCGCTGTCGCGCATGTTCAGCGCATGCGCATGACCCTGGGAGCCATAGCCCACCACGGCCACGTTCTTGTCTTTGATCAGATTGATGTCGCAGTCGCGATCGTAATAGACGCGCATGGCCGTCCCTTTCCTTTTTTCTTTTCCGGATGTGCCCCGGGGTTGGATCGGCGCTTGCCTAATTGAGCTAAACCGCGATGACAAGCCCGGTTCGTTGACGATTCGGGACGTTTCGTGTACCTGGCCCGCCACTGGAGAGACCCGATGACCTGGCAACCAATCAATGCAATCGACTTGGACGGCACGCTGCGGCGCGCAGTCAGTGGCGAGTCATGCTTTGAGAATAAGCCACAGCCGCCCGGGGCCAGCAGACCATCCTGACATGATCGTCAGTTTTTCGTCTAGCGCCTGGGATACCCTCCCGGGCGTTTTCATTTCTATGGAGAAGAGAATGGAACTCCAAATCGCACATATTGATGATGTTCTTCCTCACTTGGTTGAGGGGCATGGTATCTTTGTGAACCAGCGCCCAGGCTATCAGGTGATCGACTATGCGTTCGTGATCGACGAGACGTTTAGCACGGACGTTGCGCTGCAATGTCGGGGGCTGAAGTTCGACGAAAACGGAGCCATCATTGCGCGGCCGTTCCACAAGTTCTTCAATATCGGCGAGCGCGAGGATCCTAAATCGGTCGATTGGACAAGGCCTCACGTGGTGTTGGACAAGCTCGACGGCTCGATGGTGCATCCGGCCCGGGTCAATGGTGAGCTGGTCTTCATGACGCGAGCAGGCGTGACCGATCACGCCCGGGCTGCTCTGGCTTTCGCGTCTGACCAGGTGCTTAAGCTATGCGAGGCCGAGCTTGATGCGGGGCGCACACCGATCTTTGAGTTCACGGACCCAGAGAACCGGGTGGTCGTGCTCTACGAGACTGCGGCGCTGACTTTGCTGGCCAGCCGGGAGACCCTGACGGGTCGATATCTCGGCTTGGCCGATCTCGAGGCTTTGGCGCGGGCGTTTAAGGTACCTTTGGTCCAGCAGTTCGGTGCTGTCGAGGATGTCGTGCGGTTCATCGCCGAGGGCCGAGCGCTCGAAGGTGTCGAGGGCTATGTGGTGGCGTTTGAGGATGGCCATCGGGTCAAGCTGAAAGCTGAGGCCTATGCACTGCGTCACAAAGCGCTCTCGTCAGTTCATCTCGAGAAAAATGTGCTCCAGTGGATCACAGCGGAAGCGTTGGACGATGTTCTTCCTCTGCTCAATGATGAGGCGGCTGCTTTGGTGACGGATTACAAGCGGCAAGTGGACGTAGCTGTTGGTGCTGCTGTGGAGCAGATTGAGCGGGTGACGGCAGCCCATCAAGGCAATTCGAGAAAGGAGTTTGCCCTTGCCATCCAGGCTCAGCTGCCGAAACACCTCCGCTCGGCGGCGTTTGCTGTCGTCGACGGGCGTTCGGCGCGCGATGCGGTGATGAAACATCTGACCTGGGCGGCTCATAGCCAACCAAGGGTCGATCAGGTGCGTCCGTTCTATGGGCTAACCTGGGATGCAGCACATCTCACCGAAATGGAGCCGGGATAGGAGCACCTATCCCGGTTGCACCGGGTTTTCGAGTTGAGCTTCCCAGAGCTTTCGAGTGCAGATGTTCTGGGGTCGTGTCTCTTGTAGGGAGGACTTCAGGCCGAGGCCGACGATCTTTTCGCTTACGGCGATCGCCATGAAGGCTGGGAGCTGATCGGCGCGGACGCCTTGAAGCACTTGATCGCTCGAGAAAACTGGTGCGTTGAATGGCGCGGGGAAACCATAGCTGCGCATCGCTTGGGGATTGCATGTGCCGTCCTCCGGTGTGATCCGGATCGCTGGGTCATTGCTTGGATCTCCATCGCGCGCCTCATCTATCGCGAAGACGATAGACAAGGGGCGACTGCCATCCTCTTGGATCGCCATGTAGATTCGAGGTGCTTGAGCGGCCGCAAACGCGACCTGTTGCTCCCGGCTCGTGAGATCTGCGCGAAGCTCGGGCGCCGCAAGGGGTTGGACAACGCCGCTTTGACCAGAAGGCTGCGGTGGTGGCAAAGCGCTGGCCGAGTTTTGAGCCTCGTTCGATGCCTCGGTTGTTGATGGAACTTCATCAGCTTCTTGCGACAGATCGATCGGTAGGGTCACATCAAGGCCCAGGGTTTCGCCAATCGGTTCTTTGCAGCCCGCAAGCAAGCAAAGACAAACCAGCATAAACGCCTTGTGCATCAGTCCATCCCCTCGGCGCCACGAGAGAGGGCCGCTACCCCGGTACGCGCCATCTCGATCAATCCGAGCGGCCGCATCAATTCGGCAAACGCATCGATTTGCTCCGGCACATCCGAAATCTCGAAGATGAAACTGTTCAGAGTAACATCGACCACTCTGGCATTCATGATTTCTGCCAAACGCATTGCTTCAAGGCGCTTATCTCCTTCGCAACAGACTTTTAAGAGACCAAGCTCACGTTCCACATGAGGGCTGGCAGCAGTCAGATCGGTTACATTGTAGATTGGTACCATCCGCTCTAGCTGATGGTGGATCTGTTGGATGACCGCCGGTGTCCCAGTCGTGACAATCGTGATCCGCGAACGGTGGCCATGACGGTCCGTCTCGGCAACGGTAAGGCTTTCGATATTGTATCCACGCCCAGAGAAAAGCCCAATAACACGGGCGAGCACACCCGGTTCATTGTCCACAAGAACTGACAGCGTGTGCCTTTCCTCTCCTTCCTCAAGCGGATCGCGGAGGTTATAGGCACTCTTGCGCGAAGAGCCGGGTTTTAGCGACAAGGCATTCATTCACTATCCTTCCTAAGGATGAGGGCTAGTCGGTTTGCGGTCATGCCTGTTCTCCGCCCAGCATCCGTTTCTTCCCGAGCCCAGACATAGCCGCCTGAGCGAAGAGTGCAACAATTAGCGGGACGAAGATAAAGCGGGTCGGAAACTCGGCAAGTGGTGCGATGAGCTCGATCATGATCATCAAACACCCACCCAACCAGAGTCCGAGAAAAAGAGAGCCTCCAAATACACCTTTAGGCAGCCTGCCGGCACGTAAGAGAAACAGAAGCGCAGCAGCGGGGATGACGAGTTCATAGTACCAAAGATACGGGGTTGAGAGCGGGATGGCTGCGAGTAGGATGGCATCTCGAGCATCCGCTCCTACGTGGTTGGATTGCCATGCTATCCAAACAATCAACGCGACGCCCAGCGTGGAGATCCATTGCAATCCTGTGGTCATCTCAATTTGGATTCCAATCCCGAGCAGAAAGGCTGAGATTGACATCATCCGGTGAGGAGTATCCTCGGGTCGCGCGACCATCCCGAAATGCGCGTGCACACTGTTGATCAGCGTTGGAATATAGTCGAAGCCCAGCCAGAAAAGGGGCAGCACGAGCATGAGAAGAGCTGTGATCGACGCCCAAAGCACGGTCCGCCACGCGCCAGCCGCGATGAGAGCGATAGGCAACATCAGACCGAGCTGCGGTTTGAAAGTCAAAAGCCCAATTAGGATTCCGGCGGCGATACCGTTCCCGTGCCGGAGCGCTGAAAGAGCGAAAAGTAAGATCGCTATCCAGAGGAGTGTCGTTTGCCCAAGCACCAATGCTGGAAAGATTGCCGGCGCAAAAGCAGCAGAAATCCAAATTGCTCGGGAAGCGCCACACCAGGGTCTGAGTGAGAAGAGCAGCAAAATGGCCGAACCTGCCGAGAAGAGCGGCCAAGCAAGGACGAAGGGTGCAAATCCAAACGGCGCTAGGAAAACAAGGAAGGCAGGAGGGTAGGCAAAAGGTAGCCATCCTTCTGGATCAACAAGCATTCGTTCAGTCAGTTTTACGGGATCAAGTGCGGCAAGGGGCGTGCCTTCGATCATGAATTGCGCCGCAGTCCAGAAGACCATGAAGTCGGCCAAGACTGTGGGCGGCTCATCAATACTGATCTGCCAACAGCTGACGAGGATTACCAGAAAGCCAAGTGGTAGGGTGATCGCCCCAGCAACCACGGCGCAACGAAGGCTGTTTTCCGCCGGCAATTGAGCGAGGATCTGGTCGCCTTGATGATATCCGACTGTATTCACCGCGCCAGATCCACTCTCGATTGACTTTTTGTCCGTCAGACGAGGACCGCTCCCTGCGAGCTGATTGCACCTTCTGTATCCGCCTCGCCAAGCAGCATTTCATTATGCGCCTTGCCCGATGGGATCATTGGGAAGCAGTTTTCGTGCTTCTCAACCAAGCAATCGAAGATCACTGGCCCATCGTAGGCCAGCATTTCTTTGATCGCTTCATCAAGATCTTTGGGATGGTCGCATTTAATACCTTTGCACCCGAATGCCTCGGCAAGTTTTACGAAGTCAGGCAGGGCTTCGGAGTAGCTATGAGAGTACCGCTCTCCATGCAGAAGTTCCTGCCATTGGCGAACCATGCCAAGGCGTTCATTGTTCAAGATGAACTGTTTAACCGGTGCACGATATTGTATCGCGGTCGACATCTCTTGCATGACCATCATCCAAGAAGCTTCACCTGCGACGTTGATCACCAAGCTGTCTGGGTGCGCGACTTGGACTCCGATCGAAGCTGGCAAGCCATATCCCATTGTTCCAAGGCCGCCAGAGGTCATCCAGCGGTTTGGATCCTCAAAGCCCAAGAACTGTGCCGCCCACATCTGATGCTGTCCGACCTCGGTGGCGACATAGCGATCCATGTCTTTGGTCAATGCCTCAAGCCGTTGAAGCGCGTATTGAGGTTTGATCGTCTTGTCTGAGTTTTTGTAACTCAGACAATTGACGGCTTTCCAACCGGTGATTTGGTTCCACCAGCGATTTACGCCCTCGGCCCGGGTTCTTGAGCCGCGAGCACGCCATGTCTCGATGATCTGGCCCAGGACCGTGCCGACATCTCCGATGATCGGAACTTCCACGTGGATGTTCTTATTGATCGAGGACGGATCGATATCGATGTGAACCTTCTTTGAGCCGGGTGAGAACGCGTCAAGACGGCCTGTGATCCGGTCGTCAAACCGCGCACCGATGCAGAACATTGCGTCACAGCCATGCATCGCCATATTGGCCTCGTAGGTGCCGTGCATACCTAACATGCCGAGCCAGGCAGGGCCGGATGCCGGATAACAACCCAAACCCATCAGCGTTGAAGTGATCGGGAATCCGGTCTCGGCGGCCAGCTCGCGCAGCAAACGGCTTGCTTCCGGACCTGAGTTTATAACACCGCCGCCTGAGTAGAGGATTGGTCGTTCGGCCGCCTCGATCATCTCAACGGCGGCCATAATCATCGCATCATCGCCCCGCGTCTGCGGCTTGTAGTGACCCGTTGGTGCATCGGGCTTGTCCGTGTAAGTACCTGAGGCGAACTGAACATCCTTTGGAATGTCGACGAGTACGGGCCCCGGACGCCCGGTGGTCGCGACGTGGAAAGCTTGGTGGATGGTCGCCGCGAGATTGTCTGTCTCCTTTACCAGCCAGTTATGCTTTGTACAGGGCCGGGTAATGCCAACCGTATCGGCCTCTTGGAAAGCATCATTGCCAATCATGAAAGTTGGAACCTGGCCG
>JBCDAQ010000038.1:0-25159 GCA_039185285.1 Pseudomonadota bacterium
CGCATTTTTTCTGTGGACTTCGGATCAGAGCTCTCCTCGTTCCTGTAGAACACGACGTGCGATCCTGAAACACTCGAGCGATAGCGGCACACCCGCGTAAATCCCAACAACATGGATGATTGCGCGGATTTCCTCTTTGGTAACGCCATTGTTCAGCGCGCCGCGCAAGTGGATCTCCCACTCGTGACTGCGACCCAGCGCGCCCAACATAGCAAGGTTCATCATCGAGCGCGTTCTCGGCTCGATCACCTCGTCGCCCCAGCCAAAGCCCCAGCACCAGGCGGTCATCGCCTCCTGAAACGGGCGCGTAAAGTCATCCGCCGCCGCCAGGTTCTTCTCGACATATTCAGCACCCAGCGTGCCCTTGCGTTTGGCGAGACCTTTGTCAAAGAGATCGCTGTCCATCACATTCTCCGTCAGTGTCCTCAGACCGACATGGTCTGGCGCTCCTGTGTTTGACAGAGACAGCCGCGCTCAGGAACCCTGATCGTCCATTTCAAAGATTGGCGGTGTGCTATGGCGACAGGGACAGCCAGGCTGGTTTCCAGCTCGTTCGGGCCGATTGCGCTTGTGATGATCGCAATGGTGGGCTTCTCGATCCAGGACATTGCCGTGAAGATCGTCTCTGACGATGTTTCGCTCTGGCAGCTGATGTTCGTGCGATCCACCGCGACGCTGGGCCTGATGGTGGTGATTGCAGCCTCGCTCCGGCAGGGCGGTTCCTTGGTGCCGCACCGTTGGGGCTGGCCCCTGATCCGGGCGATCTTCATGGCGGGCGCCTATCTCTTTTTCTACGCAGCCATCGCCTACATGCCTGTCACCACTGCAGCGGCGACTTTCTTCACCGGGCCCTTGATGATCACCCTGATGGCGGCACTCGTGTTGGGTGAGCCGATTGGCCCGCGCCGGATCATCGCAGTCGTCGTTGGTTTTGCCGGTGTGCTCGTGATCATCCGCCCAGGATATGACGGCTTCAATCCAGCAGCCCTTCTGCCGGTGATCTCTGCCTTTTGCTATGCGGCTGGCAACATCATCACCCGATGGCGCTGCCGGGATGAGCCCAATTTCGCCCTCTCGATGGTTCACAACCTTCTCTATGCCAATATTGGCATGGCTGGCGTCTTGATCATTCCAACGCTGGGTTTCGCCCCTGATCAGGTCGCGGAACTGCCCTTTGTGCTTTCCGCATGGTTGGAGCCCTCGGGCCTGTCGATCACATTGATGCTGATGACGGCGGCGACGCACCTCATGGGTGTCCTCTTCATTGTGCGCGCCTATCAAAATGAGGATGCGAGCAAGCTGGCGCCGTTCGAATACAGCTATCTCGTGTTCATTCCCATCCTCGAGTTCGCGATCTGGCAGACCTTCCCCGACCAGTTCACCCTAATTGGCATGTCGATGATCATGGCCTCTGGCGTTTTCGTTGCCTGGCGCGAGGGTCGCCCGGCGAGGCCTCGGATCCACACTCAGGGCGAGCACCCGTGGACTCCCGATGCGGAGGATGGCAAGTAGCGGGTCATGACTGACCCACGTGCTTTCCTTCGCCATCTCTTCGACACCGCCGTCGCCGCCGCCGATCCGATGATCGCGGTGCCCGCTCACCTGCCCGAGAAGCCCAATGGCCGCGTCGTGGTAATCGGCGCGGGCAAGGCCTCCGCCCGGATGGCCGAGGCGTTGGAGCAGGCTTGGGATGGCCCGCTCTCGGGCTTTGTCATCACCCGTTACGGCTATGAGCGCCCCTGCGAGCGGATCGAGATCCACCAGTCCGCGCATCCCGTCCCGGACGAGGCGGGCCGGATCGGTGCCACCAGAATGCTCGAGACGGTCTCAAGCCTCACGGAAGATGATCTGGTGATCGCGTTGATCTCCGGCGGTGGCTCTTCACTGATGCCCCTGCCCGCCGAGGGGATCTCGCTGGAGGAGAAGCAGGAGGTCAACCGCGCGCTCCTGGCCTGCGGCGCCAATATCGGCGAGATGAACATCGTCCGCAAACACCTCTCAGCCATCAAAGGTGGACGCCTCGCCACTGCCTGCCATCCGGCGCGCCTGGTGAGCCTGATGATCTCGGACGTGCCAGGCGACGATCCCGCAGTGATCGCCTCAGGTCCTACGGTCGGCGAGGCGACCACCCCAGCCGATGCCCGCGCGATCATCGCGCGTTACGGCATCGACCTGCCGGCCAGTTGTGCGGCACATCTGGCCGAGACTGCGGGCTGTCCTGCTGTAGACGACCCACGCCTCGCGAGAGCCGAGAACATCATCATCTCCGCCCCACAGATCTCTCTGGAAGCAGCGGCTGAAGAAGCCCGCAAAGCCGGGATCACGCCTCTCATTCTAGGCGACAGTCTAGAGGGTGAGGCCAGCGAAGTCGGCATTGTCATGGCCGGGATCGCGCAGCAGGTTTTGACCCATGGCCAACCCTTGCCACGGCCTTGTGTGTTGCTCTCGGGCGGTGAGACAACCGTGACGCTCAAAGGAAATGGCCGGGGTGGGCGGAACGTGGAGTTCCTGCTTTCAACAGCAATCGCGCTGGATGGAAGACCGGTCTGGGCGCTTGCCGGTGACACCGATGGCGTCGATGGCGCCGAAGAGATCGCAGGCGCGCTCGCCACACCCGACACGTTGGCGCGCGCCCGCGCAGCAGGTCTCGACCCATATGCGGAACTTGCGAACAACAACGCGCATTGCTTTTTCGAAGCTCTCGGCGATCAGGTGATCACCGGGCCGACGCTGACGAATGTGAACGATTTCCGCGCGCTCTACATTCCCTGAGCGGGGGCCGCCTCAGCGGTCACCCCCCTCATCGCTGTACCCGTCATCCCCGCTGGCAAAACTCTCCGCCTTGACCTCGGCCGGCTGAGGTGCCGGTGCTGGTGCCGGCTTCGGCACGGGGTCTGAGGCGGGAGCAGCTCTGTAATGGATATCCTGCTGCGGGTAAGGGATCGAGATCCCGGCAGCATCGAAGTTGATCTTCACCTGCTGCATCAGATCCCAGTAGAGCGTCCAGTAATCGACTGTCTTGACCCAGGGCCGGCAGATGAAGTTGACGGAACTGTCCGCCAACTCGGTCACCCGAACAACCGGCTCCGGCTCGGCCAGAACCAGCGGGTGCGCTTTAACCGTCTCCTCCATCACCCGGATGGCATCGGGGATCGAGTCCTCGTAGGAGATTCCGAAAACCAGATCGACCCGGCGCGTATCGCTTGCGGTGACATTGGTGATCACATTGCCCCAGACATTCTTGTTCGGGATCACGATCACCTGATTGTCCGGCGTGATCACCGTGGTCGCGACGATCGAGACCGCCTGCACGGTCCCCGCAACCCCACCAACATCGACATAATCCCCCTCGTCAAACGGCCGGTTGATCATGATCATCAGACCGCTCGCGAGGTTGCCCAATGTGTCTTGAAACGCGAATGCAAGGATAAAGGACGCACCCCCAATCAGCGCAAAGACCGGCGAGATGTCGATGCCCAGCGCCGAGAGTACAACCATCAGCCCGACCGCTAAGACAATCCAATAGAAGAAGGTCACAAGGAACGCCTGCAGCAGCTTGGAAAGATTGGGCACGCGCCCAATCCATTTGCGAATAAAGCCGCGGAAAACCCGTGCCACGAACAAAAGACCAAACAGCGATGCGACGATGATGCCCGTGTCGATCGCCAGTTGGATCCCCCCTTCTCGATTAACCGCCCAGGAGATCGCCTGCGTCATCAATGTCTGCGCATCGGCTGTGCGTGTTTCTTCTACCAAGATCGAACTTCGATAGGCGCGGTACTCCGAGATCGCCGATTCATCGCCGCCCTTCTTCTCCCATGCGTTGACGACCGCGTTGTAGTTCTTGAAAAGCTGCGCTCGATCTTCGGCCAGCTTCGCCATTGCCTCGCGGGTCTCTTGCGCTTGATCGCCCTCAGTTCTGAGGATCTTAATCTGCGCTTCCATGACCTCTTCGGTCTTGGCTTTGACAATCTGGAGCCATTCAGCCGCCAGGGCGGCCAAATCTGACTTTGTCAGGGGAACCAAACGATGCTCCAGCTCTTTGAGCTCGATCGCTGGGTTCAATACCTCGGCAGGTAGGGCATTCTCAGCAGCCTCAGCGCTTTCATCCGCCTCTTGTGCAAAGGCGGGTTGAAGCGAAATGCTGAAAAGGCAGATCGCCAGAATGAAGATCGCGATCCAGACGGGTCTCGCCATCTCATTCCAAGTTGGTGTGATCGTCATGGGAGGCTCCGCACAGACTTTTAGGATTTTGTTAACCCTAACTGTTCGCGCACGCCGACACACTCCTTTTCGCGTGGTGAGGGATACTTTGTCCGCGAAAAACACGTTCGAAGCGGGCTAGACTGCAAAGCCCGGCGGAGAGGGACAGACCGCCGGGCTTCTCCTGCTTACTCTCTGCTTCAGACGAGAGAGAAATCGTCCGCCGAGAGATCCAGATTGCGGCTAACGCGGGCAATGAACTCAGCCTCGGTTTCGCCAGTGCCATCGGCATCATACATGATGAAACCACTCTTCGCGTCGTAGATGACACGATCCTCGGCTGACTGACTTTCGGTGGCGATCACAAACTGATCACCCAGCGCGTCGCCCGATATCGCGTCGAAGGTGGTCCTATCCAGCTCGATCTTATCCGTACCTACCTCGAAGCCTTGGATCCTGTCGTAGTTGAAGTCTCCAAACTCGGCAAACCGGATGGTATCCGAGCCGTCGCCGCCCCGAACGATGTCATTGCCTTCGCCACCAACGATGAGATCATCATCGTCACCACCGTTGATACGATCAACATCTGCACCGCCAAAGGCTGTGTCCGAACCTGCACCCAGGGAGATACGATCGTCGCCATCGCCTCCGAACGCCGTGTCAGACCCTTCGCCAGTCCAGATCCGATCATCACCATCCTCGCCGAAAGCTTCATCATCATCAGCTCCCGTTAAGATGCGGTCGTCGTCGTCTCCACCGAATGCCTGGTCATTGCCGTTGCCGGTAGAGATCCGATCATCACCGTCACCGCCATAGGCGATGTCATCTTGATCGCCAGTGCGGATCCGATCATCCCCCAGATCGCCGGAGGCTGTGTCGGCCCCCTCACCGGTTGCAATCCGATCGTCGTCATCGCCGCCATAAACGTTATCATCCCCAGCATTGGCGGAGATGATGTCCTGGCCACCAAAACCGTGGATTTCTTCGCTCTCGGCCGTACCACGAAGGCGCTCACTCTCGTCCGTACCTTCGATCAGAGCGAGCGTTGGTCCATCGTCCTCTCCGCCTCCGGTATCTCCATCACCAGTTTCACCGTCGCCATCACCTGTATCGCCGGTTTCACCGTCACCAGTCTCTTCGCCCTCGCCATCCTGATCAGTCTCCGCGAGGATACTGGCTATATCGCCACCCGCCTCCGAGATCAGGAGACTTTCGAGCGGTGTCAGAGGTCGGTCGATGAAAGCGATTGGCCCAATTGAACCCTCAAAGAACCACTGGGCATTGTCGTTCTCACCCTGGCGAGTGCGGGCCGAGGCGCCAACCAAAGTCTCTTCCTGATTGCCCGTCATCCCGCCGGGGAACCCATCCTCGGCATCGACCAACTCACCGTTCACATAAAGCGCCAGCGTGTCCTCATCGAAGGAGAAGGCAACGTGATAGGTCTCGCCCGCCTGGATCGTCTCATCCGAGAACTTCAGGAACCGACTGATATTGCCATCGTCCTGAAAGCGGACTTCTAGATAGCCGCGATCACTCACCCAGGCAGTGAAATGGCCACCATCCTTGTTGCCGGAGTGATCCTTGGACAAGATCGCCTGGTTGCCATCACCTGGATTGGTCGCGGTGAACGAGAACGCAATTGTCCCGTCCTCCTGTTCGAGCAGGGGATCATGGGCAATCTCGCCATAGCTGCTCCCGTCGAACGATGCACCCTCATTGCTCACCAGCACCACCAGCGGATCAAGATCATCGATGGTCGTGTCCTCATAGGTCACCAGATCCGCATAGGGGTTCTCGGCAAAAGCCTCGGGGTCCGACCCAATCGGATCGCCTTCGATATCGCGTGTGTCATAGCCGAAGAGTTCGACGCCATCGACCTCACGCACCTTGGTCTCACCCGTCGGAGCGAACGCCTCCTGTAACTCGTCAACCGTATCGACGATCCCGTAATGGGCCCCGGCATCGGTCTCGATCATGTCCTCGGTGACCAGATCGCCATGGACGACCACGTAGCCGAGGTAGTCCTCGTCATGCGCGCCGCCGCCATTCCCCTGCTGCGAGTAGACGGTAATGACCGAGACGATGCTATCCGCATTGCCATCGCCATCGCTGTCATGGGATTTGTAGTCGACCTCGACCTGCGTGGTGTGGCCGATGATCGAGATATGATCCTCGTCGGCATTGAAATCGGCAATGACATCGATCCCGATCGAGTCGAGCCAATGGTTGTGGACCAGCGCGTTCTCGCCTGCGACGCCGTGCCAGTGGATCCCGCGGCCATTGGCCATGGTGTTGTCGAGGATCGAATCCCGCGTGCCGTTGATCAGCGTCTCGATCTGGAAGTGGTCGTTGCCTGCGCCACCATGCAAGATGTCATCGGCGACAAGCGGCTGATCCACCCAATCCACCAGCTTGAGGTATTGCTCATCGATCTGGTTGCCATTGGGCCGCGAAGGCTCTCCCAGAACCAGCTGCCCAGCCCGGTCTTCGCCGGCATCCGAGCGGGCGATCAGCGTGTCATCGCCGTCACCCCCGAACAGGGCATCCGACCCACGACCGCCATCCATAGTATCATTGCCATCACCACCATAGATCAGGTCGTCGCCATAGCCGCCTTTGACACTGTCATTGCCATCGCCTGCATTGATCGTGTCATCACCAGCGCCGCCATAGACGACATCATCGCCGCCCTCAGCGTTGAAGACATCGTTTCCGGCTTCGATCGGCTGGTTGCCTGAGACGCCGGGGATCGACGCCGGATCGAAACCCGGCACTGCGATCTGCTGGATCTCACCGGCAGTCAGGGCATCGGTTTCATCGTACCCACCCCAAATGGTGAAATCGGCAATCGCACCCTCGAGAGGATTGTCCAGATCCTCGTCATCGATCGCGAACTCGCCTGCCGAGTCGTTGCGATCCGTCCGCGCCTGATCAGCACCCAGAACCCAAGGCTCGGCATTCGCGATCAGGTAGGCTTCGGTGTAGACGTTGGGCGAAGGGACATCTCCCTCATCCGGTGACCAGGCACTGGCCGGCACCGCGACGCCGTCGAGATAGACTACGACGCCGGTCGCCGTGAAGCTGACGGCGACATGCTGCCATTGGCCTTCGGTCAAGATCGGCCCGGTTTCCCAACTCTTATTCGAGCTTCCGTCGCCCGGCGCCATGCGCAGGAAGAGCCCGCCATCATTGGTATGGCCGAGCCGGAAATGCCCGCCGTCGCCCGAGTTGCGCTGATCCTTGGTGACGAACATGCTTTCGTCATCCAGATCCTCGGGCTGCACCCATAAAGCGATCGTGCCCTGGCTGAACTGGAACTTCGGGTCATTTGGGATGTAGGCGAACTCATCCTCGCCATTGAACGAGAGCGCCGAGAGGGTGCCATCCGGCCCCTCGACCAACCCATCGGTGCGCAACAGCGCCTGGTTCTCATGGAGCGTATAGGCCTTGGCTGTCGGCCCGCCCTTGGCATCCTCAGTCGCCCCTTCGGACATGGTCGCGAAATCCCAGGCCGCGAGCGCCGCTGGAAGCTCGGTCTCAGCGGCCTCCAGCGCCGCCGCATCGCCATCCGACATCAGGACATCATTACCGTTGCCACCATCGACAGTGACCCCTGCGACCTCGACAAAACCCAGTTGCTCAAATGGCTCACGAGTGTAATCGATCTCAGGCGCATTAACTGGATCGGCGAAGCTCAGACCCTCGAGATACGGATTGTCGATGTACTTCCACGGTTCGCTGTTGATCGGCCCCAGATCCCCACCGGGCGAGCGGGTGTCGTAGCCATAGACGGTCTCCCCATCGATCACGGTCTCCTTGAGCTCGCCTACCGGGAAGATCGCCTCGGCAACATCCGCGATCCCGTCGACGATGCCATAGGTGACGCCCGCATCGGTTTGGATGTCATCCTCCTCGACCCGATCGCCGTGGATGATTGCGAACCCCAGCAGATCCTGGTTATGCGCCCCGCCACCGCCATGCTGGTTCGAGATGATGGTGATGATGCTCTCCTCATCTCCATCGCCATCCGTGTCTGCATAAGAGACCGAGACATTGGCCGTGTGCCCGATCACTGCAATCGCGTCTTCGCCCGCAACGTAGTCGCCGAAAACCTCGATCCCATTGATATCCGGCCAGTGATCGTGGAGCTCGTTATTCTCGCCCGCGACACCCGCCCAGTTGATCGAGCCATCCTCACGCACGTGCTTCTGGATAATGTCCAGTTTGCCGTTCAAGGTCGGGGTGATCAGAAACGTATCCCGCCCCGCGCCGCCGAAGAAGATATCGTCACCGATCAGAGGCTGATCCTCATAGCCTTTCAGCTTCTGACGCTCTTCGTTGACTTCGTTGTCGGGGTCGCCCCGCTGGTTGTCGAGATCAAGCGCCAGTTGTCCGATCCGCTGCTCTCCGCCATCCGAGCGCGCAATGAAGATGTCATTGCCATCCCCGCCGTAGCCGATGTCCGAGCCACGCCCGCCATCGATCACATCGTCGCCGTCGCCACCGTAGATTTCGTCATTGCCATAGCCGCCATAGATCTCATCATCGCCACCCTGGCCGTCGATGCTATCATCGCCGCCCTTAGCCTCGATCACATCACGCGCGTCCGAGGTGACGATCGGCGCCGGATCATCCACCAGCTCATCGCCCAGCGTGTAGGAGGAATGGTACTCTTCAATCGGCACAACGGGCACATCGGCGGGCGGGTTCTGAAAATCATCAGGGCTCAGATAAAACGCACTTTGGTCAATCGGCAGACCGTCCAGCTCAACCGACAAGACCATGGCACCGCCACCGTCGAAATAGTCGATCTCGACTTGATAAAGACCGCCTTCAAATTCAGCGACCCGTGCGGTTTCCTCAGCCGCGCGGCGGCCTTCAAACTCGATGAATTCAACACCGCCCAGGGTAAGGCGGAAGCCGTCATCCGAGGTCACGGCAACCTCATGCACACCTGCTGGGATATAAACGAAACCGGTTAGCACCAGACCGGATGGGCCCATCTCAATTGTGCCATCGCCCTCAATCGAGGCAGCATCATCGTCCAAAAACTCCGCAAGCGACGTATCGCTTTGCCGCGCTCCGTAAACCAGCTCAGTGGCAACAAAAGTCGCATCCGGCTCGTTCTCAGCAACGACTTCAGCCAAATCATCCAGCGAATTGATTTTGTCACCAGGCGCGTAGGCGCTTCCCAACAGCCCGGTTCCCTGCAGCGGGATCCCGCCGATCGCCTCAAGCGGCACCTGTGGTGTCAGCCCATCGGGCGTAGAAATGGTCGAAGAATCGAAGAGAGGATTGTAGGTGTTCATGATTATGTCCCTGATCTTACCGACGAGAACGCCGGTCCTTCATGTCCCACAGACAGTGAGAACTGGTTTTTGGTGAAGTCAGAAAACGCGACCCGAAGACCCCCTCCCCCGAGGGGTGATCTTCACAAGCAGTTGAACACACGTGTGGTTAGTACGGGATCTCAAATACACTCCGTCGGAACCTAGAAGAAAAAATCTTACCAAATGCGAAACACTGACGAGCCACCTGCGTCAGATTTACAGCGGGACATCGGAACAGTTGTCAGCCGCGACTGGTCATCATAAAATTGCGGTATGTCTGTTTGGAGATACGCAAACCCAGCGGAATTTATGCGGGTCAGCAGCTTCGCTCTGGCGCCGCTTTGGACCGTTGCTACCGTCCTTTTGGTGATCGGCCTTGGTTGGGCCCTTTTCGTTGTCCCAGATGACTACCAACAGGGATCAACGGTGAAGATCCTCTACATCCATGTCCCTGCCGCCTTAATCGCCATCAACGCTTACTTCGTTATGGCCGTCGCTTCTGTGATCGGGCTGATCCGGCGCCATCATGTAAGCTTTCTGGTCGCCAAGGCGGCCGCTCCCTTAGGCGCCGCATTCACTCTGATCGCACTGATCACTGGCGCCGTCTGGGGCCAACCAATGTGGGGCACCTGGTGGGTTTGGGATGCCCGTCTGACGGCTGTTTTGATCATGTTCTTCTTCTATCTTGGCTACATGGCCCTTTGGGCGACGATCGAGGAGCCTGAGAAAGCCGCCGATCTCTCTGCCGTTACCTGCCTTGTCGGCGTGATCTTCGCGTTCCTTGCCCGTTATGCCGTGAACTTCTGGGCAACCCTGCACCAGGGCGCGAGTCTCAGCGTGCAGGAGGGCCAACGCATCGACGATGCCTTTCGGACGCCACTCTATATCTGCATGGCAGGCTTTCTGATGCTGTTCCTCGTGCTCCTACTGATGCGCACAAGGACCGAGATCCGCCAACGCCGCCTCAGGGCGCTCAGACTGCGCGAGGCGATTTGATGTTTAACGACCCGCATGCCGTCTACGTGATAAGCGCTTATGCATCGACCACTTTGATCCTCGCCGTCATAATCTGGGCGACGCTAAGCGCAAATGTGCGTACGCGAAAAGAGTTGGAGGGTGACAAGTGAGCAGTGAAACCGATGGCCCACGGAGAAGATCAAATCTGCGCCCTTGGATGCTTGTACCTGCAGGTTTCGCGCTCCTGATTCTGGCTGTGTTTGGTGAGAAACTGGTCGAAAACAGTCGCGATGGCGGTCTAACAGCGAATGACCTTCCGTCTACCCTGATCAACAGACCAGCTCCGGATTTCGCGCTCGATGCCCTGCGCGGCGATCAACCTGGTTTCTCCACTGCCGATCTCAAAGTGCCCGGCGTCAAACTGGTAAACATTTGGGCCAGCTGGTGCGGTCCGTGCCGAGTGGAGCACCCACAGATCGAAGCACTCGCCGCCGAAGGGATTACCGTCCATGGTATCAATTATAAGGATACGTCCAGAAATGCCGAAAGGTTCTTAGCTGAGCTCGGCGATCCCTACAGCCTTATCGGCGCGGATGAGAGCGGGCGTATCGGGATCGAATGGGGCGTCTACGGCGTGCCAGAAACCTTCGTCATCGATGGCGACGGCAACGTCATCTACAAACATATCGGCCCGGTTTTACCAGAGCATATCGACGAGAAGATTCGCCCCGCGATCGAAGCAGCCAGCCGCGGATAACTAATGGCCGGGTGGGCGGGCAGTCGTGGTCCCCGCAGGGGCCACGCTGGATGCTCCCCGGCGCTCAATCACACAATCTCAACCACGCTGACTGACGCGCCTTGCGGAATCGAAATCGCATGCAAATCCAATCCCGTCGCTCCGAGGGGCTTGTGTATCGATGCATTTGCCACGGTTTCTTCGCCCGGCAAACGGACAACATAGGCGATATCGACATCAGTCTGGATCAATGCGATCCGAGCCAGTTCTGGCGCCGCCGCACTGATCTCTACTGAACCATCCAGGGGGATTGCCTCTGTCCCAAGCTCCGGCTCTTCGACAATCGGAACTGCATTGTATTTCTCATCGCGCAAGGCACCGCTGTGCCACCAGATTTTTACTGTACCGGGCATTCCGTCTCCCTTTCCATCAAGCAAAGCGTGCTGAACCGCTTGTGAGAACTGCCGGAACCCTAGACATGATCGCCCCCCCGTTGCGACGATCCGATGGCGAGCGTGCGCTCAACGAAAATGCATCGGGACCCGCTCGCCCTCTTTCAAACAAGCATCGCGAACAATGCATCCCACCATATGATCGTTCACCATGCCCACGGCTTGGGCAAAAGCATAGACAATCGTCGGCCCACAGAACTTAAACCCCTCAGCCTTCAACGCTTTTGAAATCTGCCGGCTCAGTGGCGTCTCCGCGGGTACTTCCTGCATCGATTTCCAGTTGTTTACCAGAGGCTTATAGTCGAAGAACTTCCAGAGAAACCGATCGAACCCTTCCCGTTCTTCGATCCGAATCCATGCCTGAGCGTTCCCAATGGTCGCCTCGATTTTCCCCCGATGGCGCACGATCCCAGGATTGGCAAGCAACCGTTCAACATCTTGCTCGCCATAAGCGGCAATCTTCATGGGATCAAACCCATCAAAAGCTTCGCGAAAGGCGTCTCTTTTACGCAAGATTGTGATCCAGGCTAGCCCCGCCTGAAAACCATCCAGAATAAGCTTCTCGAACAAGGCCCGACTGTCCAACTCGGGTCTCCCCCATTCCTCATCATGATAAGCGACGTAGAGCGGATCATCCCCACACCAGCTGCATCTCAGGTCATCCATGATACCTCTCAACCTTTTGTTAAGAAAAATTTAGAACAAAGAAGGAACTTTTTGAAGCGTATTCAGTGTCGGGGGACACGAAACATGCAAGCAAGAATGAGCCTCACGCCCTTTTCTCTTTCCAGCATGAGCCCTGGCCAACACGCAATGCTATTAATCGCGATCGACGATCTCGCGCCGCTGGGCCGCCTGTTCGGAGAGGTGATCATCGACGAAGTAATCCGGGAGAGCTATCAAAGGCTTGCTAAGGTCAGTCCCCATATAGGAAACCTTTGGCAGCCACACGCGCAACGGTTCGCAATCACGGTTCCAGGAATGGCTGAAGATGGGGCACGGGAGCTCGCGACGGCGGCACAAGCCACACTCGCCAGTGCGCCGATCGAAACCTCACATGGCGAAGTCGCGATCACAGCGTCGATCGGTTGCGCCGTGGCGAGTAACGCATCGCTAACCACTCTTGGTGCCGCAGCGAATGACGCCCTGATCGACGCTCTCAACTCTGGCATCAATTCGATCCGAGTGGCCCGCTCCGATCGGGAGGTTGAGAGGCAGCGCGCCCATGTTCTTAGCGCAGCTCAAACGGCACTCATGTCACTTGGGGCTGGCCATGTCTCAATCGTCTACCAGCCCGTCGTCAGTGCGTTGGGGGAGCAAAGAGTTGCTTTCCACCAGTGTCTCGCCCGCCACATTCAAACGGATGGCCAAACTTTCACGGCGCGGGAGTTTTTGCCGAAAGTCGCGCGTCTCGGGCTGAGTGAAATGCTCGACAGGCAAGTTCTTGTGCTGGCTCTCGATACACTGCGCCAAAACCCACTCGCACGGCTCGCGGTTCACGTCCTGCCTACAGCTTCTGAGGATCAGGAATGGATGGCGATCCTGCGCAACGCGATGCGTGGCTGCGAAGGCATTGCAGATCGACTGATCGTCGAGATCAGAGAGCGCGATATAAGTCACGAAACCGGCCGCTATCGCAAGTTCCTGAAAACGCTTCGTGAGACCGGCGCCTGCATTGGTCTGACCCAGTTTGGTTCCGAATGCCTAACCTTCAGCCAGCTAAGCGATCTTCGCCCCGATATGGTGAAACTCGATCGGCGATTGACCGATGGCATCGCGTCGAACCAAGATGCACAGATCTTGCTCGATAGTCTGGTCGCAAAAGCAGATCGGCTCGAGATGATGGTCGTTGCGGACGGGATAAGCTCAAAGCAGGACGCCCATATCCTCGCGGGTCTCGGCGTCGGCTATCTGCAAGGTTACCAATTCGGGGAAGAGAGCACCGTGCTCCATCCACAACACGAACCGCTTCAACGTTTGCGAAGAACGGCGTGAGGGTCGGCCAGCGGCGGTCTCCAGAGCCGCCGCTGACCGAAGGGTCCGTAGACGACTCCGAATGCCAACATTGCATCCGCGACTTTCTTGAAGCCGGCAACATTCGCGCCGCGCACATAGTCAACATGGGTGCCCATATCGCCTTGCTCAACGCAAGCGCCGTGAATGTCCGACATGATCTTCTTCAGCGCCTCGCGCAGGTCTTCCTCATCGCGGTGCAGACGAGCTGAGTTTTGGCTCATCTCCAGACCCGACATGCCGACACCGCCAGCGTTTGACGCCTTGCCCGGCGCATAGGGGATCTTCGCGTCGGCAAAGGCCGCGATCGCATCTAGATCGCAGGGCATGTTCGCCCCTTCCGAGACCGCCATGCAGCCATTGCCAAGCAGAGTTTTCGCCTGCTCTCCGTTCAGCTCATTTTGCGTCGCACAAGGCAGCGCCATGTCACACGGAACACCCCAGGGGCGCTGCTTTTCGTGGAACGTCCCGCCGAACTCATCGACATAGGTCGAGATCCGCGCACCGCGCTGCTTCTTGTGGTTCTTGACCCAATCCAGCTTCTCCTGTGTGAAGCCATCCGGGTCATGAATGAACCCGCCTGAGTCAGACAGGGTCACGGCCTTGCCGCCCCGGTGCATGATCTTCTCAGCCGCATGGGTCGCCACATTGCCTGACCCCGAGATGACAGCCGTCTTACCCTCGATCGCGTCCTTGCGATAATGCAGCATGTTGTCGAGGAAGTAGACCGCGCCATAACCGGTCGCCTCAGGCCGCATGAGCGAGCCGCCATACTCCAGCCCCTTGCCGGTCAGCACACCTTCAAAGCTGTTGGTGAGCCGCTTGTACTGACCGAACATATAGCCGATCTCTTTGCCACCGACCCCGATATCCCCGGCGGGCACGTCGATATCCGCGCCGATATGGCGATAAAGCTCGGTCATGAAGCTCTGGCAGAACCGCATGATCTCATGCTGCGACTTGCCTTTCGGGTCAAAGTCCGCACCGCCCTTACCGCCGCCCATGGGCAGGCCGGTCAGCGAGTTCTTGAAGGTCTGCTCAAAGCCCAGGAACTTCAACACGCCTTGGGTCACTGATGGGTGGAACCGGATGCCACCCTTGTAGGGCCCGATCGAGTTGTTGAACTGCACCCGATAGCCGCGATTGACCTGAACCTCGCCACTATCATCTGCCCAGGACACCCGGAACGAGACGATCCGGTCCGGCTCCGCCATCCGTTCCAGCACCTTGATCTTCGCATAGACCGGGTTGTCGTTGATAAAGGGGATGACAGTTTCCGCCACCTCATGCACCGCTTGGTGGAAGACTTCCTCGGCCGGGTTGCGCGAGACCACCCAGTCCATGAAATCCGAAAGATTGACCTGATCCGTCATCGCAAATCCCCTTCTTTTTCTCGTTAACCCCAAGATTGGGGCGGCCCCGGCGTCAGAGCTTCAAACGCAACTCAGCCCGAATGCCGGAGATATCCTCGGCATCCATCAAATGCCCATACATCGCATCCGCCCGGAAGATCAGCCGGTTGGTAAGTGGGCGCTGATACCGCAGTCCAAAACCAAACTGCGGATCCTGCGCAGGTCCTTGGCGATCATCATATGGGAACACCGCCGCGAACTCGCCGACGATCTGTTGCTCGAGGCTGAACAGATACTGAAGACCAATCGCGCCTCCAAACGTGTCAATGCCGGTCGCATCCAATGTCGGGAACCCGGTCAGACCATCGGTCTCAAAGTTCAGACCGACATTCTTCAGGATTCCGCCTGCTGCTGCATTTCTAGACGCGGACTGTGTCGCATCGACCCCTAACCAGAAGTTCGAATAAGGGATCAACGTCAGCGGAAGGTGGGTAATCCAAGAGTTCTCCGAGAGCAGAAGCACCCCGTTCGCCGTCTCCTCGAAACCAGCTCCAGGATCCTGGCCCACATTCACGATAATCCGCGTCGCGTTCGAAACCGTCGCTTCATAACGCCGCGAGAAAGCCAGCGTAAAATTGTGATAGCTGTGATCGCCGTTCGAGCTGTCGCCATCGTCGATATAGGCGTAGCCAGCTTCGAGATAGCCCTCCTGAACGTCAAAGAATCCGTGTACGCCATACATATTCGCGTCATGCTGGGCTTGGCTGCCATCAGCATTTATCAGCGCCGGGCTGTCGATCTCATCGAAACCGGCAAAGAAGGTCAGGTCATAGTTGGTGATGTCCAAGGTTGCCGAGTTCTGGGCGACCAACGGCGTCACCGCGATTCCCAGGAACTGGTCGTCGAACCAGACACCGTTTTGCAGGAACAACGGCACGCGCCCAACTGCAAACGGGATATCGCGTTTGTTGTACTCACCGGTCAGACCGGCGAAAATCGCACCCAGATCCCCTTCCAGAAAGGCGTTGGTCGGCTGTTCGGAGGTCTCGAACTGCACGCCACGATCCGCGTTCCCATCATTACCGCCGAACTCCCATCGGGTGAACTGCTGGCCATCCTGCATTGGTTGGAAGAAGAGGTGGATCCGCTCCGTCGCTGTCAGCTTGAAGTCAATGTTGATGTTGGCCCGTGCGGCGATCTGCGCGATCTCCTGATTGCCGTTATCGTTGAAGGCGACCGCGGTGCGCAGATCCCCAAAGACCAGGATCTGAGGGATAAAGCGGTTCTTCTCACCAAAGATCGTAAATCCTTCGCCCAATGGACCTTCATCGTACATGTCGCGAAAGATCTCGAGCGGCGGGCGCGGCGTCGAGATCGCCGATTTACCACCATAGATCTCGATCTCGGCCTGCGGATCAAAGGTCAGCGAATACTGCGGGTCCGAGGAGAAGAGCTGCTGGTCATACGGGACTTCACGCACCGCGTCGTCCCGCTGAATTGGCCCTAGATCCTCGGCCGCGCGTGCCAGATCCGCCGTGACGAGCCCCAAAACCGCGGTGCTCGCCAGAAGCGTCGAAAGCTTGTTCATCACACTTACTCCGTGACTTCGAATTCGACTGCCATTGGGTGGATGTCGATCATCCACTCATTCATCGTCCGCTCCATCTCCTGCGTCGCGAGCACGAAGCGCATGAAGTACATGGGCTCAGCGCGCGAGCGCATCCGGAATTGGAGACGGTAGGTACCCGGCTTCTTGATCATGTCACCATCGACCTTGTAGTTGGCATCCCGATAGCCCAAGGGCGGGATCGAGCGGCCTTCCATCCGGATCAACGGCGGGTGATTGAGCACCGAGCTCGGCACGCCCGATGGGCGGATATGCGGGATCTGGTCGACATCGAAGTTCACCGGCAGATACATCTCCCGATCCGGACCCTTCAGGTTCGTGACCAGGAACTTGGTCTGCAGGTTCACCAGCTGATCATCATGCTCGATCGTGCCCGCCGCCAGATCGGTGGAGTGCAAATCGACCATATCGCCGATTGAGTCGGTGTAGCCGCTCTCAAACACGATCTCACCATCCGGGTCGGTCAGGACCACATTGGCCCAGATCTCGGGCTGCGCACCAAGCGAGCCCGAAGGCAGGTTATGGCCCTCATCGAGGTTGGTGATCCGATAGCGGAACTTGAAGTTCTCGCCCACTTTCGGCGGACCATTCTCAAAGAACGGGCCATCGATCCGGCTGCCATTCTCCATCACAGCGATCCGGTCCTGGCGCTTGAGCTCCAGCATCCGTTGGTTCTGGTCAATGACGTACCGCGCGGTCTCCCGATCCACACGGTCAGACCAGACATCGGGGAAGTCGACCTGGACCAGACCATCCTCGACGTCATCCTCCCAGGCTGGAACACCCCAAGGCTCCCGGTGGTTGAACTGCAGCCACTCAGTGATCTTCCACTTCAGCGCCCGCGGGTTGAACGGGAAGATACCAGGATGGGCAATCGGATAGCCCGGGCCATAGAACGCGTGGTTATGGTGGTCGCGGTTCGGGTCACCCACGATCCGGCCATTCACAATCGCCACCGGCCATTTCTCGTAATTGTCCTCCTTCAGGGCGACACCCTGAACCTTGCCCATATGGCATTCTTGGCACTCGATCCCCAGCGAAGCCGCTGGTGAGGCGCGGTACTGCTCATAGACAACTTCCAGCTTGATGCCCGGGTGCACAGCGACCTGGTGGCAGGAGACGCAGAACTCCGACTTCGAGATATCCTCAAATGCAATCGCACCGGTGTGGATCGGCGAGCCATCCTCGTTCTGGTTCTTCGAGACGTTGTAGCGGTCCTTGTCCGCCAGAACTGTCGCGATACCTGGGCCGTTGCCCGCACCAATCATCGGCTCATAGATCGTGCCGGGGCGCACGTGGCGTTCGCCATTCACGCGGCCGAACTCGGACCCGACCCGGTGGCAGGTCACACAGGTGATCCCCTCGCGGGCAATCTGGCTGCGCTCCCACAGCGGCGTTTCGCGCTGCTCACCCAACTGGGTCCCAATCTGCTGGTGGCAGCGGACACAGAACGTGCCGACCGTGCCCGAGGCCAGCGTGTTCAGCCGCTGCTCGAACTTGTGGAACATCGGCGAGATCGACGCATAGGCGTGGTTTGACGAAGCCCACTCCCAGAAGATCTTCTGGTGGCACTCGGCGCATTGCACGGCCGAGGGGAAGGGCGAAGTCTTGTAGGCCGCAACATGAGGGTCACGCGGCACAACCAGCTCATTCTGTTCAGCCACCGATAGCGTCGCTGTCTGAACCGGCTCCAGCGCCAAGGCGGCTGCTTGGTTCGGATCATCCAGCCCAGGAGGCGAGTACCCTCCGGTCGCAGCCGCTGCTGTCACCGGCAAGGTGGCCTGGCTGACCTGGCGCTCGACCGTCGCGGCCGCTTCGCCCTCCAGATAGGCGGACACTTCGTCCTTCAGATCCGGATCCGCGGTGAAAGTAATCACCCGATCGCCCGGCTCCATCTCAGCCGGTTCACTTTCCCATTTGAACTGCGCCATGGCGCTGGTCCCAAAAGCAGCGGACAGCGCGATCGCCGCCACCGCGAGTAGGGTCCGTTTGGTCAAGGATGTCATGCTTAACTCCATCATTTTCCAAGCGAGGTCACTGAGTGGTAACCGCGGCTACATCCCTCAAAGCAGCACGCAGTTCCCCCGATTGATAACGATCCACCGAGACAAAGGCGGCGAGGCCTCGGGAAACCGCAGATTGCGCCGCACTTGTTTGCTGCGGCGAAAGTTCATCGAGCCTTTCCAACTCATCGACCAGCGAGCCGGTTGCGAGCACGGCTTGTTCGGCGGCGATGTAGGAGGAGAAGACACCTCGTTGCGCACCCTGCGAGATCGCTCGGATCGCTTGGCGCGTATCGTCTACGTCAAACTTATGCGCATCGAGCTTGGTCACGAGCACATCCAGACGCTTCTTCAAGCGCCCGGCAACGGCACGGATCGAACCCCAGCCTTGGCCCTTGGCCGAGCGCAATGACTGGATGTCGGAACGGACACCGGCTGCCAGATTGCGATCCACCAGACCCGCTGCCACTTCGACGAAGAAGAGATTGGCATCGTTCAGGCGCGGCAAACCAAGCGATCCCTGGAACCCGTCACCATCCACCTGCGCATTGTGGCAGGAATGGCATTCAAAGAACGCAAATTCCGGAAACGCCCCGTTCGTTCCAGTCTTGGGGTCGGTCAGCAATGCCAGAAGCGTCTTCGCCTGTACCGCCTGTCCAATCGCCCAGACGCGAACGCCAAAGGGCCACGGCTTGCGTTGCAGATAGTCGTCATCGACGGTGAAGTGGGCATAGTTCGAAATCTTGCCCGGCGTACCTTCGTTGAACCAGGTGTAGAAGCCCAGCTCGAACGGCAGCCGCGGATGGCCAGAAGCCAGCATCCGGTGGTTCACGAATTTCTCTTTCGAGCCCACATGGCACGAGAGGCAAAGCTCGGCGCGCTTCTTTGCATCCGTGGTCGGATACATGCCCTCGTCGATGTTGCGCTGGTAGAAGTAGAGACCCGTCTGGTGCACACCCAGCCATTCTGATGCCTTGCCGTGGCAGGCCTCGCATTGAACACCCAGCGTATGGTCAAAGGTCGTCTCGATCTCTGCCGGTTCCGGCTTGTAGCTGTGACACGACAGGCAAAGCCGCGCCTGCGTCGCGTCCCCCAGACCAAGTTGGCGCGAGATGCTCTGTGCCTTCTTACCAGTTAGGGTTTGATACGCCTTCGCATGCGGATCCTTGGCCTTCCAGACAACGAATTCCTGCTGGGTCACCGAGGAGTTTGGCCAGGGCTTGTCGGCTGAATGGCAGGTCGCCGCCCCACATGTCATCGCCCCGACCGCCTTTGCCGGATCAGCGTGAACTGGCCCTGCGAAAACACTCAAGAGAAGACCAAGCCCAGACGCGAAGGCAAAGATTTTTGCCTTTCTGAGAAAGAGTTCGGCTTTATGGCCCTTTATGCTTCTCATTTGTTTCATCGTATCACGTCCCTGTGAAACGTACTGTAGCAATCATCACTCACCACCCAGTGCCGCCTTGTAGAGCTCGGCATGCGCGGGCGAGGTAGGCGCCTCCCCAGCCTTGTGATAGCTGTGGCAAGTCGCGCAGTCGGCCGACGCGGCCTTCGTGCCAGGCTTCGCGGGCGCGGGCGCCGCAGGTCTCGGCCGGCCCGTCAGCGCCATCAAATCCTGGCCGGTCACACCCTCGAGGAAGGCGATGATCTCATCGTCCTCGCCGCCCTCGACGCTGTGGCAGTCGCGACAGATCGAGATCTGAGGCATCAGCACATCGCTCGCGCTTGAGGAGGTCGTCGCTGCGTGGCAGCCCTCGCAATCCATCTCCTTGTGCCGCTCATGGCTGAAGTTCGCCCTCGGCATCCAATGGCGTTGCAACAGCGCGGGCTGCACCAACCAGCCAGAGGCGGTTTGCGCGTCACCCACCTTCTGGGCCTCGTGACAGGTCGCGCAGAGCCGGATGCCAAAGATCGCATCGAGCTGACGCTCCGTCTGTTCGGCCGCCCATTCGGCATTGGCCAGAAGCCCGCCGACATTGGTGTCCTGACCGCCAAGCCGACGCCGGCGGTTTGTGTTTTCGGCCTTCACGACGACCGAGCCTTCGGCAACCCGGTCGTTGAAGTATCCGCGCACAATCTCAGCAATGCCCGCTTCATCCGCATGCGGGAGCGAGATCGCAACCTGGGCCGGCGCGAACTCCAACTGGTGGCACCCACCGCAATCGCGCTCCATCTTGATCGGACGCATCAGGTTGCCGTCCGCCTCGGTGGAGTGGCAGTCCGAGCATCCAAGCGGCTGCTTCCCGGTCAAAAGCGCAACGCCATCCTTGGCCATATGCTTGTCATGCGGGAAGCGCAGACCCGATTTCTCTTGCAACACCGTGCCCTGCGGGAACGGGCGAGGGATCAACTCAGGCTTCAGCTTGCCATCAGGCCCCCGGCTGACAGAGGCGATGATCTCAGGCTGGAAGTTCGGGTGATCAACCACAAAGCTCGACAGAGGTTTGAGGTTCTGGTTCTTCACCCCAGCGATCTCGTTTGCATGGCAGTTTGTGCAGGTCGCAGCCTCTGTCTGCGTCGGGACATCGCCGCCCAAATGCTCTTTGTGGCAATTAGAGCACTTGTTTCCGCCAAGCTGCATATCCGGGAACTGCTCCGGATCCGCGTGACGGGTGAGATCCGCGTGACAAGAGAAACAGGCCGCCGCCGTTGTCTGCTCGAACGGCCGCAGGTGGCAGCCACTGCAATCTCCGCCCATATTCTGGTGCGCTTTCGAGAGCGGCCCGGTCGACCACAGCGCCTCCATTGGGTGCGGGTTGCGCTTCTCGCCTTCCTTCAGAACCGTGACGACCACTTCGTCCTTCGCGGGAACCGTCCGGGTCAGCACATCGCTCATCGGCCAGAGGACGAACGCCCCCAGGATTGCAAGCATGAAGACCCATGCGAGAGGCCGCTTGCCCGGCAGAACGTCCGCCAGTGCGCGCTTTTGCTTGCGCGCCACGCGGCGACCCGGCGCCTCGGCCAGGACCTTCATCACCAGGACATGGTCAGCCCCGTCACGCCCGGGCTCGGCAGTGAACTCAAACTTGTCTATCCGGGCGGTCGTGCCCGGCGCGAGGACCACGTCATGGACCTCTTTCTTACCCAGCATGATGCCGTTATCGCCGACCGCGGCCAGCTTGACCTGCCCCCCTTCGGCCACCACCGATGCGTGGTGATAATCGACATCGATCTCCGGCAGGCTGATTTCCATCGGGCTGCCGCGGCCCATCCGGATCTCATCGCCCTGTAACACGGTCTCCCGGCGTGAGACTTCGTCTGAGCCGGGGCGGGTGCGTTCTGTGACTAGGATCAATCGCATCGCGGTCACCAGTAGAAGAAGACCAGCACGATATGGCTGATCAGCGTAACAAGAAGGGCGACCGTGATCGGGATATGCACCCAAAGCCAGAGGGTCAGGAGCGCGCGATACCGCGTATCCCGGCGAAGACAGGAAGCAACCTCAGCCTTGCGCGTCAGGTCGCTCACCAGATCGGCGACCCGGGGGCCAACATCCGCATCATCACTGTATTGCGGCTGAAGTTTTTCCACCTGTTTCAATGCTTTGCGCGTCGCACAGCCAACCGAGGAGCCGATCAGGATCGAGAAAAACCCACCCCCGATCTTGGTGCGCTCAAGACTTCGGCGGATCGGCTCACGGAAGGCATCCGGCAGGTTTTGCAGGCTTTGCTCCATGCGTTGGTCGATATCCTGGATATCGATCTCCAACTGCTCCGTATCCGAAAGATCCGGGTGCTTCTTTTCGATGATCGCGTTGGCGACATTCGTGTTCATCACACGCGGCGTCGCGGCATAATAGTAGATGCCGAAAATCCCCGACACGACCACAACGATCAGCAGCACATAGGCCAGCGTGTGGATATTGTAGTCGAACTGGAAGCCTGCATGGAGGGCGACCAGCACGATCAGGCTCAACCCTAACCACACATGGGCCGAGACCTTGTTACGCCGGCGCGTCGGCGAGGAGGCAAACTGGCGCTTCATCACGCCGAGCCAGGACAGCCAGAGGACGATCAAAGCCGACAGGCCGCCCAGACCATAGCCGACAAAGGTCGACCCGTCCCGGCGTCCTTCCGGCGCGTAAAAGACCCAAACCGCCGCCGCCGTGAGGCAAAGCAGGATCGACAGAATTGGCCAGGTGCGGTTGGCGAGGAAACCTTGGTGAATGCGCATCAGCGGGCCTCCTGAATGCTCTCAAAGAGCTTTTCGGGAGTGGTCCGGATAACAGCACCAGTCGGGCAAGCGCGCACACAAGCAGGCCCGCCGCGAACCCCTTCGCAGAGGTCGCATTTGCGCGCCGTCTCTCTGTTTTCCTTGGATTTCTGCGCAGGCTCCCGCTCCCCGGGGCGATCGCCGTAGCCGAACAGAAGCTGTGTAAGCAGATTGCCCTTCTTGACCGGCTCCGCACTCAGCTTGATCGCGCCATAGGGGCAGTTCCGCACACAGTTGCCGCAGCCAATGCAGCTGTCATCCACCGCAACAGCGCCTTTTGGCGTGCGGTAGAGCGCATTCGGTGGACAATCGGCCATGCAATGGGGTTGCTCGCAATGGCGGCACGAGATCGGAACGTGCAGATCGCCCTGCGTCGGCCCCTGCGCCCGGTGCAACCGCGTGATCCCGCCATGGGTCTCGGCACAGGCCTTCTCGCAGAAGTCGCAATTCACACAGAGCGTATAGTCGATGATGATCGCGTTGGTCGCCTCGCCGATCCCGTTGGCCAGCAGGAACTCGATCGCCTCGTCCTTGGCCTCGTTCTCGACCGAGCGTTTCTTGGCCTGGGCCGAACGCGCCGCAACCATGGTCTCGACCTTGGATTTCAGCTGAGGCTTGCGATCCATCAACTCACGGAACAGGCCACCGTCGATCTTGATCGCCTCGACCCCGATGGCCGCGCGCACGCTCGCGTTCCGCGGCTGGCCGGTCAAAAGCGCGCTTTCCCCCAGCAGCTCTCCTGCGGGTACATAATTGATGATCGTCTCCTGATCCCCAACCAGTCGGCTGACCGCGCAGGAGCCAGACTGGATCAGGTAACAGGCATCCGCGGCCGTATCGCCTTCCTTGATGATCTCCTCGCCCCGCGAGAAGTTGACGATCTGATAGGTATCCAGAATTTCAGACACATCTTCGGCCGTGATGTTCGGCGCGAGGAAGGTCTGGATCTTCCTGAGCACCAGCGTGTCATTCAGGTTCTTGCGCGCAGCCTCCGAGCTCGCCAGCAGTTTCAGCGCCGCCATGCGTGGGATCTCGATCACCACACAGTCGGATCCGGCAACAGCGTCCGAGGTCCGGCGGCGCCCCATGACAAGACCCATCTCACCAAAGAACGCGCCCTTGGGCAGGGTGAACCGCGTCTCCTTCGAGATCGGGATCTCGACCGAGCCGCGCAGGATCAGGAACAGCGAGGCCCCCGCATCGCCCTTACGAATAATATGGCGCCCGGCATCGGGCGCATGTACCGCCGCGTCCAGCAAGAACTCCCGCAGCTGCAGGATGGTCAGATCACCAAAGAGCGGGATCGATTCCTTAACATTATCAAGCGTCTGGTGGATCGCGGGATCACCATCGCGCAGACCAAACTTGGCCCGTAGCGCGTCCAGATCCGCCCCGTCCACCGGGTCGCCCGCAATCGTCTGGATGACCTCATAGCCCTGGTTCAGGCACTGCTTGATCAGCGGGTATCCCGCCAGCGCGCCAACGATATAGACGCCGGCCCGGTCGGTCTCATACTGCGCCGTCACGCGGGGGAACTGCGCGCCCTCCTCAAAGACACCGCCCACCGCTTCGACAAACTTGCGCGGCGCAATGGCACCGAGGCGAGCGATCACCCGATCAGCGGGCACGATCCGCTCACCATCCGGATCCTTCAGCGTGATCGAGTTTTCCTGCACCGAGGCCGGGTTGGCATTGTAGGCGCAGGCGATCCGCTCTTCTTTGATGGCCGCCAAAATCTGGCTGATGTTCCCGGGCTTCGCACGGGCGAACTCGCGCTTCCGGTTGACGATCGTGACCCGGTTCTCATTATTCGCCAGACCGATGGCGTTCTCGATCGCCGCATCGCCTGCGCCAATCACGACAACGTCCTTGTCCCAGTAATCCTTGGGATCATCGAGCTGGTAGTGCGTCAGGCCGTTTTCCTCGCCCGGCACACCCATCTTGCGCAGGTTGCCTTGCAGGCCGATGGCGATCACCACCGTCTCGGCAGTCACCGCGGTGCCGTCAGCCATTTGGACGGTGAAATTGCCCTTCTCGCCCTCAATCCCCGAAACCTCGGCATTCAGGCGGATATTCACGCCCAGATCCTGGGCCGTCTTCTCCCAACTGTTTAGAATCGTCTCGCGGACATCCGCCTCGAATTGCACCTCGGTGCGCAGGGGCAGACTGTCGGGGGTCGCCATCACGGGCTTGCCCTTCTGGAACTTGAAAAGCGTGTTGTTCAGATTTCCGGCCCGCTCGAGAAGAACATGCTCAAGCCCCAGTTTCGCGGCC
>JBCDAQ010000039.1:0-24981 GCA_039185285.1 Pseudomonadota bacterium
ACAACTTCAGCACGCTGTTTGCAGGTCTCAAGTACACTTTCCATTTTCGCCACGGCCCACCACCTTCTGTGAGGTCAATTTTATATAAAACTGTAATTATCTTTCAGTTCTAAACAGCTTCTTAAGATCCTGAAAAAGCTTACTGTTTAGGGTTTGTTAAGAAAGGTTTTCTGTTCGCTAATGTTCCTGGTCGCGCACGATCACCAGGCACCCGGCGCAACGCGCCCTTGCCGCCAGACAGACTGCTCGAAATGAACGGAGGTGCTTTGATGTTTGATCTAGCAACAGACCCTGTCGCGACTGAGACCTTGCTCCGGCCTCGGCTTTTGGTTCGCACTGCGCGGACCGGTGCACGGCTTTACCGACGTGAGCGAGATCTGCGGGCCGCGCTGCCCGGAGTTCAGGAAACTTCGGCAAAGACTATTATGGCAAGACTTTCTGAAGCAGAGGCAAAGTGCGAAACGGCGCGGCGGGCAAAGGCGCCCAGCTACCGGCCCGCCTACCATGTGCAGGTCCTCTCCGTACTCCTTGCAGAGGCTGCTCAGGTAAAGGCGTCTGGCATCGAATCCTTGCGCTGCGCAACATAGGCTTTCAACTCTTCGTTGATCGCCGGATCAAGCGCCGGAGCCTGATATTCGCTCAACATCCGGCGCATTTTAACATTGGCGAGCGTGAAGCTGTCGCGCCCGCCTTCCTCGCTCCAGGTCTCAAACGGTTTGTAGTCCATTACATTCGAGCGCCAGAATGCGCTCTGGAAATTGGCTTGGGTATGGGCGCAGCCGAGATAGTGACCGCTGGGACCAACTTCTCGGATCGCATCCATCGCTTGGGCGTTCTCATCGATGGAAACACCTTCAGCCAATTTGTGCAGAACACCAAGCTGATCCGCATCCATAACGAACTTCTCCGGGCTGGAAACCAAACCGCCCTCGAGCCATCCGCAGGAGTGAAGCATAAAGTTCACTCCGCCCAACAGCGCTGCATTCAGCGTGTTCGCGGTCTCGTAGGCCGCCTGAGCATCGGGGAGTTTGGACGTACAAAGCGAACCACCCGACCGGTAAGGCAGACCCAAACGGCGCACCAACTGACCTGCGCCATAGAGGATTGCACTCGCCTCGGGTGTTCCCATTGTCGGGGCGCCTGAGTTCATATCAATCGAGGTGACGAAGGCGCCCGCAATCACTGGCGCACCTGGTTTGATCAACTGGTTATAAGCGACGCCCGCCAGAATCTCTGCCAGCACCTGAGTCAGAGTGCCCGCAACCGAGACCGGCGCCATCGCACCACCAACAATGAAGGGAGAGACTATACAGGCCTGCCCGGCAGCGGCCAGTTCCTCCATCGCGCCCATCATGATGCCGTCAAACGTGAGCGGCGAGTTGATATTGATCAGCGACGTGGTTGCCGGATCCTCTGGCAATTTGCCACCGAAAAGAATTCGGCACATCTCGACCGAATCGGCTGCACGCTCTGGCGCCGTTACCGAGGCCATGAAAGGCTTATCGCTGAGGCTCATATGGGCGTAGAGCATGTCGAAATGGCGCTTGTTCACGGCGATATCGGTCGGCTCACAGACCGTGCCGCCCGAGTGGTGGAGCCATTTTGACATATAGCCGAGCTTCACCAACGTCTGGAAATTCTCCATCGTGGCATAGCGGCGACCACCTTCCAGGTCGCGGTAGAATGGCGGGCCGTAGACAGGGGCCATCACCATGCTTTTGCCACCGATTTCGACATTGCGCTCAGGATTTCGGGCAACCTGTGTGAATTTTGACGGAGCTGTCGAGCAGAGTTTTCGCGCCAATCCTTTCGGAATACGCACACGCTCACCATCAACATCAGCGCCGGCATCGCGCCAACGCTCCAAACCGGCTGGATTTTCGACAAAGTTGATGCCAATCTCCTCGAGAACTTGCTCGGCATTCGCCTCAATGATTTCCATCGCCTCTTCATTGAGGATCTCGAAGTTCGGGATCTTTCGCTCGATGAACTTCGCGGCTTCGACCTTAACCGCCGTACGCTCCGCCCTGCGAGCTGCCCCGCCGCCACCGCGTGCCCTGCGCCGTCCGCCGCCTGATTCCGCTACTTCGTTCATAGTCAGCCCCGTTTCGAAGATCTCGATCACTGAAAAGGATGTAGCGGGATGGGTTGGCCACGTCGGGGAAGATTTCGCCCCTCCCGCGTCCCAATGCGACATCCAGATGTCGTAGACAGCTGCAGCGCCCCCTCCTATAGAAGGGCCAGAAGTTCGGAGAGCGCGCCTCATGACCACCCCCCAGCACGAAACCTGCCTGATCGTCGACTTTGGCAGCCAGGTGACTCAATTGATCGCCCGGCGGCTGCGCGAGAGCAGCATTTACTGCGAAATTCACCCGTTCCAATCGGTCGATAGCGCACTCTTGGAGAAGCTCAATCCGAAGGCTGTGATCCTCTCCGGCGGCCCCGCCAGCGTGGAGGACGAAGGCAGCCCACGCGCCGCCCCTGAAATCTTCGAGCTTGGCGTCCCGGTCCTCGGAATTTGCTACGGCCAGATGGTCATGGTGCACCAGCTGGGCGGCAAAGCCGAAGGGGGTCACCACCGGGAATTTGGCCGCGCCACCGTCGAGATGTCCGCCCCTTCGGATCTCATGACCGGGATCGAGGGCAGCCGGTATGAGGTTTGGATGTCTCATGGCGACCGGGTCACCGAACTGCCGCCCGGCTTCGGCGTCCAAGGCGCGTCCCCCAACGCGCCCTGTGCGGTCCTCGCCGATCCTGCACGCAACTTCTATGGTCTGATGTTCCATCCGGAAGTGCATCACACGCCGGAAGGCGCGCAGATGCTCAAGAACTTCACCCACGGCATCGCGGGCATGAAGGGTGACTGGACCATGGCCGCCTACCGCGATGAGGCGATCCGCGAAATCCGCGCACAAGTCGGCGATGAAAAAGTCATCTGCGGCCTCTCCGGCGGAGTAGACAGCTCGGTCGCGGCGGTCCTGATCCACGAAGCAATCGGCGACCAGCTGACCTGTGTTTTCGTAGATACCGGCATGATGCGCGCGGGTGAGGCTGACCAAGTCGTCAGCCTATTCCGTGACCACTACAACATCCCGCTGATCCACGCTGATGAAACGGACCTCTTCCTCGGCGATCTTGCGGGCGTCACGGACCCCGAGCAGAAGCGCAAAACCATTGGCAAGCTCTTCATCGATGTCTTCGAGAAACACGCCAATAGCATCGGGGGTGCCAAATTCCTGGCACAAGGCACGCTCTACCCGGATGTGATCGAGAGCGTCAGCTTCTCCGGCGGGCCCTCGGTCACCATCAAATCCCACCACAATGTGGGCGGCCTGCCAGAGCGGATGAACATGAAGCTGGTCGAGCCGCTGCGCGAGCTCTTCAAGGACGAAGTCCGCGCCTTGGGTCGTGAGCTAGGCCTGCCCCAGGCCTTCATCGGTCGCCACCCCTTCCCCGGCCCTGGCCTGGCGATCCGCTGCCCGGGCGAGATCACGGCAGAGAAACTCGATATCCTCCGCCAGGCGGATGTCATCTATCTCGACGAGATCCGGCTGGCGGGGCTCTATGATGAGATCTGGCAGGCTTTCGCAGTCCTTCTACCCGTGAAAACCGTCGGTGTGATGGGCGATGACCGCACTTATGACTACGTCTGCGCGCTTCGCGCGGTCACTTCGGTCGATGGGATGACCGCCGACTACTACCCGTTCTCTCACGACTTCTTGGGCCGCACCGCCAACCGGATTATCAACGAGGTCCGCGGGATTAACCGGGTCACCTACGACATCACCTCGAAACCCCCAGGCACGATCGAGTGGGAATGATCCTTCGCGCCGTGCTGGTCCTAGTTAGTCTCGGTGCTCTGGTTCATATCGTGACGATCATCGCGGTTGTTCTGACCTCCAAACAAATGCGCGCCCTGCACGGCGAGGGCATGTCGATTACCAAACCCGTGGATGCCGCGATCGTTCTGGGCGGCGGAACCGCGCCGGATGGGATGCCCTCCTACTCGACCCGACGGCGGGTGGCGGCGGGCGTCAAACTCCTGACCGAAGGAAAAGCGAAGCTTTTGATCCTCTCTGGCGGGTACGGCAACAGAAACCGCTCAGTGCCTCAAGGTGAGAAGATGCGCCAACTGGCAATCTCCTACGGGGCCAATCAGGATCAGCTGTTGGTCGAAGGGCGTGCCATCTCAACTTTCCAGAACCTCCTTTTCTCCTACCCCATCGCCGAGGAAGCTGGCGCCAAAAGCCTCGCCATCGTGACCGACCCGTTCCATCTCTACCGAGCCTATCGTCTCAGCGCCTTCTTCGGTCATCCTGACGTATCACGCGTCGCCGCCAAAGGTCAGCGCTACGAACACTGGCTTCGAACCGCTTTTGTGATGAACCGCGAAGCGCTCTCCTGGTGGTTCAACATTCTGAAGGCCACTGGCTGGGAGGGCATGCGCCTTCTCGGCTACAGCGAGGCCGACCGCATAGAGAGGATCCGATGACAGACCGCCCAATTGATCGTCCCGCGTCCGATACCCTCGTCTATGACCGCGATGCAGGTCTTGAGCGCCTGCTTGAGATTATGGCCCGACTGCGCGCTCCCGACGGCTGCCCTTGGGATCAGAAGCAGGATTTCCAATCGATTGCTCCCTACACAATCGAAGAAGCTTGCGAAGTCGCCGAAGCCATCCAGCAAGGCGATCGCGCATCGATCTGCGACGAGTTAGGCGACCTCCTGCTTCAAGTCATCTATCATGCCCGCATCGCCGAGGAAGAAGGCAGCTTCACCTTCCAAGATGTCGTCCAAGGTATCTCCGACAAAATGCTCCGCAGGCACCCCCATGTCTTCGGCACAGAGCTCGGAGGCGAGACCGCCAATCCCGACGACGTCGACTGGGAAGCCATCAAGGCGATAGAACGCGCGGCGAAAGGCGAGACCCGGGACAGCGTTCTCGACGGCTTGCCCACAACCCTGTCCGGCATGACCCGAGCTTTGAAGCTGACCAAACGCGCCGCCCGCGTCGGCTTCGATTGGTCAGATCCACAAGATGTGCTGAGTAAGCTGACCGAAGAGGCACAGGAGCTCGTCGATGAGATCGGTGGCGACCCGGCCCGAATCGAAGACGAGTACGGCGATCTGCTCTTCGTTCTCGTCAATCTCGCCCGCCATCTCGATGTCGATCCCGAAGCAGCCTTAAGGTCCACGAACGCCAAATTCGACCGTCGTTTCCGCGAAGTTGAACGCCGTCTCGCTGCCCAAGGCCGCACCCCGGCCCAAGCCAGTCTCGCGGAAATGGACGCTCTCTGGACCACGATCAAAGTGGAAGAGAAGTCCTCAAAGAACCCCGCCGCAAACAGTTAGCACTGCGTATGGCTGGGTGGGTGGGCAGTCGTGGCTCCGCAGGGGCCACGCTGGGTGCCCCCAGCCCCTCGGCCTACCGCATGACGCTGGCTTGTCCTTCCCGCGCGTCCCGTGTAAGCGAGGCGCGCATATATTTTTCATGAGGGGAGTGTCACCCATGTCCGCCATCATCGACCTTACAGCCCGCGAAATCCTTGATAGCCGCGGCAATCCAACAGTCGAGGTGGATGCAACCCTCGAAGACGGCTCCTTCGGTCGCGCCGCCGTGCCCTCTGGCGCGTCAACTGGCGCTCACGAAGCCGTCGAGTTGCGCGATGGCGGCACCCGTTTTGGCGGCAAAGGCGTCCAATATGCCTGCAAAGCGGTCAACGAGACGATCTTCAACGCCCTGAATGGCGTCGACGCGACCCGCCAAGAGTTCATCGACAAGACAATGATCGATCTCGACGGATCGTCCAACAAGGCAAAGCTTGGCGCGAACGCTCTGCTCGGGACCTCACTTGCGATTGCCAAAGCAGCCGCTGCGTCACGGGGCTTGCCGCTCTATCGGTATGTTGGCGGTGTTTCGGCGCGCACGCTTCCGGTGCCGATGATGAATATCGTCAATGGCGGCGAGCACGCCGATAACCCGATCGACATTCAAGAGTTCATGGTGATGCCAATCGGGGCTGAGAGCATCGCCGAGGCCGTGCGATGGGGCTCTGAGATTTTCCAAACCCTGAAAACCGCGCTTAAGAAAGCCGGGCACAATACGAATGTAGGCGACGAAGGAGGCTTTGCACCGAATATCGGCTCGACCCGTGAAGCGCTTGATTTCATCATGAACTCAATTGATGCCGCCGGCTTCAAGCCAGGCGTTGAAGTGTGGCTCGCCCTCGATGCGGCATCAACCGAGTTCTACGCAGGCGGCACCTATAATCTCAAAGGCGAAGGCCTAACACTCTCATCAGACGAGATGGCGGGCTATCTCGCCCGACTAGTCAACGACTATCCCATCATCTCAATCGAGGACGGCATGGCAGAGGATGATTGGGAGGGTTGGCAGATCTTAACTCAGGCGATTGGAGATGATTGCCAACTTGTCGGCGACGATCTCTTCGTTACCAACACGCAGCGTCTTTCCCATGGGATTAAGCAAGGCACCGCAAACTCGATCTTGGTAAAGGTGAACCAAATCGGCACCCTGACTGAAACTCTCGCAGCCGTCGACATGGCCCACCGAGCGACCTACACGGCAGTGATGTCGCACAGGTCCGGCGAGACAGAAGACACGACGATTGCTGACCTCGCCGTGGCCACGAATTGCGGCCAGATCAAAACCGGTTCACTGGCGCGCTCGGACCGGCTGGCAAAGTATAATCAGCTGATCCGGATCGAACAGGAGCTAGGGCCCTCGGCGCTCTACGCAGGAAACACCATCCTTCGTCGATAAGCTGTTGCAGGAAAGACTCATCTCTGTGCGGTCTTCAGGGCCACAGCAGACAGATGAATCTTTTCACTGCGCGCTTTGTCATAGTTGAGCAAGACGGATAGCCTCGGCTTTCCAGGGATTTGAACGAAGGCAAGAACATGCTCCGCGACCTGAGCATCACACAAATCATAATTCCCGCGCTGACGATGCTCGCGATCTCAGGCGTGGTCGCCTTCGGACATTCTGGACTTTATGGGAGCTACGGTCTTTCAGCATTACAAGATGCCCGACACCAAGAACGTGCGATGCAAGCCGAAAAGTCAGATCTCGTGGCAGAACGTAAACGCGTGAGAAATTTGGTCGAACGCCTTGGCCCGAAGACGCTGGACTTGGACCTCCTTGATGAACGGGTCCGCCGCGTTTTAGGCCAAAGTCGCGACGACGAAATCATTATCCGCTGATACCACGCGGATCCGCGCTCCCAGGAAATTTCAGCGACAGAAGTTTGGCGAAGCGCTCACCCGCCCACCCGCGCGGATCCGCTCTACCGGTGCCCTCGGCATAGCGGGAGGAGGCCGTGCGCGGGGTGGGTGGGTTGCCTATACATCAGACCTCTCGCACGAATTCCTCATGGGAGCGCGCGGCCGAGACATTTTCCGTCTACGAAGCGGCCAAGAATGCAAGGAACAGGCCTCCGTTTTTCGTGCGTTTTGCCTCAAATCCAGTATGTTTGCCCGGTCCGCAGCTCCCGCAAGGAGGAAATAATGGCCCCGCGCAAGAAAGCCCCCCCGAAGAACAGCCCCTCCCCTGACGAGATGCTTGACTACTATAAGGACATGCTGCTCATCCGCCGTTTTGAGGAAAAGGCCGGACAGCTCTATGGCATGGGGCTCATTGGTGGCTTTTGTCATCTCTATATTGGTCAAGAGGCTGTGGTCGTGGGACTCCAGAGCCAGTGCGAAGACGGTGATCAAGTCACCACATCTTATCGCGACCATGGTCATATGCTCGCCGCGGGTATGGATCCCAAAGGCGTCATGGCCGAACTGACTGGACGAGAGGGCGGCTACTCAAAAGGCAAGGGTGGCTCGATGCATATGTTCTCGTCTGAGAAGAAGTTCTATGGTGGCCATGGCATCGTAGGCGCTCAGGTGCCCATCGGTGCCGGTCTCGCGTTCGCCAATCAGTACGAAGAAAATGGCAAGGTAAGCCTCGTCTATTTTGGCGATGGGGCGGCAAACCAGGGCCAAATCTACGAGACTTTCAATATGGCCGCTCTTTGGAAGCTGCCAGTGATCTTTGTTATTGAAAACAATCAATACGCAATGGGGACGGCTCAGTCGCGTTCGACATCGACACCTGCGCTTTACACCAGAGGTGCGGCATTTGGGATAGATGGCGAGGAAGTCGACGGCATGGATGTGCTTGCGGTACGCGAGGCTGGGATCAAAGCACTCGAACACTGCCGCTCTGGCAAAGGCCCCTATATCCTTGAAGTCAAAACGTATCGGTACCGCGGGCACTCCATGTCGGATCCCGCAAAGTATCGTACCCGAGAAGAAGTCTCGAAAATGCGTGAGACCCGCGATCCAATCGAAGGCCTTCGCAAAGTGATGCTGGAGCAAGGTGTCGCTGACGAAGATGCGCTCAAAGCCGTGGACAAAGAAATCAAGGCCATCGTTAACGAGTCTGCTCAGTTCGCTCAGGACAGCCCCGAACCGGCACTTGAAGAACTCTATACGGATATTCTGCGCTGATAATGGTCTGTCCTATCGGGATAGAACGGCCGGGATACGCGGACTGGGGGATGCAGCGATGATCATCGCGAGCAAGTACAACTTCGCCTTCGTTCATATCCCCAAGAACGGTGGCAGCTCGATTCGAGATCAACTCGCAGGCTATGACGAGCTCAATCACCGCTTTTTTGGTGTTGGAACGCATCCCGTTCTCGGTCGCTACTATCCGTCCCATGTTCCCATGCAGCAGTTGGCGAGCATCTTTCCCGATGACTACGCACTGCTGAAAGAACAAGAGAGCTTCGCAATTTACCGCGATCCGCGAGATCGGTTTTTCTCTTCCTTCGCACAACGATGCAGAGAGCATCTTAAAGCGTTCCCGCAAGAGCTGACCGACCGTCAAATCAATGATGATTTCGACACGATCATCGACCATCTGGAGACCAACTCAGACTTTCCAGGTTTCGAGTTTGCTCATTTCGCGCGTCAATCGGACTTTATCTTCAATGGCGACGAACGTGTCGTCGATCATATCTATGATCTTAATGACCTGCCTGACCTGATCGCACAGATCTCACGCAAGCTTGGCCGCAGTCTCATTTCAGGCCAGCATTCAAACAAGACGATCACTTTCCGAAACCAGAGACACAAGGCAATAATGATGCGGGTCAAAGACGTTGCGAAAGCACAGCTGCCGCTTCGAGCTTACAATGTCGCAAAGGATTTTGGCATTTCGATCTTTGCCCATCGAGGCGCCTCGAACGTATCCGACCTCGCCGCAAAGCGACCGGATGTTGAGGCCTTTATCAAGCGATACTATCAAGGCGATGCGGGGCTCGTTCACCTGCTTAACCGGCCTGCCAGCTAGGAGGACCATCGTGTCAATCAGCATTCTCATGCCCGCGCTCTCACCGACTATGGAAGAGGGAAATCTTGCCAAATGGCTGGTGAAAGAGGGCGATACCGTCAACTCGGGCGATATCATTGCCGAAATTGAAACGGACAAAGCGACGATGGAAGTCGAAGCGGTTGATGAGGGGATTGTTGGCAAGCTCCTGATCGCCGAGGGCACGGAAGCCGTAAAGGTGAACACGCCGATTGCAGTCTTGCTTGAAGAAGGCGAGGATGCCTCCGCTGCCGATGCGGCTCCGACCCCAACGTCGTCTCCCTCGGAGGACGCCCCGAAAAGCAATGGCGCCACGCCGCCGCCCGCTGCCGCACCAGTCGCGATCGAAATGGCGCCGATCGAGCCCGATTGGCCTGCAGACGCCCCCATGGTCGAACAGACGGTGCGTGTTGCCTTGCGCGATGCCATGGCTGAAATGATGCGCGCGGATGATCGGGTCTTCGTTATGGGTGAAGAGGTTGCAGAATACCAAGGCGCCTACAAAATCACCGAAGGCCTGCTCGAGGAGTTCTCATCGAAGCGCGTGATTGACACGCCGATTACCGAGCATGGCTTCGCGGGAATTGGCGTCGGCGCTGCCTTTTCTGGTCTGAAGCCGATCGTCGAGTTCATGACCTTTAACTTCGCCATGCAAGCGATTGACCAGATCATCAACTCAGCAGCAAAGACGCTCTACATGTCGGGCGGCCAAATGGGCTGTTCCATCGTCTTTCGCGGACCTAACGGTGCTGCCGCACGGGTTGGAGCACAGCATAGTCAGGACTACGCGGCCTGGTATGCCCAGATACCAGGGCTGAAGGTCGTGCAACCTTACTCCGCGGCGGACGCGAAAGGCCTCCTCAAATCGGCGATCCGCGATCCGAACCCCGTGATCTTCCTCGAAAACGAGATCCTCTATGGGCGCAGTTTCGAGGTCCCTGATGTCGACTATGAAGTGCCGATCGGCAAGGCTCGGATCTGGCGCGAAGGCAGTGATGTGACCCTGGTCAGCTTTGGTATCGGCATGACTTATGCGTTGGAAGCCGCAGATCGACTGGCCGAAGAGGGGATCTCGGCCGAAGTGATTGATCTGCGTTCCATCCGACCAATGGACACGCCGGCCGTTGTGCGCTCGGTTATGAAGACCAATCGATGCGTGACAATCGAGGAAGGCTGGCCTGTCTGTTCAATCGGCAACCATCTCTCCGCAACCTTGATGCGGGATGCGTTCGACTACCTCGATGCGCCGGTAATCAACCTTACGGGCAAAGACGTGCCGATGCCCTATGCCGCAAATCTCGAACGCTTGGCGCTGATAACGACCGACGAAGTTGTCGATGCCGCCAAAGCTGTCTGTTACCGCTGAGGGAGAGCGCCATGCCGATCCAAATTTTGATGCCCGCACTCTCTCCCACGATGGAAGAGGGAAACCTCGCAAAGTGGTTGGTCCAAGAAGGCGACACGGTGAATTCCGGCGACCTGATTGCCGAGATTGAAACCGACAAGGCCACGATGGAGGTTGAAGCTGTCGATGAAGGGATCATCGGCAAGCTCTTAATTGCCGAAGGAACCGAGGCCGTTAAGGTGAACACGCCCATCGCAGTTCTTCTGGAAGAAGGCGAAGATGCCGACGCGGTCGATATGTCCGCCGCTGCGCCAGCGCCCGCGCCAGAAACAGCCCCAGCTGCAGACACTTCGAATGGTAAAGACAAAGCCACAATCGCCAGCAAAGCGCCGGCAGCACCAGCAGCGCCACAGGGTGGGAGGGTTTTTGCCTCACCCCTCGCACGACGGATTGCAGCTGATAAGGGCTTGGATCTTTCCACCCTGAAGGGATCGGGACCTCACGGGCGGATCGTGAAAGCCGATGTTGAGAACGCCTCTCCAGCACAAAACACCCAGGCCTCAGCTTCACCCGATGCACCAGCCACAAAGCAGATCCCAAGCGGTCCGGGAACTGATGCCGTCAAAGCAATGTACCAAGACCGCGACTTCGACGAGATGCCGCTTGATGGCATGCGCAAAACCATCGCTGCGCGCCTGACAGAAGCTAAGCAGACGATCCCGCATTTTTATCTCCGGCGGGATATCGAACTCGACACGCTTCTGGGTCTGAGAAAACAAATGAACGCGCGGGGTGAAGCGCGCGGCGTTAAGCTCTCGGTCAACGACTACATCATCAAAGCTTGTGCGATCGCCCTACAAGAGGTTCCGGATTGTAACGCCGTCTGGGCCAGCGACCGGATTCTGAAGTTCAAAGCATCGGATGTCGCAGTTGCCGTCGCCATAGACGGTGGCCTCTTCACACCGGTAATCCGCGATGCTGACACGGCGGCTCTGTCTGTAATCTCGAACACGATGAAAGATCTCGCTGGCCGTGCGAGGGAAAAGAAGTTGGCGCCTCACGAATATCAAGGCGGCAGCTTTGCCATTTCGAACTTGGGCATGTTTGGGATCGACAATTTCGATGCTGTGATTAATCCACCGCACGGCTCAATCTTGGCGGTTGGTGCAGGTGTCCAAAAACCAGTGGTCAAAGACGGAGAATTGACCGTCGCGACCGTAATGTCCGTTACTCTGTCGTGCGATCATAGGGTAATCGATGGCGCACTGGGTGCCCAGTTTGTCGATGCGATCAAGCGCAATCTCGAAGATCCAATGGGCATGTTGATGTAGTACCGTCGGCGGGACCGCGCTCCCATGAAAGCGAGGCGCCGGGATCAAACCGGCGCGCCCGCCCACCCGCCCGCGCGGTCCCGCTCCACAGCCTGCGCAAACGTTTGAAAGGCGGCGCGCGGGCGGGTGGGCGCGCCTAGATGATTGCCACCCTTTGGCAGGCCATTCAGGGGAGCGCGCCGCCTTATTGGCCGATCACTTCAACTGCGGCCTGAAGTGCCTGTTTCAACTTTGAGACATCGGGGCCGCCGCCCTGCGCCATATCCGGTCTCCCTCCGCCGCCTTTGCCGCCAAGCTCAGTGACGGCAGCGCGAACCAACTCGATCGCGGAAATACGGCTAACGAGATCTTCGGTCACTCCAGCAGCGACTGCGGCTTTACCGCCGGTATCCGCGACAAGAACAATCGCCGCAGATCCCAAACGCTCTTTATGTGCATCGATCAAACCTCTGAGATCTTTCGCCTCCACACCGTCAATACTTTGCCCCAAGAACGGGATATCACCGAGCATTTCGACAGCCTCTCCTGGCCCAGCACCACCAAGTGCGAGTTGGCGCCTCAGCTCCGCAAGTTCTGCCTCCAACTTCTTTTTCTCATCCATCAATGCGCGGACCCGGCTGCTCACCTCTTCCGGGCGTGCTTTCAGCGCTAAAGCGGCTTCGGCAAGTTGGTGATCCTGCGCTGAGAGATGATCAAACGCGGCTGCACCGGTGAGTGCCTCAACCCGGCGGACGCCCGCTGAAGATGCGCTCTCGCCGACCAAAGCGAAAACCCCAATCTCGCCAGTTTGCGTGACATGCGTGCCTCCGCAAAGCTCCAACGAGTAGACCTCTCCGGCAGGCCCCATCTCTCCGTCCGACCGACGCCCCATTGATACAACGCGGACTTCGTCACCGTACTTCTCGCCAAAGAGGGCCCTCGCTCCGACTTCTTGCGCATCTTCAGGCGTCATAATGCGTGTCGTCACGGGGCTGTTCTGACGAATGTAGGCATTTACCTCACGCTCCACGCGGCTGATCTCTTCGCTCGCCATGGCCTTCCCATGCGCAAAATCGAACCGCAGGCGATCCTCAGCGACCAGACTGCCCTTCTGAGCGACGTGATCACCGAGTGTGCCGCGCAGCGCTTCATGCAGAAGATGCGTCGCCGAGTGGTTGGCTCTAATTGAACGGCGATGGCTGGCATTCACCGCCAGCTCGGCCGCATCGCCACTCCGAAGCTCGCCCTCCGTCACTCGAGCGATGTGAACGAAGAGGTCTCCTGCCTTCTTACGAGTGGTCATCACGTCTGCACGACCAGACGCTGTTTTAACCTCGCCCATATCGCCGATCTGACCACCGCTTTCGCCATAGAACGGTGTCTGGTTTAGGACGAGCTGGACCTCTTGCCCCGGCGTAGCCTCATCTACCACGGCGCCATCAAGCGCAATCGCGAGGATCACACCTTCTGCTTTTTCCGCGTCGTAGCCCAAAAACTCTGTAGCACCATGGGTCTCCCGGAGGTCGAACCAAATCCCATCGTCCGCGGCATCTCCTGAACCTGACCATGCGGCCCGCGCCTGGGCCTTTTGTGCCGCCATAGCTTTCTCAAACCCTTCGATATCCACCGAACGGTCTTGCTCGCGCAGCGCATCTTGAGTGAGATCTAGGGGAAAGCCGTATGTGTCGTAGAGCTTGAAGGCCGTCTCTCCGGGAAGCGCTTTGCCAGCCTCGAGCGTTTGCACCTCTGCCTCGAGAAGACCAAGGCCGCGATCGAGTGTCCGACGAAAGCGAACCTCCTCAGACTCGAGCGTCTCCTCGATCAAGGCTTGCGCTTGAACGAGCTCTGGAAATGCTTGCCCCATCTGGCGCACCAATTCCGGAACCAGCTTAAACATCAGCGGGTCTTTCGCGCCCAGAAGATGACCATGGCGCATCGCGCGGCGCATGATCCGGCGAAGAACATAGCCCCGGCCCTCATTCGATGGCAGCACCCCATCGGCAATCAAAAATGACGTTGAGCGAAGATGGTCCGCGATCACGCGATGATGCGTTCTTTGATCGCCGTCGGGATCCGTCGAAGATGCGTGGGCTGATGCTTCGATCAGCGCACGCATCAGATCGGTATCGTAGTTGTCATGCTTGCCTTGCAGCAGCGCACCTGTGCGCTCCAAGCCCATGCCCGTATCAACCGAGGGTTTTGGTAGAGGCTTTGACGAGCCATCTGCAAAGGTTTCGTACTGCATAAAAACCAGGTTCCAGATCTCGATGAACCGATCCCCATCCTCTTCGGCTGATCCGGGCGGACCACCCCATATGTGATCGCCATGATCGTAGAAGATCTCGGTACAGGGTCCGTTCGGCCCGGTATCGCCCATGCGCCACCAGTTATCGTCGCTATCGATCCTGATAATCCGATCGTCGCTCAGTCCCGCGATCTTTCGCCAGAGAGCGGCGGCTTCTTCATCCGTCTGGTGCACCGTTACGAGGAGACGCTCCGGATTAAGCGCAAACTCCCGCGTCACCAACGTCCAAGCATGTTCGATTGCCTGCTCTTTGAAGTAGTCGCCGAAGGAGAAATTCCCCAACATTTCAAAGAAGGTATGGTGGCGTGCTGTATAGCCGACATTGTCGAGATCATTATGCTTGCCACCGGCACGAACGCATTTTTGACTGGTTGTGGCGCGGCTGTAGTCGCGCGTCTCCAAACCCGTGAAGACGTTCTTGAACTGAACCATGCCTGAATTGACAAACATCAGGGTCGGATCGTTGAGCGGGACTAACGGCGACGACGCCACAACCGCATGCCCGTTCTTGGCAAAGTAATCGAGGAACGTTGTGCGGATATCGTTGAGAGAAGCCATGGCGCCTTGCCTGTCTGGATAAGTTCGGGTTGTGCGCCCGTCTCTTATCCCGCAGTCGCCAGGGCGGCAAGAGGCGGGCGGGGTACCGCCAGCCTCAAATCTAAGAGCTTTAGCCCTCGATCACATCGTCTTCACTGTCGGCACCGCCCGGCATGTCAAAATCCAAGCCATGGGCAGCCCGGATCTTATCCTCGATCTCATAAGCAATGTCGCCATTCTCGCGCAGGAACTGCTTGGCATTCTCCCGCCCCTGCCCGATCCGCTGATCGCCATAGGAGAACCAGGAGCCGGATTTCTCGACCACGCCAGCCTTGACGCCAAGGTCGATCAATTCACCCATCTTCGAGACGCCTTCGCCATACATGATGTCGAACTCAACCTGGCGGAACGGCGGAGCCACTTTGTTCTTCACAACCTTGACACGGGTCTGGTTGCCGATCGTCTCATCGCGGTCCTTGATGGCCCCGATCCGGCGGATATCTAGCCGCACGGAGGAGTAGAATTTCAGCGCGTTTCCGCCCGTCGTTGTCTCGGGCGAACCGAACATGACGCCGATTTTCATCCGGATCTGATTGATGAAAATCACCATACAGCCCGAACGTGAAATCGAACCCGTCAGTTTTCGCATCGCCTGGCTCATAAGCCGGGCCTGAGCGCCAACCTGGGCATCGCCCATATCGCCTTCGAGCTCTGCCCGCGGTGTCAGCGCGGCAACCGAGTCAACCACAATCACCGAAACAGCGCCCGAGCGTACCAGCGTGTCGGTGATCTCCAGCGCCTGCTCGCCCGCATCAGGTTGCGAGATCAGCAGCTCATCCACATCGACGCCTAGCTTCCGCGCATAGACCGGGTCAAGCGCATGCTCCGCATCGACAAAGGCACAGATGCCGCCCTTCTTCTGCTCCTCTGCAATCGTATGCAGCGCGAGCGTAGTCTTGCCTGAACTTTCAGGCCCATAGATCTCGATGACCCGGCCCTTTGGCAGACCACCAATCCCGAGCGCAATATCAAGGCCCAGCGAGCCGGTCGAGGTCGCCTCGATATCCATCGCGGCTTCCCGCTGGCCGAGCTTCATCACCGAGCCCTTGCCAAAATTCCGTTCGATCTGAGCGAGGGCTGAGTCCAGCGCCTTCTGCTTGTCCATGCTCCGCCTTTCGTCGAGTTTGAGGAGGTTCTCCTGCATATCTCGTCTCCTTATTTCACAACGGCAGAGGTGCCGCAATCGCCCGTTTGTTCTCCTAGTGTTCTCATAAAAGTCGAAACAAAGAAAGAACAAATTACTCCGTACCGCTCAAATTGGCGGAGCATGGTTGATGAATGGTTAAAATTGAGGCGGGCGTATCAGCTCAGCCGCTGCCCCGCCGTTGGCGTGGCCATCGCCGCTCTAACGAGATGGCCGAGGTAACGCGCATCACCGCGATGCGTGTACTTGTCAACGTCCTCGGGAGGAGGTGGCCGCCCTTGCCTTTCGCCAAAGATCTCCATCTCGTCAACCGGGCTCGCGGGATGCAACACAACCCAAGTATTCACGGCGGCAAGTGGTCCTTCAGGCGCGAGCCGGATGCGGTGCTTAACATCGGAGCCTTCAAGTCCGACAGTGTCCCCGTCACCGAATTGATGACCGGCCTGAAGGAGCATCCAAACCATGCTAGCGGTGTGCCCTCCAACAGTGCGCAACGACTGAGGTGCGTAGGTGAAGCAAACTTCGTGACCGTTAAAGGGGGCCATTCCATAGCTTTCGACACTAACTTGCGCGGGCAGATCGGAGGTCGCGGGCAAAGATGTCCGGTCGAAGGCCACCCACTGAAACGTAGGGATCTTATCCTCGGCGGCATCCTTTGCAGCGCTTATCCAATGCTGAGGGCTGCAGATTAAACCACCTGTTGACCAATAGATCGCGGTAGCAACGGGCAAACCCGCAAAAACTGCTGCTAGGCAAGTTACAATCCGTGCAGCGATAAACCGGGTTGCAAGGCCCGGCTCACCCCCCGCCGAAATCGAAATGTAGCCTTGGTTGGTTCGCACGGCCTCAGCCGCCTCCGGAAACAATCTTCCTGAGCGTTCCTGAAGACCATCCATGTTCCAATCCCGGTTGTTTGCTGCCCAGAACAAATGAACTGATGGTACCGCAGGATGGTCTGCAAGCAGAACGACAGTCGCTGTTTCTGCGGTGCTTAGATGCGCGTGTTGGGGTGGTATCACATCCTTGAAACGGGGGAGACCGGGGTAATCTTCTTCATAAGCGTCCAGCACTTCGGCCATTGTGAAGTCGAGCGCTTCGTTAAAAAACACATAGGCTGAGAAGACTTCGCTCTCTCGCTCGGCACTTTTCGATGTTGGTGCTTTTGGGTCAGCCATTGGAATGTCGTTGTAGCATCATGACGACCTCCAAGATCTTGTCGACCTGATCAATCTGGATCTGCATTGCACGGGCAATACTGGTGAGAGCATCAACCTCGGTCGCATCTACATTGCCATCGGACGAAGCCACAAGTGCTGCGAGACAAAACGCACTCTCGCAGAGCTCAGGCGAGAGCATCGCTGCGGCCTCCGCCAAGGTTGCGTTGCTACCTTTGGCGTCAATACTTGTGCCTACAGCCGCAACAGCGCGCCCGAAATCCTGCGCATCGAAGCCACGGAAAAGCGGGCTCACCGAACACGTCATCGAGAGCTGCCGGATCTCGGCGTCGTATATTTTGCCATCCGCCAGAAGCGTGATGATCGCTGGGGTCATCACCGCCTGAGCAATAGAGTGTTGCGACCCACCTCGGCCACCGCGCAAACGTGAGAAAAGGCTCATAACCAATAACCACCTTAGAAAAGATTCGCTCGAAGATCAGGCTCTTCGATCTCTCACGGGCTGTCAATTTCGCGACGCGCTTAGGCTTGGCTCTCGAGTGCTTCTTTCACTTTGGTAGTCAACTCGTTGATCGAAAAGGGTTTTGGCAGGAACAAAAAGTCTTTGCCGAGTTCGGAGTTACGGAAGTTATCCTCGGCATAGCCCGACATGAAAACCAGTCTAAGCTCGGGGCAGTACTCCCGCGCCTTCACCGCGAAGGTTGGGCCATCCATGCCTGGCATAACCACGTCGGAAACAAGCACATCGACTGCGATGCGATCATTCTCCAAAATTTCAATAGCTTCTTCGGCGGATGCTGCCTCCACCACCTCGAAGCCGCGTTGACTGAGCGCACGAGACCCCACGGAACGGATCGAATCCTCATCTTCAACCAAAAGGACCGAGGCTTTGCCTGTCAGATCGCGCTTCGCTGGCACTGGAATCTCGGGCGGCAACGCTGCAACTTCTGATGAAACCGCCGGCAATAGGATGCGAAAACAAGCACCGTGATCCACGCGGTTCTGGGCAAAGATAAACCCACCAGATTGTTTGATGATTCCGTAGACGGTGGACAAGCCAAGCCCTGTCCCTTGCCCCTGCGCCTTAGTTGTGAAAAACGGCTCGAAAATACGATCCAAGACATCCGCCGGAATGCCTGTTCCTTCATCGGAGACTTCGATCTCCACGTAATCACCCGCCGGCACGGCCACATCGTTGATGATGGTTTCGCGTTGGAGGACAAGATTATCCGTCTCAAGGAGGACCGTCCCCCCCTTGGGCATCGCATCGCGCGCATTTACCACCAGGTTCATCAGAACCTGCTCAAGCTGATGGCGATCCGCCATCACGGGCCAAAGCTCAGCCCCATGATCAATCGAAAGGGAAACCTTCTCACCGATCACCGAGTTCAAGAAAACATGCGCATCCGAAACCACATCGCGTACATTTAAAAGGGCTGGTTGCAGGGTCTGCTGCCGCGAGAAAGCCAGCAGATGGCGGACCATGCTGGCCGCGCGATTGGTGTTCTGTTTGATCTGGAGAAGATCGTCATAATCGGGATCTCCCGTCTCGCGCCCCATCAACACGAAATCGCAATGGCCCCGAATCGCCGTCAGCACATTGTTGAAGTCATGGGCCACTCCGCCCGCGAGTTTGCCAACAGCCTCCATCTTCTGGCTCTGTACAAAACGATCCTCGAGCTGTCGCAACTCACTCGCATCATTCATGACGGCGAGTAGGCTGTCGGTTCCGTCAATTTGCGTACGGGTTAGGCTGACTTGCCGAAACCCATCACCGCCACCGCCTTTGGTCGCGCCAGCGATCCGCATCATCGCCCCCCTACCACTTGTTCCTGTATCAACCGCCTCCTGGATGAGCGAATGAATCGTCCGTCCCAATGGCAAAAACATATCGGCCAAGTTCCGGCCGACGACTGCGCGGCCATCGAGCATGTTCTGAGCCAACGAGTTTGCCCAGATCAATCGTCCTTGGAGGTCGAACTGCATCAGCGCAATCGGGAGTGCCTCAAGCCCGCTTGATGCGCTGTCACGGGAGGAGCCAGTGCCGGAATAGGGCAGGAACAAGAGGTCCTGGCCGTCACCATCTTCCCGTCGGATCGAAAAAACGCGATAGAGACCAAAGCCGCGCTCAATCTCATCAAAGACCATACGCTGACCGTTGAAGGTCTGCGACAGGTCCATTTTATCGACGATCGGCCCCGGGTCTTCGCCGAACCTTTGGCGAAAGAAGGGGTTAGCCTCAACGACCGAGCTGGAACGGATCGTCAAGACCGGAAATGGCGCCGCTCTCAACGGATCGGCAATCTTATCGCGGAGAAGCTGGTCAGCTTGCTCCGTTCCTGACACCGTCCAGAACAGAAGGTCGTCTTGGATCTCTTGGCACGCGAGGTAACGCCGATCCCCATCGATCCGACAAGTAACGGTTTCCCCGGTAAAACCAATTTGAGCGACCGAGTTGCTCAACCGGTAAATAAGATCCGGACCAACATCTGAAAACAGTGCCGAAAAGACCGAGTTTAGGGTTCGCGGCAGCTCCTTGGGGAGTTCTGGCACCTTGCTGTTGGTAACCAAAACCCTGCCGCTTCGATTGGAAATGAATGCGGGTGTCGGAGCGCTGTCGGCCCGCGACATCAAAGACGAGCCGTTATGCCTTCGAGCATCCAGCCAACGCAGCGTCAAATATATGAGAACCCCGGCAAAGACGCCACTGAAGACGAGAGAGATCAACAACAGTAGCGGAGAGAGAATTTCAGAAGACACACCAACCCTTCAATTCGCTATTGAACCAACGCACAGTACAAACTGCACCCCACGCTGGAACAATATCGAAAATTGAAACTCGTGCAACCAATGCGCGCATTCTATTGTTAGAATCGCCTCAAACTAAGAGAGGTTAGCCGCATAGAATCCATCTCCATCACGCAGATCTGTCCAACTATGAGACATCTGTAGAGAAAGCCTATGGTCACTGCTGTCGAAACGTCTGACTTGATCACCGTTCTCGCTTTTGAAAAGCGAGCAGGTCGCATAGATCAGCCTGCCTTCCTCAGCAACGTATGCCATGGCAGAGGTCATGATTCGCAGCTGTTGATCACGCAATTCGCCCAATCCTTCAGGGGTTAAGCGCCACTTCGCCTCCGGCGTTCGGCGCCAAGCACCACTGCCGGAGCAGGGAGCATCCACAAAGACACAGTCGAACTGCCCTTCCCGAGCGACCAAATCGTCTTTGTTCAGGAGTGTTACTGATGCACCGGCCCGCCGCGCCCGATCCGGAATTTGCGATAGTCGAGCGGATGAGATGTCGAAGGCCTCGAGCCTTCCGCAACCCTGTTGCATCGCCGCCAGAGCCAGCGTTTTGCCCCCCCCACCTGCGCAAAAATCCAGGACGGTCTCTCCAGGTCGAACATCGGCGAACAGCGCCCCCGCTTGGCTGGCAGCATCCTGAATCTCGACCAAACCGTCGAGATACGCCTTACTGCGATGGATCCGATGCGCCCCTGCGACAACCCGAAGGCAATCGGGGGTTAAAGGCCCGGACCTCGCCGAGATGTCCTCCTCAGCCAACCGGGCCAAAGCTGTGTCGGGATCAGACTTCAATCGGTTAACGCGCAGATCCAATGGCGCCCGCTCCTTCAGCTGGACCAAAGGCGCTTCATCCAAACCATTGACCTCTGGCTCCAGCCAATCAGGCAGATCCACCCTCACGCCCCATGGCGCCGCGGTCAGTGCCGCAGGTGCAAGAACGGCCTGACGTTCCGTTCGGCTGAGCTTTTCCGCTCCGTGCCCGCTGCCGGAGAACAACGCTTCCGCGTCTGATTGGTTGGCGATCAGGCTGCCCAAAATCACCCCTCTCGCGTCCTCAGATCCGCTCAACCATGCCGCCGATCGCTTACGTCTAATCGCATCATAGACTAAATCCGCGATGGCCCGGCGGTCACCTGAACCCGCGTAACGGTTCGACCTACCCCAATCGGCCAAGATCCGCTCCACTGGTTGCTCTGCGTTTAGCCAGCGCCCCAACACGTCAATTGCAGCTTGAACCCTCGCGTCAGGACGCATCGTTTATCCCACGATCACTTGCACCGCGACCAAAACCCACATCAGAAGAACCGCGAAAGCACCGACCATGAAAACTGTCATCCGATGCAGAAGATGGTTGCGCCCCGTGTGGATGACGTGATGCGTCAACCGAGTGGCCACATAGATCCAAGCGGCGAGGGTGAAAACGAACCCAACAGCGCCTACTTGCAGGCCGAACAGGATCACGGCGAAGAAATAGACCGGTGTTTGGAACTGATTGTTGAGATTAGCCTGAAGCTTCTGCACAGGCTCGGTATACGCGTTTTGGGTGATCGCGATATCGCGGACTTCAACGCCGTTCCGGTACACATCGGCAAAACGGCCACGAACCGTGCGATACCCAGCAATGACCAAGACCAGCACCTGCGCGCAAGCGGCCAACACAGTCAGCTGAACAGCATCCATCGGAGGCTCCCTGGTAGCTACAAAATATGTAGCCTCTATCCGATCGAAATCGCGATGACCAGCTGTTGCGTCCAGAAACCCTAGTTTCCGCGATAGTTCGGCGCTTCGCGCGTGATTTGCACGTCGTGGACGTGGCTCTCTTTCAAGCCAGCGCCAGTGATGCGCACAAAGTTAGAGCTGGTCCGCATCTCATCGACGGTTCTGGCACCGGTGTACCCCATTGCAGCCCGAAGCCCGCCAACCAGTTGGTGAATTACAGCAGTCGACGGCCCTTTGTAGGCGACCTGCCCCTCGATCCCTTCTGGAACCAGCTTCTCGTTCGCGACTTCCTTCTGAAAGTATCGATCCGCCGAGCCGCGAGCCATGGCCCCGACCGAGCCCATGCCGCGATAGCTCTTGTAGCTCCGCCCCTGGTAGAGGAAAACCTCGCCCGGCGCCTCATCGGTACCCGCCAACATCGAGCCAATCATCGCGCAGTTTGCCCCAGCAGCAATCGCTTTGGCGAGATCGCCTGAGAATTTGATGCCCCCATCGGCGATCACCGGCTTGCCAGTCTTTGCGGCCTCTTCAGCGCAATCAAGGATCGCCGTCAATTGGGGCACTCCGACACCCGCCACTATGCGCGTTGTACAGATCGAGCCGGGGCCAATCCCCACCTTCACAGCATCCGCGCCCGCACCGATCAGCGCTTTCGTCGCTTCGCCTGTCGCAACATTACCGGCCACCACTTGCACCGAGTTCGAGTGCTTCTTAATCCGCTCCACCGCCTCGGCAACGCTGGCCGAGTGGCCATGCGCAGTATCGATCACCACAAGATCGACCCCTGCATCGATCAGAGCGGCCGAGCGGTCAAAGCCTTGGTCACCCACAGTCGTCGCCGCCGCGACCCGCAGTCGACCCAGTGAGTCCTTGCAGGCCTGCGGGTTGAGGACGGCTTTCTGAATATCCTTGACGGTCAGAAGCCCGGTACACTCACCCGCCGCATTTACCACCAAGAGCTTCTCGATCCGTCTCTCCTGCAACAGCTTCTTTGCTTGGTCGAGATCCACCGGCTCGCGCACCGTCGCCAGATTGCTCGCGGTCATCAGTTGGCTGACCGGGGTCATCGGGTTGTCACAAAACCGGATATCTCGATAGGTCAGGATGCCGACCAGCCGCTTTGCGTCATCCACCACCGGAAAGCCTGTGATGTTATACTGGGCTGAGAGCGCCTGCGCATCCGCCAGGGTCTGATCCGGACCGATGGTGATCGGGTTGTAGACGACCCCACTTTCAAACCTCTTGACCTGGCGGACCTGGGCCGCCTGCACCTCGATGTCGAGATTGCGGTGAATGACACCCATGCCACCCGCCTGCGCCATAGCGATCGCCATGGCGCTTTCGGTCACCGTGTCCATGGCAGAGGAGAGAAGCGGGATATTGAGCTCGATCTCGCCCGTCACCCGGGTTTTCGTGTTCGCGGTAGCCGGCAGGACCTCGGACGCGCCGGGAACCAAGAGAACATCGTCAAAGGTAAGTGCCTCACGAATCTGCATGACATCCTCCGGCTGCAGGGAACGGTGTTGGCGCCCCCCTATCTCACGTCGCAGCGGGAAAGGAAAGAGGCTTGCCGAGGATCTGGACATGACTAGTGTCGCAGGCGATTTCAAGCGGGAGACGAAGAACATGAGCCATGGCTACGAAACGGGACGCCTGAACCTACCCTTCGTCGGCATCTCGACTTTTGGCAAAAGTCCCTATCAGCCAGATTGGAGCGCGATCGACGCTGACGTGGCGATCCTCGGAGCACCTTTTGACTTTGGGACTCAATGGCGAAGCGGTGCACGATTTGGACCGCGAGGCGTGCGCGAGGCCTCGACCCTCTTCAGCTTCGGCCATGCGGGCGCGTATGATCACGAGGACGATGCAACGTATCTGGGTGAAGATGTTCGCATCCTCGATATCGGGGACGCCGATATCGTACATACGGATACGCTGAGAAGCCACGCCAACATTCGAACTGGTGTCGAGGCAATCCTGAGTGCTGGCTCCCTACCTGTCGTCATTGGTGGCGATCACTCGGTAAACATACCCTGCATTGATGCGTTCGAGGGACGCGGCCCGATCCATGTCCTGCAAATCGACGCCCATCTCGATTTCGTAGATGAACGCCATGGGGTGCGTTTCGGCCATGGCAACCCAATGCGCCGAGCGGCGGAAAAGGACTATGTCACGGGCCTCAGCCAGTTTGGCATTCGCAATGTCAGCTCGACGGCAAAAGAAGGCTACGAAGCGGCCCGGACGATGGGCTCCGATATTCAATCGGTGCGTCATATTCGTGAGATGGGACTGGCCGCCGCAATTGCGCGGATCCCGGATGGCGCGCAAGTCTATGTGACCATCGATATAGATGCGTTCTGCCCCTCTATTGCGCCGGGAACAGGTACACCCAGTCATGGCGGCTTTCTCTATTACGAAGTACTCGAGATGCTGCAAACTCTGGCGGCCACCCATGAGATCGTTGGCATCGATCTGGTCGAAGTCGCGCCGGACTACGACCCAACTGGATCAACCTCCATCTTAGCAGCGCAGCTACTGATGAATTTCCTTGGATTCATCTTCCATGCAAAAAAGAAGAACCAAGCGGCAGCGGGCTAAAGCCCGCCACGAGATCCCCTCACCCCGCTGCTTGCGCAGCAGGGCGAGGAGCTGGCGCGCGGGTCCAAAACCCGGCTCTGTTCCGGGCGACAACGCGTTTTGCACCCCTGCAAAACGCCAAGTATCGGTGCATGTCCCGTCAGGGACATTCCGCTGGGTTCGCCTTAGGTTGAAAGCCGGAGGCCACGAGAAACATCTCAGCCGAGTCCTTGCGGCTGGCGGGGGGTTTAAAGTGGCTCACCTTGGCGAAGTTCTGCTTCAGCAGCGTTAAGAGCTCGGCTTCCGCGCCGCCCTGCAACATCTTTGCGACATAGGTCCCTCCTTCGGACAAGACATCACATGCGAAATAGGCCGCAGCTTCTGCGAGCGCCATGATTTTGAGATGGTCTGTTTGGCGGTGGCCGGATGAGGCTGCAGCCATATCGCTGATCACAGCGTCTGCTTGACCCGCAAGCAGATCTTTCACGATCTCATCTGCGCCTTCATCCAGGAAATCCATCTCAACCAACTCAGCACCAGCGATCGGTTCCATCTCTTGTAGGTCTACACCAATGACCCGTCCCTGAGCCTTGCCCTTCTTCTCACCCAGCGCGTTGAC
>JBCDAQ010000040.1:0-24749 GCA_039185285.1 Pseudomonadota bacterium
CCGCGGCGCGCCGGGGGGTGGGGGGGGGCGGGCGGCGGGTCTGGTCGCGGGCGGGTTAGGCCAGACGCTCAACAACCATCATGGTCAGATCATCAGACTGCTCTGCACCACCGACAAAGGCACGAATATCCGCAACCGTCGCGGTAATGATCTCTTCTGGCGTCATCTCGAGTGGAAGGCCATCGACAAAGGCGATCAGTCGCTCCATGCCGTAGTCCGCGCGCTCGGCGTCCAAGGCCTCGGTCACACCATCCGAGAACATGACCAGCTTTTCACCGGGCTTTAGCACGCGCTGGCCAACCGGATAAGGCATCCCATCGATCAGTCCCGCAGGCGGGCCAGAGAACTCCTCCAATTGATGCGCCGGACCATTGGGGCCAACTAAGATCGGCTGATCATGGCCAGCACTCGAATACGTAAGCACCCCGGTTTCCGGATCCAGAATCCCGACGATCCCGGTGACAAACAGCATCTCGCCATTGTCCAACGTGATCTCGCGATTGGCGGCGAACTGGATACCCTCCAAGCCCTCCTCCATGCGCTGGGCGACAATCTTCCAAAGCCGTTTTGAGATCCCCATGAATTGACAAGCGGCAATCCCTTTGCCCGACACGTCACCAACGATGAAGAAGAGCCGCCCATCGTCCAGCATGAAATGATCGTAGAGATCTCCGCCAACCTCGAAGGCCGGTTCGAGATAGGCGGCGAGGCGTGCTTTATCTTCAAGCTCGAACGTCGTGCTGGGCAAGACGCTTTGCTGCATGTTCTTCGCCGCCTCCAAAAGGGCGTCGCGCGCACGTTCCTGAGCTTGTCGCTCCGAACGCTCCAAGATCCGCTCACGATCGCGCTCGACCAGACTTGCCGCGACCAGACCCACACCGGTGATGCCACTCCCCAGGACAGGTCCCGAAGCGTCAAAGAACCAGCCCGCGCGGAACGAGATGTAGGACGCGCCCATCAGCACGGCCGCTGCCGCAAAGCCCGCGACCAAGGACTGAACCGGAGGGGCGCGAGGGATTACCTGGATCAAGATTAGCCCGAAGATCGCCAGTAAAATCGTCTCTAAGACAAAGAGTTCCATCGGGCGGCGCAGGTATTCGCCCTCCTGTATTTGCTCGATCATCTGCATATGGACTTCGACACCCCAAATCCGCTCACCGGTCGCGAGGGTCTGAATATCCACAGTGCCGAGGCCCGTGACCGCAAGCAGGACAATCTTGTCCTTCAAGGTTTCCGCACCGACCTCACCAGTAAAAATAGCAGCGGCGGGGATGTAGCGGCTTGTATCGACCGCCCCGAAATGCATCCAGAAGGAACCATCGCGCTCGGCTGGGAACTGGTATTGCTCCACATCCACCTCGAGGCCTAAGAACCCGGGCCTAATTGTTGAGAAGAAGCCCCCCGTCGAAACCCGGAGTGTTTCCGGCCCGAGCATGACCGTGTCACTACCTGAGATTACTTGGACCGCAGGCACCCGGCGCACAATTCCATCAGGAGCCCCGTCGAAGACAATCGTCGCATGGCCTGCGGCAGCCGCTTGTAAGATCGGAAGCGCCCGCAGGCCATTTTCGAACGTCGTGAGCGCGATTTCCTCTAATCCCTCCCGGACAACAGCCGGTTGTGTCCCTGTTTCATTGAACGAGGCGAGGCTGGTTTCTTGGATTGCCGCAATGGGCATGACAGCATCGGCGCCCGTAATTGCCGCAGCGAAATTGCGATCTGAGTCTCCAAGCGATGCAATCGGTTCTCGCAATGCCGGATTGGCTGAGCCCAACCATTCGGCCAGAACAACGGGCGACAGCCGGTCGGGTTCAGCAAAAACGATGTCCATGCCGATCGCAGACACTTCGGCTTCTTTCAAACGCTCGACCAAGAGAGCGAGCAAATCTCTGGGCCAGGGCCATTGGCCAAAGCTGCCCAGCGCACTCTCGTCGATTGCAACGACATAGACCTCTGGGTCAACGGGGCGCTCGCGCTCGGCAATTTTGGTCAATGTATCGAACCAGAGCCGTCGCCAAGGCGCATCCAATCCGGACTCCAAGAAGACGTGGACCAAAATGCACATGCCAAACAGCGTCACGCCGACCCAGCGCGATAACAAGTGGCGGCTGCGCATTGGCACTTGTTCCGCGGGATCCATCAGATCTCGAGCTCGAGCCCATCATAGGCAGCGGAGACATGAACTTGCGGTCGGTTCTCCCGCATCATGCGTTCAATTTGCCGGGCCTCAGCGACAATTCGATCGAGCTTCTCATCAGAGTTCAGCGGCTCATGATGGATGAAGACCAATTGCTGCACGCCGCCCAGCAGCGCCAACTCAACCCCAACGAAATTGGAGGAATGCCCCCAATCCTCTTTCACCGAAACCGTCTCAGCCAATGAGTACTGAGCATCGAAAATCAGGACTTGGGTGTCCTTAATGAAGTGGACATACGGGTAGTCTTCAGAAATCAGATGCGGCTTATGCTCACCATCCGATGCATAAACCAAATCAGACTCACCGCGTTTGATCCTAAAAGCATAGGCGTCGCCCGCATGGTGCAACAAGAAGGGCTTCACCTCGAACCCATTGATCTCGACCGTTTCGTTTGGCTTGAGGATATGGAACTGGATATCCGCGCCCAGCACTTCGAAAGGAACCGGAAACGAAGGCGCGCCATGCTGACGGCGGAAGGCCGTTTCGATGCCTTCGTGGCACGCATAAATGTGAACGGTGTTGCCAGGAATGTAGGCGGGCACGAAGAACGGAAACCCCATGATATGGTCCCAATGGAGATGGGACATCAACACATGGTAAGGCTCTTTGGACACGGGACCGGTGGTTTTCAAAATATGGCTCGCATACTCCCGCGCACCAGATCCAAAGTCGATCAGCAGCTCTGGCCCATCATTCGCACCAACCTGAACACAGGCTGTATTGCCGCCATAGGTGGTGGGTAATGTGCCGTTGCACCCTTGTTCGATGAAGTTGTCTATGGCTTCGCGGCTAGCGATGTCCGCCGGTGTCGCCGCGTTCAGAATGGCTCTGATACGATCGATCCGTGCCTCTGGCATCGCGGGGGTCGGAATCGAGCCTCTCGTCCCCCAAAACTTTATCTTCATGCCCATGAGCGGACCTTAACTCCACTGCAACGAGTGAATTATGCCGCGCTTTTCAACCAGTGACCAGAGCAGAAGCCGCTTCAAGTGACTCTGCAACCGGGAAAAGTGTGTCAAAGCGCGAGATCCGGAAGACATCGGCAACCGTGCCATGCAGGCCAATGATGGCAAGTTTGGACCCTGAGTCCCCCAGACGTTTCTGCGAAATCACCAAACCTCGCAGCCCCGCGGATGTAATGAACTCAAGCCCGGAAAAATCGAGGATAACGCCCTCACCTTGAGAAAGGTCGGTCGTTACCCTTTCCAACTCCTGAAGAAAGAGTGCAGCGTTGGTATGATCAACCCGACCCTCGATCCGAGCGATGCGGTATCCACTCTCGCTAGAGATGTCGACTTGGAGAGGGGATTGATTTGCCTGGTCTGTCATAAGTTTGAACACCTATTCTTGCACTGAAACGCTAGCAGAGCCTGAGACGAAAATACAGACCCGTACACGTATTGATATAGCAGGGGCAGAAATTCATATACGGACGGTTTTCGGCGCATCTCAGCCAGGTGGCACGCCATCCGCGAATGTGCAAGATGCGCTAGCCTCAAGTGAGCCAAAAATTCAACGAGGACTGAGCCGAGGACATTCGACCCACTCTACTGGGCTTTCCTGATCCGCAACGAAGTGCAACGGCGCGACAACCCACGATTGGAACAGGTCTACCGAACCTGGGAAGTATGGCCGAGGGCAAGAAATTGCCTATCTGTCGAGCGCAGTAGCGGTGCTAGACGGGCTCTGACCTCCGCCTTGCGGGTCTGGGAACGGCTGCTCCTACAAAGCAGCTTTCAGAACCAAGATAGTTTCTCTTCTTGGGCGGACGCGCTCTTCGGTCCGGGCCTTCTGTGAAACGTCGAAAGAGCGCCATTTGCAGGACGAGGACGCCCTGGATGGGCATGCGCCAATGGCTCACCTGGCAAAAATGAACCACGCTAAGCCAGCGCGTCGTCAGTCCCGCCAATCAAGCGGCGTAGCATTTGGGAAAACTGCTTTAACTCCGCGTCCTCCCAACGGTCACTGAACAAGTAACCGGCGCGCTTTGCGAAGGTTGCAAGGCTCTGGGATAACTTCTCTCTGCCTGTCGGTGTCGCAACCACGAAGACCAGCCTCGCATCCCGGTCATCAACCTCCCGACCAACCAGTCCGATTTTCTCCATTGGGGCGGCCATGCGGGTGATTGTCGAGGCACTCACGTGCATCCGCTTCGCCAGATCGACCCGTGAAAGACGGTTTGCCGTTGCTCGCTCAAGGTGAAGTAGCAACAGGAACTCATTTACGGATATCCCATGAACGGCAGAAAACTCGCCGGAGAGCCCCGCCCGGAAGTCTTCAGCCACTTGGATTAAACGAAGCGCGTTTGTGGTGCATAAATCAGTCATGCAGGCTTCCTATTGCATATTGCTTGCATGTGCAATTTATATGCACGAAACTTCACCTGCTTTCCCATACGCAATCAGGTGCTTCAATATGCTCTTTGAAAGTCTTTTCTCGCTCGCAAGTTTGATCGCAATGGCTGGGTGGCTCTTGCTCCTGCTATCGCCACTGATCCCGGACTGGTCTGACAGGATCGCAGGGGTGTTGTTGCCCCTTGTTCTCTCACTTGGCTACTTACTGCTCGTGGTCGTGCCCGCATCCGCTGGCGGAGGAGGCTTTGGGACGTTAGCGGAAGTGATTGTTCTCTTTTCTTATGAACAGGCCGCATTGGCTGGCTGGATCCACTTTTTGGCTTTCGATCTCTTCATCGGCGCTTGGGTCTGTCGAAAAGCGAGATCGGAGGGCCTTAGCTTCATGCTGGTCGCTCCTTGCTTGCCGGTCATACTATTGTTCGGGCCGGCGGGTCTGCTCGCGTTCCAGACAGTAAGAACAGTACGGAGCCGGCTGACCCGCGACTGAACGCTGGAAAGCCGCCGCTTATCCATTTCGCAGCTTTCAGAAGACTGGGCTCAGCTGAGACCTTTGCTGCGGGCGGCTTGATGGTCACAGGTGATAGACTTTATGGCAAACCCGTCGAAAGCCGCGCAAACTTTAGCGAGATTTTAACCAATCGTGGTTAATCGTTTACTCGTTCGCGAACACCGGGCGCCAAGGGTCAGAGACCTGAGGTAGCCCATAGACCCCTTTGGCGAGGGTCGAACCTAGCGGCTGATCAGTCGCCCTCTAAACAGGATTTCCCCGGTTCCCCCCTCCCGGTGCTTGCTCCAGACAACGCTGGAGGGGCGGGACCTACCGAAAGAGGCAAGCTAGAACCGGACCGCAAGCGCGTACCGCGGTAGTGCCATTGCCATCTCCGCCCGCCAAACCTAGCGACCTCACACCAATCAGCGAAACGAAGATCCCGATGGTAAGTCCAATCATTACCGGTTTCCTCAATAGAGCAGATAGCCCCAATACCCTGCACCCTGAGATCGCGTTTGAACCAAACAACACTGAATTTGGTTTCTGAGCGGGTTCTTTGCCTTCCCAAGAGTTCGGGCTGGGGCCAGAGTTCTCACGGATCCAAATCGCCGCGCCGTGTTAGCCGAGAGCCCAACACGGCGCTTTGAGAGACGAGAGCCAGCCGCCTCATTCGACGAAGGTGCGTGCCAGCCGATCACTCAGAGGCTTCGTTAGATAAGAAAGCGCCGTCCGCTCACCGGTGTTGAAGAAAACATCGGCCGGCATGCCGGGTATCAGATCCAGTGTTTCGACCGATCCTGGTTGTTGCGAGGCAAGGACGACCCGCGTGACGTAGTAAGCGCTTCCGGTGCGCTCATCCTGCAGACTATCCGCCGAGATATCGACGATTTTGCCGATGGCTTCTGGCACCTCTTCTTGATCGAACGCCGTGAGCCGAATGCGGGTGTCCTGCCCGATCCTAAGCTTCTCGATATCGACCGGATTCACGCGCGCCTCCACAATCAGTTCCTCGTCAGATGGCACAATGTCTAGGATCGCTGCGCCGGGCCTGACAACGGCACCTGCGGTAAAGACGGCCATATTGACCACCCGCCCGCTCACCTGAGCCTTGAGCGTGATCCGCTTTTGACGCTCCTGGGCCGCAAAGTATCGGGGCGTCACCGAAGCGAGCTGCGCCTCGACCAATGCGAGTTCCGCAGTGATGCCCTCGTCACGTTGCTTCTTGCGGCTGATCTCACCCAATTCCAACTCCCCGATCTGATTGCGGGCGCGGGCTTGGGACGTGCGCAGCGAGGCGTCCGATCCTCGCAGGCGTTCCTTCTCGATCCTGAGCGCGTTCACCCGGCTCTTAGAGACCAGGCCTTTGGCAAGTAAGGATGTAACGGCGGCAATCTCTTCATCGGTGATACTGGCTTGGCGGCTATTCGCCGCGCGCTGCTCGTCGAGCCCCGTGATCTCATCCTCTAGACTTGCGATCCGGCGGGCTGTGATCCCAGCCTCAGCTTTTCGGGCGCGCAGCTCGGTTTCAAAAAGCTGGCGTTGGGTCCGATAGGCAGCCAACCACGTTTGGGTCAGATCATCGCCCATATCCGGCAAATCGTTTTGGAAAATTGGGAAGATCTCCGCCTCATCTAACTGTGCCTGAAGTCGAGCCCTTCGCATCGCGAGATCCCCGAATTGACTGCCTAGGACCGAAAGATCGACCTCCGTATCTGTCCCATCAAGCTCAATCAGAACTTCGCCGGCTTCAACGAAGTCACCGTCTGAGACATGCAGCGCATGCACGATACCGCCGTCGAGATGCTGAACCGTCTTGCGGTTTCCTTCGACCACCAAGGAGGCCGGCGCGACGATCGCTCCGTCGATTCTGGCCGCATTAGCCCAATAGACGGCGCCACCGACAAATCCGGCCAGAACGAGAACGCCCAGCCAAACGTAGCGACCAATACGTGGCACATCAGAAGGCTGTGTTACGAGGTTATAGTGCTCGAGGATCAACGTGTCGTCTTGGGGAACTAGGTTTGTCATAGCGTTGCCCTTTCGATTTGTGAGGTTGGCGCAGCCTCTGGCCGCTGCGGTTTAAGAACGTTCCTGGTGGTGGACTTCAGCACCTCGTCCTTGTTGCCAAAGGCGCGCTGAGACCCGCTATCAAGCATCAGAACCTTGTTCACTGCTTGAAGGGTGCTGGGCCGATGCGTCATCACCATCACGATGGCGCCCCTGTTCTGAGCAGAGAAAATCGCGTTCCTGAGCGCGAGGTCTCCAGCGGCATCGAGGTCCGAGTTCGGTTCATCCAGGATAAGGAGGAACGGATCATCATAGATCGCACGGGCCAATGCGATGCGTTGGCGTTGTCCGCCGGACAGGAAAAACCCATTGCCAAGCTCGGTCGCATAGCCTTCCGGCAAGCCCATGATCATCTCATGCACGCCCGCCGTAACAGCCGCCTTCAACACCTTGCTGTCTTCGATATGGGTTGAGAAACGCGCGATGTTCTCCCGAATTGTGCCGTCGAAGAGCGCGACCTCCTGCGGGAGATAGCCAATCGACTGACCAAGCTGCTCGGGGTTCCAGCGGGCACTCGGCGTGCCATCAAAACTGATGCCACCCCTCTGCGGCATCCAGACCCCTGCCAGCATTTTCGCAAGCGTAGACTTTCCTGACCCGCTCGGCCCGATCACGGCGACAGCGTCGCCAGCATTGAGCGCGAAACGAATACCCGAGAGGGTTGCTGTTTGAGAACTCGGCGGGCCCGCCTGCCGGATTGCGACATCAATGAACTGGCGTGGCGTCGGGAGATTGAGGCGATGCTCGACTCCGGGATGTTCCCCAACCAGCTGATCGAGCTTCTGGTACGATCCACGGGCTGCGAGAAAAGTCCGCCACTGGCCAATCACCTGATCGATGGGCGCCAAGGCACGGCCAAGAACGATGGTGGCGGCAATCATAACACCTGCTGTCGACTCCCCGCTGATCGCTAATGCGGCTCCAAGGCCGAGAATGGCAGACTGCAACGCCATGCGTATCGTCTTGGAGAGGGTTGAAAAGGTAGCGATCCGATCTGCGACATCGGTTTTGACCAAGCTAGCTTGCATCTGAAGATACGCCCAACGCCGGGCGAGATCGCTCTTCATCCCCATTGCCTGGACAAGCTCGGCATTCTTCTCGCTCGTCTGGAACAAGGCATCGCTGCGGCGCCGAGCTTCGGACGCATCTTGCATCGGCATGTGGGTGCGCGCGTTGTTCACCAAAGCGAGTATCGCGAGAACCACAGCACCACCCAAGCCTAACAAACCCAGCAATGGATGCAGCGCATAGAGAACAACTAGATAAATCGGAATCCAAGGCGCATCGAAATAGGCAACCAGCGCGGTGCCTGAGATAAAATCTCTATAGCCATTTAAATCATCGATCGCCTGCTCACCCGCCAATGCACTTCCATGCACCTTGCGCCGCATTGCAGCTTCGAGAACCGGCACGCCGACCTCGCGTTCAAACCGGGCTGCAAGGCGCCCGAGGATCCGCATTCGGATGAGGTCAAGACACCCTGTGACGACGAAAACACCCGCCAGAATTAGGGTCAGGGCGACGAGGGTTTCCATGTTCTGGCTGGTCAGCACACGGTCGTAAACCTGCAGCATGTAAAGCGGGCCTGCGAGCATCATGAGGTTGAGCGCGAGGCTGAAGAGCGCGATCGCGACGAAACCGTTGCGCAGGGAGGACCAGGCCTTGGCGACGGGAAGAGCTTTGCGTGACATCAGACGATCCTTTTTGGAGGGAGATGACGAGAGGGGGCGGAGACCGAAGCCCCCGCACCCCAAGTCATTGATCAGGCGACGAAGTCGTCTTCGTTCAGCTGATCGAGCTGCACGTTTTGCAGCCGAGCGGCACTGTCATTGCCAAAGGAGATGACAACATCCGAACCGTCCTGCACCGCGACGTCAGAGAGGGCGAAGTCCGGCCCGAAGTCGCTCGACTGGATCTGGTCGACGCCAGCTTCGAAGTCAGTGATCGTGTCGACGCCGTCTCCTGCTTCGAAGGTGAAGGTGTCTTCGCCCTCGCCGCCGGTCAGGATGTCGTTGCCGCCACCCCCGTTCAGGACATCGTTTCCGAGACCACCGATCAGCTCGTCATCACCGCCTTCACCGTTCAGAACGTCATCGCCCGCCTGACCGTTGAGGACATTGACACCCGAGTTGCCCGACAGGATGTCATCGCCACCGTTCGGGCTGCCGGCGTTGTTCGAGCCGTTGATGTTCTCAAAGCCGAACACCTGATCGAGCGTTGCACCATCTGGCGCGTTGACCACAGCAACACCGTTCCCGTCCTCATCGAGGTCAAGCTCGACACCCGCACCGGCTGAGAAGAGCGCGGTATCCGTGCCCTCACCGCCGATGATGATGTCCTGCCCGCCGAAGGAGTGGATGGCGTCATCACCACCGGCCCCGTCGAGGATGTTGAACTCATTGTTCCCGAGGATGAGGTCGTTGCCGTTGGAGCCGATTACGTTCTCGAAGTCGTCAACCTCGATCGCGATCTCGCCATCCACAATGATCGCGCCATCCTGCGGACCTTCGCCGCCGACAGCAGCCGGGTTCGGTGCTGGGGTGCTGAGATCCAGGTCGATGGTGACACCGTCGAACTGCGAGAGATCGATCGTATCGGCATCATCCGACCCGACGACGCGTTCGATCGAACGTAAGGTATCGGTTTCGACGACATTATCGATCACATCCAAACCAACGACGCCGATGCTGGCGATTGGCTCGACCGTATCCAAGGTTGCACCCGCATCCACCAAAGTATCCTGCGCGATTGGGCCGTTGATCCCGACAGGCGCATTGTGAAGATGGATGGCAGAGACAACACCCGGAACCGGTGTCTGCAGATCGGCTTCGTTCAGCCCGGTGACGCTGAGCTCACTCGAATAGGTGACTTCACCCGTGACGAGATTCTCAACAATCGTGAGCGTCGCAAAACCGGTCGCCTCGCTGTCCGAGGTTGGTCCAGGCTCCTGTGCAGCATCCAGACCACCAGCGAGTTCGATGGTGCGGAGATCTCCCTCGATGCTGTCACTTTGGACAAACAACTGCCCGCGGATCTCACCGCCAGGGAAATCGGCTGTGTGGATGTTGTAGTAGAGGTTGCCCGCAACAGCCTCTGCGACGAACCCGGCAGCATCATTGATGTTGTCGGTTTCTTGCAGCGATGCACCAACCTCGACGTCGTCGACCGAGATCGAGAAACCGGTTTCCCGGGTCGCAGTGCCATTGCCATTCTCATCCAGCGAGACGGTAACCGCCACATCCAGATCTGAGAAATCCGCAGTGTCGATACCTTCACCGCCCGAGATAAAGTCGTCACCCAAGCCGCCGATGAGCACGTCATCATTGTTGCCTGCGATCAGAACGTCATCGCCGGCGCCACCATCAATCACGCCGTTGATCTGACCAAGATCAGCCAGAACATCGTCGCCATCGCTGAGGAGCACGTTGCCGTTAACGACACCGGTTTCGTCGTTGACGAAGACCACCGAGCCCGCGTCCGTTGCGTCGATCGCATTGACCGTACCCCGGATCTCGCCCTCGTTGATGATGGCGCCTAAGAGCTCAAGCCCTCCGTCGATCCGAATACCGGCCGCGACATCGGTGTCCTCCGAGCCAGCAATCAAGCCCTCGTTCAAAACAAGGCCCGCAAAAGCTGCGTCCTCGACACTGCTGAACAAGCGCAGACCGTCGCCAACCTGGTTACCCTCGATCGCATCGCCGCGACCTTGGAAGACACCTTCGTTGAAGATCGCCGCTGAGACGATGTCGCCATCGACATCCCCGGTTTGCAACGATACCGCAGAACCATTGTTCCCAATACCTGCATCCACGCTCCCGGTATTGGTGAAGAAGTAGTTCTCAGCTGTGCCATCGGCATAGACCGTGCCGTTGCGTTGATCACCGGTGCCGAGGATTTGGCCGGAGTTCACAACCTCAAGCCCATCCCCATCGATGTTCAGCGCGCGGCTGTCCGAAGAAACGAGGCCGTTGTTCACAAACGAGCCACCCGTATGGTCCCCGGTGCCGAAGTAAACACCGTTCTGAGCGCCTGCAAAGAGCCCATTATTGACGAGTTCGCCCTGGAAGTTCACGCCATTGACGGCCCGGAACGCACCAGTTGTCCCCTGAGTGCTTTCCGACGTTACAGCGCCAGAGTTGGTGATTGTGCCTTCGAAGAGTGCTGGGCCAAAGCCGCCTTCGCCACGCACACCTTCCAGCCGAATACCGTCACCGGCCGTTCCGTCAGCGGCTGACGCCTGACCTCGTCCAGCGATCAGACCGGAGTTGGTGACAGAGACATCGCCATTACCTTCCTCATCCAGCGAGAGTGAAACAGCAGCACCCTCATTGCCTTCGCCCGCATCGACGAGACCGCTATTGGTGAGGCTGTAGTCGCGCGCCGTGTCATCGGCATAGATCGTTCCGTTGCGCTGGTTGCCTGTGCCGAGGATCTCTCCCTCGTTCACGACTTCCAGCCCCTCACCATCGATGTTCAGCGCACGGCTGTCCGAGGTGACGGTCCCGCGGTTCTCAAAGGAGCCACCAGTATGATCGCCAGTGCCAAAGTAAACACCGTTCTGGGCACCTGCAAACAGGCCGCCTTCCTCGTTGATCAGTTCGCCTTGGAAGTCGACATTGTTCACGGCGCGGAATGCACCGGTTGTGCCTTGCAAGCTTTCCGATGTGACGTCACCCGAGTTGGTGATCGTGCCTTCGAAGAGTGCTGGGCCAAACCCACCCTCTCCTCGAATGCCTTCGAGCCGGATACCATCGCCCGCTGTTCCAGCACCTGCCGAGGCTTGGCCGCGACCTGCGATAAGACCGGCATTGGAGATCTCGATTTCGCCATTGCCCTCCTCGACCAGCGATAGCGAGATACCCGCACCCTGATTGTGCTCTCCAGCGTCGATCGTGCCTGAGGAAAGGTTGTCGATGGTGAAGTCGGTTGCTGTATCGTCGGAATAGATGGTCCCGTTGCGCTGATCGCCTGTGCCGAGAATGTCGCCACCATTGGTCAGATCCACGCCCGAACCGTCGATGTTCACGGCCCGGCTACCCGACTGAATGGTCCCAAGGTTGAGGACATCCAGCCCGCTATGGTCTCCTTCGCCGATGTAGAGGCCGTTGCGTGGCCCTTCGATCACACCTGTCTGCGTGTTCAGAATCTGACCTTGAGAACCAACGCCATCGGCGATCCGAATGCCTGCTGCGGTACCTTGATTGCTCTCAGTCGTGATCAGACCTGCGTTGACGATATCTGCGTCGAAGATTGCGCCTTCGGCGCCGTCGTCGATCCGGATCCCGTCACCGGCAAGCGGGGTGTTCGCCGCAGCCTGGCCACGCCCTTGGATCGTGCCGCCAAAGCCATTGAAGAGCGTGCCTGAGACAACCTCGCCCAACTCATCGCCGATCTCTAACGAGATACCAGCGCCTTGGTTCTCTTCACCTGCATCGATCGTTCCGCCTGAGAAGTTCGAGATTGAGAAGTCTTCGGCAGTGGCGTTTGTGTAGATTGTGCCATTGCGTTGGTCGCCCGTGCCGATGATCTCACCAAAGTTGCGAACTTCGACACCTGATCCCTGAATATCGACAGCGCGGCTGTCGGAGGAGATGACACCGCCACGGAAGTTGTCCAAGCTGCCCGAGGATTGAGCGCCTTGGAATTGGACACCGTTGAATTCACCCGTGATCTCACCAAAGTTGCGGATCGAGGCACTTCCAGCGACTTGGATCGCGGTCGCCAGAGCTTCTGGGCCTGAGTTCGCCTCGATCAGACCAGTGCGGAAGTTAAAGATGTCGGCATCTTCGCCTTCCACACGCACAGCGGCTGCCGCGTTGTTGGTGATGATTTCACCAAAGTTCAGCAGCCGGGCAAAGTCATTGTCGATCAAGAAGGCGGGCGTATCATCGACCACTGTGCTTTGGAAAAAGTTCTGCACCAAAGTCTGGCTGTCGCGGACCGTCTCCTGAGGGAGCGAGGACGACGTCAACAGACGTGCGCGCAGGCTCGCAAAGAGTTCGGATAACATGGATCATCTCCTTAGATTTGTCCGTTTCTTGGGCGGCGGGGGAGCGCGCCCTGTGAAACCGAGCTACGGAGATGCTGGCCCGAGCGGAAATACCGGTTGCGAATAGGGGGTATAGCTAAGCCTTATACTCACACGCTCCGTGAGATGGCGGCGGAGAATTCCAATATGCTTCAATGGCTTATAGAGTTCGGTAGCGAGCGTCGGTAAATTCGCTCGCCTCACCTCACAAGAGGTTGAAGGATCTCGACCAGATTTTCATATCCGCGAAACTCTCTTTCAGACTTCTGCCGTCAACACGGAGAGGTCGGTGCGGGCGTGCTCAGCATATGCTCGATCTTCTCTCGAGCAGCCGCCCGGGCTGAGACGGCAAATGTGCCAGGTGGGGGCGATGACTGAATGAAGCCTTGGATCGCATTGATCACCGATTGACGTGAATATTCCGGCCTGGTGATCGCGCCGAGCTCACGCAGGTTACCGTCATCATTGAAAGGTATGAAGGTCAGTCCGAGATTGTCGCGTCGAAACTGCATCGCAGCAATCGCATTGATTATGGTGCATGCATCGCTTTGGGCGACATGGCGGCAGACCGTCTCAAAACGAGCACTACGCACATCAATTCCAACGCGTTCCGCGACACCGGGAAGGGAGACTGGAAGATCCTTCTCCAACTCGTACCCAAACGAAATGTCAAAACGGATCAATCGATCAGGGGGGACGTCTTTGGCCCAAATGCTCTTATGTCCGGCAAGTTGATGCCCTGCTCGCACGCCCAGGAAAAGCGGCTCAAGCCACAATGGTGTAAACTCAGCCATTCGACGTGTTCCAGCGCCGTAAATCGAGGCATGACTACGCCGGGCGATCAGGGCGGCGTCGAGTTCCTGCTCCTCGACCATTTGGGCCAGCTCGATCGGATACTCCTCGACGATGATCAATCGCATCTCCGGGTAGAGTTCTGCGACCATGTCGAGAAAGTAGCGCGACAGGTAAGCTGCCAAGGTCGGAGTCATCCCCAGGCGCAAGGGAAGCGCGTCCACTTCTCGGTAGGACCGAGCCATTTCGCCGATTCCCTTGGCCAACTCGTTGATCTGTCGGGCAGACGCGACCATTCGTTCACCAAACTGGGTCAGGCGGACCTCGTTCTTGCGACGTTCAAAAATCTCTGCTCCGAGTTCAGCTTCGAGCTTTTTGATCTGGCTGGAGAGAGCCGGTTGCGAAACATGGATCGCCTCGGCCGCGCGTGTAAAGTTGCGATGATCGGCAACGGCAACCACATAGACCAAATCGCGCAAGTTCATGCTGGTTTCTAACCTCCGACGCTCTTCCGCTAGACGGTGACCTCTTCAACCCAAAGCGGGCTGGAGGGGGTTTTCCATCCAGATTCAAGTATTTGGGCGCTTCCCAAGGGCTTTTCGTATCCCTTTCTTCAAGCGACGTATTCGCCAAAAGAAGTTTCTGCAACCGAAGAGTATGTGATGTCAAAGGGCTGCAGTGGCGGCCGTATTGCCGCGAGCCGCCAACAAGATCTTCAGTCATATGTTCCAGTTGGCGAGGCGCTCCGAGGATTTTGGTGAGTGTCTTGGAGGGCAGAAGTGACGCGTTGGGCATTCACATGCGACCTTGATTGCGCGAGGTACAACGCGATGTTTTAGAGCGCTCGCGTGGTTGATTTCTGCAAAGACGACAAATAAGGGTCCCGCTACCGGTCGCAGCCTACCCGGTTACCAAAACAAGGGTTTAACATGAGAACGAATGTCATCTGCTCCGGCGGATTAGATTCTGTATCGCTCGCCCATGTCCTGGCCGAGGCGGGAGAGCTGTCGCGGCTCGTCTCCTTTGACTATGGCCAACGGCATCGGAAAGAGCTGGAGCTCGCGGCTGCCTGCGCCAAGCGCCTCGGCGTGCCGCATCACTTGATCGATATTAGCGCGATTGGCGGGGCGCTCACCGGTTCGGCGCTGACCGATGACGTAGCGGTGCCCGACGGACACTATGCGGAAGAGAGCATGAAGATCACGATCGTACCCAATCGCAATGCGATCATGCTCGCCATCGCCTATGGGGTCGCGGCCGCAAATGACGATGAGGCAGTCGCAACCGCAGTCCATGGCGGCGATCATTTCATCTACCCCGATTGCCGCCCGGCTTTCACGGAGAGCTTTGCTGAGATGCAGCGCTGGGCGTTGGATGGATATGCCGAGATCACGCTGCGCACCCCTTTCGTTCACCGCTCCAAAGCGGACATTGTGTCGGAGGGCGCGCGGGTGAACACACCCTTTGCCGAGACCTGGTCCTGTTACAAAGGCGGCGCGATCCACTGCGGGCGTTGCGGCACATGTGTCGAGCGGCGTGAGGCGTTCCATCTCGCAGGTGTCGAAGATCCAACGGTCTACGAGGACCCTGATTTCTGGCGCGCTGCAATTGCTGAGAAGGACGGTGTTTGATGTACAGGATCAGCAAGGAATTTCACTTCTCCGCCTCGCACCAGTTGGACCATCTTGACACCAACCATCCCTGCGCCCGGATGCATGGCCATAATTACATTGTGGTTGTCGAGTTGGCAGGAGCCGAAGTGAACCACGATGGATTTGTGCGCGATTATCACGAGTTGGCAGCCTTGAAGGCATACATTGATGACGCGTTTGACCACCGCCACCTGAACGACGTCTTGAACGTTGCGACGACGGCTGAGAACTTAGCTCGACACTTCTACGACTGGTGCAAGGAACGCTGGCCGGAGACCGCAGCGGTGAAAGTGTCGGAAACGCCCAAGACTTGGGCGGAATACCGGCCTATGATCTGAGCCATGACCCTCCGCATCGCCGAGATCTTTGGACCGACCGTGCAGGGCGAAGGCGCCTTGATCGGAGAGCCAACGGTGTTCATCCGAGCTGGCGGCTGCGATTATCGCTGCAGTTGGTGTGACAGTATGCATGCGGTGGACAGCAAGTTCCGGAACGACTGGAAGGTCATGACGGATGCAGAGGTCTGGGAAGAGGCGAGAGCGCTCGCATCTGGCAAACCGCTGACGATCTCGATCTCTGGTGGAAATCCTGCAATCCAAGATTTTGGGCCGGTCATTGAACTCGGCAAAGCGGAAGGTTTTGGCTTCGCTTGTGAGACGCAAGGATCGATCGCCAAGCCTTGGTTTGCGCTGCTGGACACACTGATCCTAAGCCCGAAGCCACCTTCAAGCGATGAACGGGTCGATTGGGCGAAGGTCGCCGAGTGTATTGCCGCCGCGGGGCCGAAACCGACGATCATCTTAAAGATCGTGATTTTCGACGATGAAGACTACGCGTGGGCTCAGGATGCAGCCAAGCGCTTGCCAGATCTGCCGCTCTACCTTCAACCAGGTAATCTGGACTCCGATCCAAATGTCCCGGTTGATCTAGAGCTCATCACCGATCGTCTGCGGTGGCTGATCGAAAAAACAACCGCGGACAAATGGTTTGCACCTCGTATCCTGCCTCAGTTGCATGTCCTTGTTTGGGGCAACAAACGTGGCGTATGATCACTTTTGCTCAGGGCAGGATGAAAAGCTCTTGCGGTATGAGGTAACAAGAGTGTTACTTTATGTAACGTAATTAGTTTGGATCTCTCGAGCATGATCATTCCCTCGGCCAGTCAGCACGCGAAAAATGATCAGCTGCAGACGTTGCAGTTCAACAGCGATGACTATCGGCCCGCTGATCGCATTGATGCGATGAACGAGTTTAGCCGTGGGCTCTATGAGTACACCCGCTTCGACGGTCAACCGGCCCAGAACGAGAGCGCGACAGATCCAATGCTAAGGCTGAAAGCTTGGTCGTTGGATGGCATCTCCGCCGCCTCTTTCGAGAACTCTCCGATTGTCGCTAAGTCTCTGGGGCAAAAAGATAGTTCGTTCGACGATCAGTTGTTTTTGAGGATCATTAAAGCTGGAAGCGTCCCCGCTGAAAGCAATGGGACTGAGGCTCTGCTCCTGCCAGGCAGCATTCACTTCATGCATACGCAGAACCATTTGCGGCCGAGCGAGACTGGATCGGTCGCATCGCTTCGATTCTCTTATAGCAGCATCGGATACGATCCAGGTCGCCACCCACGGTTTATGTCTTTCTCGACCGACGCATGGATTGGGCGGACGGCCGAATCCGCGGTCAAAACCTTATTTGAAGCGCTGCCAACGATGACCGTCGAAGAGGCGATGAGCGCAGAGCCTATGATCACCGGTCTCGTGCGGGCTCTGCTGAGTTCTGGTCCAATCGATGAACAAGCGCATGATGCAGTCGTTTGCGCGCGGACAAACGCAATGCGTCGGTACATCTTGGCGCATCTAGGTGACGACGAGTTGGACTCACGGCGCCTCCAAGTCGTTTTCAAAGCATCGAGGGCCACGGTCTACCGAGCGTTTGAAGATGTCGGTGGTGTCGCGCGATTCGTCCGCGAGGCACGTCTTAAAGCAGTGTATCGTGAACTGCTCGAGATGACCCCAGAACGCGGTGCAATCCGGCGGATCTCGGAGAAGTATGGCCTCTGGGATCAAAGTAGCTTCATTCGCTCTTTCAGAAGCTTCTTCGGTGTCCGTCCAAGCGAAATCATGGGTTCTAGCCCGGAACTGTACGTGGCAAACCAGCCCCAAACCGACAGCAGGGTCGAGATTGATGGACCGACCCTAGCGTCCTTCTGGTCTTAACCTGGAAAACCTTTGCGCATCTGCGCTTCCCAAGCTGGGCGAGTGAGGATGCTGTCAATATGGGGAAGCTCCCGCCCGTTCGAATGGGAGTAAAGCATCCGTTGCCCGGTGACCCGAAAACCAAGTTTCCGTTGAATGTGCATCGACGCGTCATTGCCCTCGAACGCGCCTGAGATCACTTCATTTGCGGCCAGGTCTTCGAATGCGAAACGCAGCACTTCTCGGGCTGCCTCGCTCGCGATCCCCATCCCCCAGTGGGGCCGTCCAACCCAGAATGCCAGGGCTCTGATGTTTTCGGGGGTGTCACACCCAATAGTGCCGATCAAGCCAGGCACATCGCGCAATTCGATCGCCCACATGTAATAGCCGTCGCACACCTCGACAAAGAGCTCCGCTTCACCAGCGGGATAAGGATGCGGCACGAGACTGAGCCAACGCGCCACCGCAAAGTCGCTGAAGATCTCATCGATCGCGGGCGCATCCGTTAGGGCAATCTTGCGTAAGATAAGCCGATCGGTCTCGAGACGTGGCGCTTGTCTAGTCATGGGTGTGGTTCATTTGGTCTGCTCAAGAATGTTGGTTTATCACCGATCAGGCCAACCGTCTTTGGCCACGGGACCGAGTAAGACAAGCTCCGGCACGGCCCTGTTTCGGGAATTCCTAGGAGCTAGGCTTACCAGATCTCGACGCAACCAAGTTGCCCCAGTTCTGACGGTTCGTGGACGGTTGGAGGATGGCCTCCTGAGGTATCTCGACCGCGACAAAGTCAACCGCTGGCTTCGTGATGTGAGACGGAATGCCAACGTAAAATGGGACGCTCTGCCAATGACAAGCTCCGAAAGAGCACTCATTCTGCTCAGTGATGGGCCGATACCGCACATTGGCCGCAACAAAGGTGATTGGTATGTTGAACGCGCGCATTCGCGAAGACAAACTAAAGCTTCATGGGAAAAGTTCGATCGGCGCCCGGGTGCTGCGCCTAGAAGGTCGCGTTCACCATACCAACGCGATGGAATTCACCAATGAGCTTAGCCTCAGAACGCTATGCCTCGCCGCAAAAGAAGCCCTGATCATCGACTTCTCGGAACTAACATCGATTAGCTCGGCTGGCCTGCGAGGTTTGTTGACACTGAAGCGGGACCTCGATGCAGCGGGCAAACACTATGTGTTTGTTGGGCTCTCGCATGAAATGGAGCTGATCTTTAGGGTCACCCGTTTCGACTGCCTGTTCCCGATTGCCAGTGACATCGATACAGCCTCTCGAATGATTTCAGGCGATTTGAAGAACCAGCGTGGGACAACCACGTTGCACTGACCCTCTGATACCCGAATGGAACGCAACTCAGGCTAGAATCGACACTGGCATGCTGATACGGGATTGAGCGTTCATGAATACTCTGCATACTAACGATGCTTGAAAGAGTGTGCAGCGATGAAACAGCCAAACCAAGAACCCAAATTAAAATCCAAGATTGAGAGCATTTCCGGCGTCCGCTTTATGAGGCTATCCGGTCGGATCGATCACACGAACGCATCCGGGTTTATGAAAGATCTTGAGCAGCTTGCTGAGGATTTAGCTCAGAACGAGCCTTTGATTATCGACTTTACCGAGCTGGTCTTCATCACCTCTGCAGGTCTGCGGGCGCTCTTTGTGCTGAAGAAGGAACTGGATGAAGGTGAAAAGAAATTCGCCGTCACCCAGCTAAAAGGCGATGTTGCTGAGATCTTCAGGATCACGGGTTTCGATGCGCTGATTCCAACGACCGACACTTCCGACGAAGCGGTCGCGCTGGTGAGCGGTAGCTGATCATCGGAAGCGATGAGATTGCGTTCGATGAGGTCGAAATCGCGATCAAAAAACGCCGGGAGCGCCGCTGGATTTTCTCAAACCGTTCAGGGTCGCTTCAGCTTGCTTCTTTGAGTCTGGCAGTACCGCATCTTTTGAGAACCTGACCGCCTGGTTCGCGAACTTCATGCGGTTATCAAAGTCCAGCCCATAAGTTTTGGGGTCGGACACCATGGTCAAAAGAACCGAAACTGCCGTGTCAAAACGATTGCCAGCGCGTTTGCTGATCTCTTCCGACTGCGCGGCTAGCAACTCTTTGCCAAGAGGGCCCAAAGCCAGCCCAGCGCGCTTGAGCAAAAGCTGCTCGGTCGCGTTTTTCATACGTTCGCCGCGCCAAAGAAATCCGAGAAAACCAAGCATTGCCGAGCACCCTCCAGACTGCCCCTCCATTTGCTGTAGCTAAGTTGTAACCCCAAAGCTACTCACCGGAAACTTAGGAGAACGGAGCCGTTTGGGCCAGCGGTTTCAGTCGCACAGTCTTGCTCGCCGCGCTATCTCTGTGAAAGCTTGGCGACTACGCTTCGCGGTCGCGTTCGGTGCCCGAGGTCCTTTCGATGCCGATCATCGACACCTCGGCAAACGCAGCCCTCATCTACATGTCTTCTTGGAAGTCGCGGATCATCCCCATTACTGTGTGGTGAACGCGTCCTTGGGACCAGCTCGATGTAAGCGAGCGCATCCAATCGGCCGTTGTATCGCCATGCATCTGCTTTTTAATCGCTTCGCTCAGATCTTTGCGCATGAAGCCGAAGTCTTCGAAAACAGGTTTCTCACCGTTGGCGATCAGAGCTGCGTCCACGTCCCGAGCAATCTTATCTGCAACGGCGTCGGCGGCCTCATCCTTGGATTTGCCCGCGATGAGCTGCCCGAGTTCGCTGCGAGAACCCGTTTTTGCCTCAGCCGCTCGCGCGGATTTCTCGAGCATCAATGTGCAGGGGCTCTTAGGAAGTCTGACCGGGCTAACGATTGGGGGCAGCTTGTTCTTTGGAAGCGTACGCTCCAACTCGGCGCGATGAGCTTCATTATCGTTAAGTGCCGGGCATAGGTACTGAAACTTCTCCACCGCGCGCTTGTTAACGTCCAATCCCCATTCCGAATGGGCATGCAATGCATCGATCACCTGATCGCCGAGCGCTCCATCTTTCCAGCTCATCGTTTCGTAGATTTGATCCTCGATGAACTTTGCGCTGTGCATAAGTTTGGGATCTTCTTTCACATTCTTATTGATCTCATCGACGAAGTGCTTGGCGTAGAGTTGCGCTCCTTTGCGGGTCATCGGAGGCGTGCCGATAACATCTGAAATCACACCTTTGATCACCGTTCCGGTTGCCTGGCTTTCAGGCTCTGCTTCGGTTGCAGGCGTGATGGGCGCGGCGGCTTCGGATTTGGGTTGGCTCACGCCCATGCGGTCAAGCAAGTGGCGTTTCAAAAGAGGTATGTCGTTGCGGGCAATCTCGGCGAGATGCTGTTTGTGCTGTTGGTACGGGTCCCAGTCTAACTTGTCGTTCTTCACCAACGCCTGATCAGCGCGCTCTAGGCTCGCTTCAATATAGGCGATCGCGAAATCGGCCCGCTCGGCTTTGGTCTTCCAGCCAAGGGATGGGTGGTTCACCATATCAAACGCGGCATCCTCGAGCTTAAGGAGCAGCTCGTTCTTGTCTTTTTCGAAGTTCTTGGAATCAGGCTTGTGGTTCAAGACATGCTCAGCCAAGTGGTCGCTTCGACGGCTGAGATTGTAGGCGGCGTGCTGGTCTACCGCCTTTTTCTTGACGGCTGGATCTGTTCGGAATGCAGTGATGACTTTGGTACACATGCGCTTGATTTTCGCGATCACCGAGCGGTCACGATACTGTTCCGTGCGCGCGCCAGTGCGGACCTTGAAGACTGTCTTGCCGCGCGACATCGACATCTTTGCCGTATCAACAGCTTCGGTCTGATGCTGCATGTGATCGGCATACATATCGGCCTGTATTCGGCCGGAGATCTCTCGCGATACGCTGCTAATGGAATCAGTCATTTTGTTTCTTTCTTTTCTGGTCGGCATCTAGAAGCTGATAGCGATCAGCCGCGGAAGTATTGGCCTGGAGGCACTGACGTTTCTGCATTGCCAATCTCGGGACTGGAAAAGTCATCTTCATCGTGCCAATCGCCTTGGCCGAGATGACCGTCCTCCGCCCGCTTGCGCCAATACCTCAAAGCACCTGTGAAAGCTTCGAAACTCGCCTCAAACTGCTCGACGCTCATGCCTGAGTGATAGAGGACGCGTGACAGGACAATGTCATCCATCTCCGGGTTCAAAGCCAGGCTGGCGCCCGCCGTTCCCAAGCCGAGCGAATTGGCATGGAGCAGCTCCGCAAATACAATCCCTCGATCTCCGGCTGGCACCGGTGCAACCACTGCATGGAACGCAAAACCATCGACCTTAGGCATCGGCTCGACGCTTATGAGCGTCTCATCGTCCAAGACCAGCTGAGCGCCACCGTCATCATCGAGGTTCGGAGCGTCTACATCGGAGGCCGCTGCCAATTCGGTCAAAATTTCATCTAGTCTCATCTGCCCTGCACCTTGGATTCTTGGCGTTCGTGCCAATGGCAGCAGAGTAGCAATCTAGATCTTGGCAAAGAGGACAAAAAACGGACGAAATCTTAGAGCTGCTAAGTGACTACCAATGCGCCGAAAAATGTCCGATTTTGCTGAGGACCGCCTTGCTAAACGGGGCAGGATAGAAAGATGATGCAGAGTAGCGAACCTCAGAACCACGGTGGGATCAAATGGCGCGTGAAGACATCGGAGACTTAATTGCAAAGTTGGGAGCGGAGATTGGCTTCCCGGATCTAGCGCTCGATGAGGGTGGCTTCGTGGCCATCGTAAATGACGACACCACCGTTCTGAACATCGACTATTATGAGGAGGAGCAGGCGATCGTCATGTACGCGACCGTAGCTGAGCTGACCGACGAAACCCGTTTCGACATCTACGAAGAAATGCTGATGGCAAACTTTATGTGGAAGGAAACGCTGGGCGCCACACTGTGTATCAGCCCGACGACTGAGCATGCACTCTTGATGGCAAGCATCGAGACGGACGATCTCGACTATCAGACCTTCTCCAAGTTCTACCAAAACGTCCACCGGCTGACCTGGGCTTTCTCGGATCGTTTTAAGAAGATTGCCGGTGACGAGAGTGCCGACGAAGAACGCGTCGAAGATCCAGCATCTCACCCCACAGCACCACTTCCCTCATCCTTCGCCTGATAGCGGCCGGACCGACCGGAGACTCAAATGGCACTCAACCCGATAACCTCTCAAAACACGCTCACATCAACGCAAGAGCTGCGCCTGAGGCAAGCGGACAGGCAAAACGAGGCGGGTCGCATTCTGGCGGAGGAAGTCGGCAAACTGCCGATGAACGCGCGGAAGAACGGCCATACGAAGGTGATTGCCTACAACATCGCAAACTTCCTAACGCTTGGTTTCTTAGGTCAGATCGGCAAGGCCTGTGCCAACTCGGCGTGCATGGGAACCAGCAACCCGAAGAATTGGGGGGAAGCCTGGAGCAGAGACTTGGGTCAAACCTATCTCAATGCCAACCAAGATACCGGCAAGTTTATGAGCTTCATGAACAAAGCATGGACCGAAGGCATACCACGTTTGCTGATCGTAGGCTTTGGTTTCAACTTCCCGAAGGAAAACTACAAAGGCGATTTTAACAGCCCGAAGACCGTCCATGAGCTTGGCCAGTTGCAAAAAGCGCGGGAGCCGATCTGGGGCAAAGTGGACAAGGAACTGCAGAAAATTTCGGGCGACCAAGATCAGAACACAGTCAACGATGCGGTCACGCAGGCTGTGCTCCACGGCAGCGACGAACTCAAAGCGCTTTTCGACAGGCATGTCCGTAACGAGCTTTCGGCTGAGAACGCGCTCCTCTTCTCATGGTCGCACTCAGTCATCGAAAAAACAGATCCCGAAAACCCAAGACACGATCCGAACTTTCAAATGAGCAAGGCAGAGGCGGCCGAAGCAGCGCTTGTGTTCATCGATAACGATGGCGACCTCCCGGTCAATTGCAGCGGTCGGAACCGAACAGTGGCCATGAAAGCAATCGCGACTGCCTTTGGTGTCGATCCGAATGATCCCTCTACGCTCAAAGACTCCAAGTTCATCGCAACCTATCAGCTCACCAAGAATGAGATCAAAGACGCCGATGAGGCGATCAAGTTGTTGCAGTCAAAGGAGCCAGAGTCAGACCTTCACAAGCAGGAAATCGCCCAAGACATCGCCAAGCAAGTCAAAATCAAAGAGGCTGCCCAAGGCAATCTAGCAGCCCTTCAGAAAGAGACCTTCTCGGTCAATGTCACCAAGAACGTCGCCGAAGGGATTGCTGGGATCGACAAAGATGTTCTCAGCAACTTGGGCGACTCGATGACCCGATTTAAGAGTATAGTGGCTGACAAGATTGGCGCTGGGCAAGGGTACTCGCCGAGGATGGAGAACCATCTACGCCATCAGCTTTATGAGGCCCGCGATAGTTTCCGCGACGATCTGAAGAATGCGGGCGTCCCGGCATCATCTGCAGAAGCGATTGCGCGCGATGCTTTCGATACAACGGCAGGCCTGCCCACCAAGAAACTGATGAAGCGTGGATTGGTCGCTGACACGCTTCAGCGATTGGAGACGCAAACCAAGGCCGTCACCTCAGTGGCGGATCGTTGGGTGAAGGCCATCGACGATAAGAAAGAACAAGTCACCAACGACCTCATTGAGAAAGGCATGTCCGAAACCTCGGCCAAAAAGCTGGCGAGCGAATGGCTCGACCCTCAAAAGGGCTCTGTTCCGATGAGTCACACGCTCGTCCAATCGGGAACCAATCCGTCAAAGAAAGCGGTGCAAAACCAGGTCGCGAAGGCATTCGACAATGAGATGGCTCAACTGGACGAGACGCTGGCCAAAAAAATAGATGGGCCCGAAGTCAAAACGGCGATCGAAGCGCAATCCGTCCTAAGCGAACTCGTGGATGATCTTGAAGACATCAAGGATGTTTTGACCACTTTTCTCGATGCGTCGGATTCCTCCGATCTGGAGCCCGTAGATACGGAGGTTCGTAATATTGCCGC
>JBCDAQ010000041.1:0-24682 GCA_039185285.1 Pseudomonadota bacterium
GCAGCCAAAGTTCTGCCCGGCGATCATCGCGGGAGGCTGCTGTATATGCACTTCTCGACTTTGGGTTTCGAGCAATCGTTGCGCCGAGTTTTGGCGACATCTTCGCCTCGAACGCTGTCAACAACGGTGTCCTGCCCGCGGTTGTCGGTGCGGGATTGGTGGCCGACTTGATCTCTGATCTAGACGATCAAGCCGAACTGGCCGAGGTTGATCTCTCTACATCCCGCCTCACCGTTTGTGGGCGAGAGATCCCTTTTGATCTCGACCCGGTCTGGCGCGAGAAGCTGATCAACGGCTGGGATGATATCGATCTAACCCATCAGCATGCCGAGGCGATCCGCACCTATCGGGCAAAGCGGGCCGAGGCCCATCCATGGATTTTCGCGGCGGCACCGGGCGCCAAATGACACGCAGAATGACACGGGGCGGCAGCGGCCCCGCAAAACCGCCAGAGCACTGGCACAGGGTAAGGAGAACACCCCATGAAACTACACCTCTTCGCCGGACTTATCGCCGGCGCCACACTGATCGGATCGGCGGTCAAGGCGGAGGAGACGATCACCGCCGTCCACGCGTTCCCCGAAACGCTGATCTACACGAAGAGCTTCCTGTCCTTCGTCGACAAAGTGAACGAGGCGGGCAAAGGTGTCGTCCAAATCCAAGTCCGCGGTGGGCCCGAGGCCATCGGCATGTTCCAACAGCCGGATGCTGTGCGGGATGGAATTGTCGACATGGTCTACACGCCAGGCTCTTTCTATGGTGGCTCGCTGCCTGAGAAGGACGCCCTGGTTGCCTCGAATCTGACCGCGATTGAGACGCGGGAGAATGGCGGCATCGCCCTCATCGACGAGATCCATCAGGAGAAGATGGGCCTGAAATACCTCGGCTGGTTTGACTCGGGCGTCTGCTACAACCTGTGGACCCGCGACGCCCCGAGCTTTGATGCGAATGGCAATCTGGAGGTCGAAGGCCTGAAGCTGCGTGGCAACGCGGTCTACAACGCCTTCTTCAAGAACTATCTCGGCGCCCAGGTGATCGACCTTCCAACGGGCGAGGTGTACTCTGCCCTCCAGAACGGTGTCGTGGACGCAACGGGATGGACGCAGATCGGCCTGATCGATCTGAAGTGGAACGAGTTCCTGAACTATCGGATTGAGCCATGCTTCTTCTCCACCGATCTCGGCGTCATCGTTAATCTCGAAAAGTGGAGTGCGCTGAGCCCTGAAGCTCAGAAGGTCGTCCAGGACGTGGCGATCCAGCACGAAATCGACTCGGTCAAAGCACTGCGGAAAAAGCGGGACGATGATTTCGCGGCCTTGGATGCCCAGGGCATGAAGACCGTGAGCCTCGAAGGTGAGGCGAAGACGAACTACCTGCTTGCCGCGCGGGAGAAGAACTGGGAGCGGATGAAAGGCCTGATGGCCGAGCATTCCTCGGGTACCGCGAACTATGATCGGCTGATCGAATTGTTCTATGATCCGGCGGCTGACAAGTAAGCTCTAGAACATCGCCTGAGCCCGGTCGGGCTCGGGCTTCTCTAACCAGGATCTCCCATGCGCGCCGTCATCCGCGTCTATGACGCTCTGCTCTATGCAATGGCCTTTATGGCGGCGGCGACGCTGGTCTGGTTGATGATCTCGGTCATCATCTCGGTCGCGATGCGCAACGCTGGGATACAGCCCTTCGCCTGGCTCTTCACCTCATCGGAATACGGACTTCTCTACATGACCATGCTCGGCGCGCCCTGGCTGGTGCGTGAGAAGGGCCATGTCCATATTGAGTTGGTCACGGCCGTCCTGCCACCGGTTTTGCGCCGGATCGTCAGCCGGACTGTCGCCCTGCTTTGTGTCTGTGTTTCGTTGACCCTGGCTTGGTATGGGTTGGAGCTCTTTCTCACCAATATCGAGCGGAACGATTATGATGTGCGGGCGTATCTCTACCCGCGGGCGCTCTTGACTATCTCATTTCCTGTTGCCTTTTCATTCATGGCTGTTGAGTTCGCCCGCTTCGTGTTCGGCCCCGAACTGATGCATTCAGGCGAAGCGGGGATCCACGAGTAATGGAGTGGTTCGAGGCTCTCGCTCTTTTGATCGGCAGCAGCATGCTGCTGATGGCCTTTGGTGTGCCGGTGGCGCTTGCATTTCTCGCGGCCAATATCTTGGGTGCCTGGATCTTCATGGGCGGCGAGCGAGGGGTCGTAGCACTCCTGAACAATGGCTGGGGGTCGCTCACCAAATTCGCGCTCGTCCCAATTCCGCTGTTTCTGTTGATGGGAGAGCTCTTTTTCCACACAGGGCTCGGCAAGCGCATGTTCTCTGCGATTGACCGGCTGATGGGCAAACTGCCTGGCCGGCTCAGCTATGTTACCGTGGTCGGCGGTACGGGGTTCTCGACACTGTCGGGCTCATCAATGGGGTCCACCGCACTGCTTGGCTCGCTGATGGTGCCTGAGATGACCGCTCGTGGGTACAAGAAGCACATGTCGATCGGGCCGATCCTGGGGACCGGAGGGCTTGCGATCATCATCCCACCCTCGGCACTTGCCGTCCTGTTGGCCACGCTGGCGCAGATCGATGTCGGCGCGCTCCTGATCGCGGGCGTGATCCCGGGGCTGATTTTGGCGGCGCTCTATCTGGCGACGATTTATCTGCAAACCCGCCTCGACCCGAGTGCGGCACCAGCCTATGAAGTCACCCCCCTCGGCATCGGGGAGAAGCTGAAGCTCTTGTTCCGCGACGTAGTCCCCATGATCGGCCTGATGGTTGTGATTGTGGCCATGATGATCAACGGGGTTGTCACGCCCTCAGAAGCGGCAGCCTTCGGTGCGCTTGGCGTTCTGATCCTGGCGCTGATCTATCGCTGCCTGAACTGGACGGTGGTCAAGGCGTCGATCCGGGGGGCGTTGCGGGTTACGCTGATGGCCTATCTGATCGTCTTCGGCTCGGCGACCTTCAGTCAGCTCCTCGCATTCTCTGGTGCCTCCCGGGGGCTGATCACCTGGGCAACAGGGTTCGAACTGGACCCGATCTTCATGCTCATGATCATGTTCGGTGTGCTTCTGATCCTGGGTATGTTCATGGAGCAGATTTCGATGATGCTCCTCACGGTGCCGATCTTTTTCCCGCTGGCAACAGGCCTTGGCTTCGACCCGATCTGGTTCGGCTTGATCATGCTGCTTGCACTCGAGATCAGCTTCACCACACCCCCGTTCGGGCTGTTGCTGTTCGTCATGAAGGGCGTGGCGCCCGCGGACACTACCATGCGCGAGATCTACAGCGCAGCGCTTCCCTTCATCCTCTGCTCGCTGATGCTGGTCGTGCTTTTGGTGATCTTTCCGGATCTTGCGACCTGGTTGCCCAATCTGGGTTAGCTAGAGATTGATCGAACCTCTCTGAGCTTTGCCGACTTCAATGACAGGCCATGTTTTTGAGGTTGAGCGTTGGCGTCTGCCCGCTCGGTTTGGATTCCGGATTCCCGATTAGCCGCCAACCGTAGCCTGTATCTAGGACCTGCCACCAAGGCGATCCAACAAACAGGAGACGATATGCGAAACACTATTACTTCCCTAGCCTGCCTGTCGCTGTTTCTGGCTGCACCAGCCACGGCGGGCAATCTTTCCAAGACGTTCAATGACGTCGCACCACCCCCACCGCCGAAGCAAATCACAAGCGATTTCAACACCGCGCGGGGCAGCAAGTTCGAGTTCGATAACCCCCAAAACAATCTGAACCTCGGACCTGGAGGGAGCAACGGTACCCCTTCGGTTGCACAGCGGCTGGACCCTCCCTTCACCACGGTTGGGAAGGTCGGAAGTGGCGTAAGCAACTGATCGACGCAAATGCATCGCGGGCCACCGGCTGGCGGTGCTTCAAGTGAGCAAGGAGAGTGACATGGAAGACAGGATCAAGTTCGCTGCCATCGGCGCCTGCGCTCTTATCGGCGGCGCATATGTTATGTTTAGCACGTCGGGCCCAACAGTCATGGTCTGCAATGCAAGCCCCTTCCAAGTGGGCTACGTTGCGATCGCGACAGCGTCGCAAGGAGATGACGCAGGCAAGAGCCGCGTCGTTGGCGCGCCACTGAAAAAACGCGATGATAAAGCGGTCAACACCTACCTTGCAGCAGGACAATGCGACGAGATTGAAGGCGTTACCTTCAAGGATGGCGACGTCAGGGTCTCGGCTGATACCGCCCGGACAGGCAGAAGCGAACGCGAACTGGTCAAGTATGTCTACGGCCTCAAATCACCTGAAGATCTCTATTGGGAAGATCCGCGATTTACAGCATGTGTGCCGAAAGCCGCGCGCCTTGGCCTGCGGGTGAAGCGCAGCAAAACGTGCAATGGCGGACATCTGGCAGGCTTTAGCTCCATCAAGTTGCGCGATGCCGTTGATGACACGGTTGTCCACCTGATTTCCGCACCTTCATTGCCGCTGGTAGACCCTCGTAAATTCAAAAAGGTCGAGGCTCTGCGCAAAGAGATCAGACGCGCTGCGAGCAGTCTTCGCACCGTTGTTGTTCGCCATCAGCGTTTCGCAGCGCGCTACCCGGGTCACATCATGCCATATCACCTTGGTGCCAAGCTGGAGGATCACAATGGTGCCTTGAGCTCAGGCATTGTTTTACGCAAGCCCGCCAGGCTAACGATTTTTGGCGATGCGATGCCTCTCAGGGATGGCGATATCCTCTATCGGATCAACGATCATGACGTCTTCTCACCGATCGATGTGCATGATGCGCTACTTGCGCATGGAGGCAGCCGGAAACACGGTGTCTCAAAGGCGCTCAAGCTGGTGGTCGGTAGGCGTGGAAACTTCTACACGATCAACACGACCCTGTTCTTTAACGAACGCCACCCAAGCTTTGCGGGCGAGCGCAAAGGAGACGCGGTCTACTATGGCTTTATGGATGCGGCGTCGTTGGGTCTCGCGGCTGAAGCCAACTGCGCATCCCGCCAGCTGCCGTCTTTGGCGCAGGATACCTTGCGCGGCGTTCAGGCGCTCCTCTACGGACTGGCGGACGCGGCATCGGACAAGCCGGCTCGACGGGATCGCAAGTACATTCCGGCCGCAAACTATGAAGACTTTGGCGCTTGCGTCTGGAGAGCGGAGCAGGAGATCGCGCTGGCTCAGCAAAAGCATAAGAAAGACTTTCAGAACGCGGCCTGGATCACTGTATTTACGCCGAGTGCACCTCGTCTCTTGTTGCAGAAGGGAGCGAGCACAGCCGTTAAGACAAAGGCGCGCAAGACGGCTCTCGCAAGTATTGCAAGCACTGTCGGGTTTGAGCTTGTAGAGACGGGCCTGTTCTTTCTGAACGACCAGTCGCCTCTTCAAGGACCCGCCGATGTCGCGCGCGACTTTTACTACGCGATGCCTTACGTCGCGGGCATCTCAGCCTCGATCGCGGTTGTTGGCCGCACGCTTCGATGATCATGCCAAAAGCGCACGCGTTGCCCCGCAGTTAAGACTGAAACGGCCCCTTCGTGGGGCCGTTTAACTTTAGTCACATCAGTTTCCGGAAGAAGACGTTCCTCGATAGCGCTGGACCAGCTTTGGCCTTCCGCGCTCGCGAGATGCTCCTGGCCCCGCAAGAGTTACTCGGCGAGGCCGCCTGCGTCCTTGATCCGACGAATCAAGGCCATCGTCGATTTCGGGTCGGATCGATAGGCCTCACGCAGTTGAGGCTCAATCTCAAACGCCTCAACCGCCTCGAGAGGTGGGATCTCAGTCGATCGCGTAATCTGCGCTTGGCCGGTCCCTGCTTTCTCTTGATCCAGGATTTCCTGCAGCTCCTTGCTAAAGCGATCCGCCGCGGCCTGATCCTCCAGCCCGAAACGAACTGGATCGGCAAAGGCGATATCGTAGTGCAGCACTGCCGCCAGCACCGTGCCGAGCGAAAACCTGGTCTTCATTTCTGATCCTCCTGAACATCCGAGTTGTCGATCTCAGGCGGCGTATCAATGCCAATCTGCTCTGCAATGCCTGACCGAATATCGAAAAGGAACTTTGCGTAAGCCTCGATCAGTGTCTGGCGCCCAGCAGCATCAGTGCCAGCCACAATGAGCGACTGGGAGGATGCCACGTCACGCAGGTCTGGTTCGTCCTCAGCTTCCAGCGCTGGACAGAATTCGACCTCTCGCCTTTCCAGCAGCCCAACATCCAGCATCCAATCGATCTGCTCGTACCCTTTGGAACGCTTCATCTGTGCAAAATGAAAATCGACAAGATCATTTTGATCGAATGCAGGTTCACCCGCCGCGTCAAAGAAGGCCTGAAGCTTCGCTTTTCTGCGGATGTTGAACTGGGCGTTCTTGACGTCCTTTGATCGCATCGAGCCCGGGCCTTCGCCTTTCATCGTCTCTCGGACGGCTTCATTGTGGTTGTCGACAAGACGCGCAACCGAGGTGCTGTCGTTTATCTGAGAAGCCTTCAGCATAAAGAAAAACCGCGCGAAATGGCGCGGCTCGTCCTGTCTGAGATGTTTTACCCGTTCGGGCTCAGAGAGCGTTTTCGTTGCCCCAGCTTCCAGCGCATCAAAGAAGCTAGATTCTGCCTCGAGCAGAACGTTGAGAGTCTCCACTCCAACAAGGAGATCCTTTTGAGAGAAAGTTCTATCAAACATGTTCCCTCTGAACTTAGTTAAAAAATCGACGTCAGCAGGAAATTCATCGCGCGAATTTCGGTGCACATCAACACTGTTCTCACAATCGTAGACCCGAAGCTTCGTGCCATGAATTCGTCGGCAAGGGATGGTCATCACGCGGCCCCGTTCTTTGCTAGATTGCGGATAGTAGTTCTGGTCGTAAAGACCGAGAGGTGACCATTCAAACGAGGGAAGCTTGGCCTGCTAGAGGGCAGTTTCACTTTGGCTTGGGGAGAATGGCCAAGAATCGCGCGCATTTCTCGAAAGCAGATGACCACGCCTGTTTCACTCTTCGCGGATCGCGTGATCGTCGCGCGCTCATGGTTGGAATAGGCCGGGTATAGAAGCTCACCGGCGAACGCGATGCTCGGCCACGGCAAGCAGACAGTCCCGGCTGCGGCCGGGCTATATAAATCGAAAGTCATGTGGATCTCCAGGTTTCCTAGACCCTGCGAATCCTACGGAATGGCGCGCACTGTGTGGGAGCGATCTGATTTTCAAATTGCGGTCTTTGCCCAACACAATTGCAACGCATTGAGGGGCTTTTGAGGGCTATGAGTTCATGACTTCAAGCCACAGTCAACGGGTTGAGTTCGCAATCGAGCCATCGCTTGGCGGGCGGCTTCGATCTCTTACGAAAGCCGCCGCATATCGCTGTTTGCGTCAAAGACATGCGCAAGCCCAGGGATGATCGAAAACCGCATTTCCGTGCCTGCATTGTCCATCCGGTAGACCCCCTGCAAGCTGACGGTAACCGCTTCACCGCTGGTGGCGAGTTTCCCATGGATGAGGGTGTTCGCCCCCAGAGGCTCGGTCATCTGTACGGCGACAGCGATGGGCCCATCGCCGTCCGGTGCTAGATGCTCTGGCCTTACACCCAGTTTAATCGAGCCATCCGGGCCCGGCGCTTGGGCAACGAGGGTATCCTCTAACCAGGCTCCGCCCTCACGCATTTCCGCGTCGAATATGTTCATCGCTGGGCTTCCAATGAACTGGGCGGCAAAGAGTGTGCGCGGGGTCTCATAAACCTCCAGCGGTGTGCCGATCTGCTCGGCGACCCCTGCGTTCATCACGATCATCCGATCGGCCATGGTCATCGCCTCGACCTGATCATGGGTCACATAGAGCGAGGTGATCCCGAGCTTTGCCTGCAGCTCTTTGATCTCCAAGCGCATCTGGACGCGCAGCTTTGCATCGAGATTGGAAAGAGGCTCGTCGAATAGGAAAACGGCAGGTTCCCGCACGATCGCGCGACCCATCGCAACGCGCTGGCGCTGACCGCCCGAGAGCTGGCGCGGTTTGCGATCCAAGAGCGGCTCCAGTTGGAGAAGCCGCGCCGCCTGCTCGACCTTTGTATTGATCTCGGCCTTGGGCAGACCGGCAATCTTGAGGCCGTAGCCCATGTTCTGGCGAACCGAGTAATGCGGATAGAGCGCGTAGTTCTGAAAGACCATCGCAATATCGCGGTCCATCGGTTCTTTCTCATTGGCGCGTTCACCGCCGATTAGGATCTCGCCCGCGCTCACCGTCTCTAGCCCCGCAATCATGCGAAGCAGTGTCGACTTGCCACAACCCGACGGGCCAACGATTACGATGAACTCGCCGTCCTCGATTTCCATATCGATCCCGTGGATCACATGCGTACTGGCGAAGCTCTTTTTCACATCTTTAAGGGTGACAGTTGCCATCTCTACTTCTCGCTGTCCACGAGGCCGCGGATAAAGAGCCTCTGCATCCCGACAACAATTATCACGGGCGGGATCATCGCCAGGATCGATGTCGCCATGATCACCGGCCATTCCGCGACATCATCGCCTGACGGGAACATCTGTTTGATCCCCATAACGATCGTGTTCATCTCAGGATCCGTCGTGATCAAAAGCGGCCAGAGATATTGGTTCCAGCCGAAGATAAAGAGGATCACGAAAAGGGCTGCGATGTTTGTCCGGCTCATCGGCACGACGATGTCGATGAAAAACCGCATCGGACGCGCGCCATCGACCCGGGCCGCTTCGGCCAGCTCGTCCGGGATGGTGAGGAAGAACTGACGAAACAGGAAGGTTGCCGTAGCCGAAGCGATCAGCGGCAGGATCAGGCCGCTGTAGCTGTTCAGAAGACCAAATCCCGCAACAACCTCAAAAGTCGGTACGATCCGCACCTCGACCGGCAGCATGAGCGTCAGGAAGATCATCCAGAAAAACATGTTCCGACCGGGGAAGCGGAAATAGACTATCGCGAAGGCAGAGAGGAGCGAGATGATAATCTTCCCCACCGCGATGCCAATCGCCATGATCAGGCTGTTTATCAGCATCGTCCCCACCGGCACATTCACACCGGCGAAAAGCGCCCTCGAGTAGTTCTCCCAAAACTGATCGCCGGGCCAGATCGGCATTGGCGGGCTCACAATCTCGGGCTGCGTCACGGTGGATGCGACAAAGGCGAGCCAGATCGGGAAGAAGACGATCAGAACGCCGGTGACCATGACGAGATGGGTCAGCCAGAGGCCCGCGCCCCGCTTCTCGATCATGCCATGAACCTCGCGCGCCATCAGTAATGCACCCGTTTCTCGATGAACTTGAACTGGAAGACGGTCAGAAGGCCCACGACGATCAACAGAATGACCGATTGGGCGGAGGAGGAGCCGAGATCCTGCCCGACAAACCCGTCGGAGAAGACCTTGTAGACCAGGATCGTTGTCGATTGCTGCGGCCCGCCCGCGGTGATCGTATGGATCACACCGAAGGTTTCAAAGAACGCGTAGACGACATTGACGACCAAAAGGAAGAAGGTCGTGGGTGAGAGAAGCGGCAAGACGATCGTAAAGAACCGCTTCCAAAACCGCGCACCGTCGATTGCAGCGGCCTCAATCACCGATCTGGGCACGGCTTGGAGCGCGGCAAAGAAGAAGAGGAAGTTATAGCTGATCCGCCCCCAGGCGGAGGCAACAACCACCAAACCCATTGCCTCGCCGCCATTCAGCACATGGTTCCAGTCATAGCCGAGCTGGCCAAGATACCAGGAGACGACGCCAACCCGTGTGTTGAACATAAAGAGCCAGAGGACCCCTGCGACCGCGGGGGCAACCGCATACGGCCAAATCAGAAGTGTGCGATAGACCCCTGACCCTTTGATCAGACGATCCGCCACAGCCGCCAGAAACAGCGCAGGCACCATCGAGCAAAGGGTGACCAAAATCGAAAAGATCGCCGTTGTCAGGAAGGACGCGCGATAGAAAGGATCGCTGAGAAGGAACTCGAAGTTTCCAAGGCCGACAAAGCGCGCCGACAGGCCAAACGGATCCGGGATAAACAGCGATTGCCAGATCGCCTGGCCCGCCGGATAGAAGAAGAACACCGCCGATATCAAGACCTGCGGGGCAATCAAAAGGATCGGCAGCAACCACCCCTTGAATCTGACGCGCTTATCCATGCGAGCGACCTTTGACGAAGAAGGGGCAGACCGCTTCAGCCCGCCCCAACGTCTTTGCCGTTAGCGGTTGGCCGCCTCAAAGCGACGTAGCAGGGCATCACCACGGGTTTTGGCACTGTCCATCGCCTCTTGCGCCGTCTTATCCCCGGCCCAGATCGCTTCTAGCTCTTCGTCGATGATCCCGCGGATCTGATCGAAGGACCCCAGACGCAAGCCCTTGGAGTTTGCCGTCGGCTCCTTCGCTGTCATCTGGATCACCGCGATATCGGTGCCCGGATTATCCTCATAGAAGCCCGCGATCCGGGTTGCATCGCCCGCCTCCAGCGTGATCGGCAGATAGCCCGTGTTCTGGTGCCATTTCGCCTGGATCTTTGTCGAGGAGAGGAAGCTCAGGAACGCACCCACGCCCTTGTACTCCTCGGACTCATGACCCTCCATGACCCAAAGCGAAGCACCGCCGATGATCGTGTTTTGGGGGCCGTTGCCGACGCCTTCCCAATAGGGCAGCGGGCGCACGTCAAAGTCGAACTTCGCCTCCGACTTGATCCCGGCATAACCGGCCGAGCTTTCGGTGAAGAGCGCACACTCCCCAGCCCGGAAGTTCGCGCCACCTTCGTTGCGCCGACCAGTGTAGATGAACTTGCCATCCTCCGCCCAGTCGCCCATCGCGGTCAGGTGAGCGACCTGCGCCGGCCCATTCAAGGCAAGCTCGGTGTCCAGACCGGCGAACCCGTTGTCCTTCGTTGCGAAGGGGACATCGTGATAGGCGGAGAAGTTCTCCAGATGAATCCAGCTCTGCCATGCGGTGACAAGCGGACACTCTTCACCGCCCGCCTTCAGCTGATCCAGGACTGCGCCAACATTTTGCCAGGTTGAAAGATCGGTGTCGGGGTCAACACCTGCTGCCTGCATCGCGTCGCGATTGACCCAGAGCACCGGTGTGGAGGAGTTGAAAGGGAGCGACAGCATTTCGCCATCCGTCGTCGTATAGTAGCCTTTGACCGATCCGATATAGGCGTTCGGGTCAAACGCGGCGCCGCTCTCGTCCATCACTTCATGCACCGGCTTGATAGCGCCACCAGCGGCCATCATGGTCGCTGTGCCAACTTCGAAGACCATCAGGATATGCGGCTGTTCCTGCGCACGGAAGGCTGCAATCCCTGCATTCAGGGTCTCAGAGTAGTTCCCTTTGTGGTTCTCGACGACGACATAGTCAGACTGACTAGCGTTGAAGTCCGCGACTTGCTCTTTGACCAACTCGCCGAGCCGCCCTGTGAAAGCATGCCAAAATTGAACTTCGGTCTGAGCCGCTGCTATCATAGGCAATAGCAACGTGCTGGACGCGGCGAGCGCGCCTATAATTGACTTCCTCATCTTTCCTCCCGTGCGCCTTAAGCTAGCGCTTGCCGTGATAAGGGCCTAGAGCCCATAGAGTGTCTCAAGATGGTACGCCAAGTAGAGCACGCGAACAACGCAGGATGCGAGCGCTTGGTCCGGAATTTGGTCCACGCGGGTCAGGACGCGCAGGCCGAGGCGACCCTTTGCAATCCGGAAAGCGAAACGTCAGCCACCTCTTCTAGGATGCTAATTATCTGACATACATCCGCATATCAGATCGACTTCAGGAGGCTACGGCGGCTATTGCATTTGAGATCGCGGGTTGTTCGTCTTTGAGACCGCGAGAACAAGCCCTAGAAGAACCACGGTCGCGCCAGCCAGCCTGGCGGCTCCAAATGTTTCGCCAAATACGAGTGCGGATGAGCCCATGCCAAAGATCGGTACGAGCAAAGCGAATGGCGCGATCCTGCTTGCACCATGGCGGGATAGAAGAAAGCCCCATCCTGCAAATCCAAGCACGGTTCCGATCAACGTCACATAGATCAGGGCCCAGATGCCTTCCCAACTGACATCCGACATTGCTGGCCAGTCAGCACCTTCTAACGCGAACGATAAGAGCAAGAGTGGAAGCGGCGGCACAAGCGACATCCAGACCATTAGGTTGAGCATTTTCACAGAGCCCGAGCGATGCATCAGCAGGTTGGAAACCGCCCAAGCCATCGCTGCTAGAAGCACAAGAGCAAGACCCAGTCTGCTGGCGCTGCTGTCGATGGTCATTGCCACAATGGCGATACCGCAGAAGGCGAGGAATATCCCAAGGCTCTGTCGCGATGAGGGGTGCTCGCCCAGAAGAAGAGCTGCCAAGACGAGGGTAAGAAACACTTGGGCCTGCAAAAGCAAAGATGCGAGGCCAGCAGATAGACCGACATGCATCCCGACAAAAAGAAGCGAGAACTTCACGACGCCAAGAGTGAAGCCGATGGACAAGACCAGTTTCCACGAGACCTTGGGAGGCGGCAAGAAGAACACAAGCGGGATCGCAGCCAGGGCGAACCTGATTGCCGAGAAAAAGAGGGGCGGAAAACTGTTCACGCCAATCTGGATCGCGACAAAACTGACGCCCCAAACAAGCGAGATGAGCACCGCGAGACCGACTTCCCACGGCTTCATCGGATCAAACCGCAAGCTTGGCGGGTTCAAGAACTTATCTTGAAAGGCACTTCTGCCAGATGGCCATCAACCGGCCCGCTGTCTCGGATCACCTTAACCGTGTCGCCGGGTTGGGCGTCAATTGAGACCAGCGCGTAGCCGATCATGCGCTTCATACGGTAAGACCAAGCCTTATGGGTCATATGACCGATAACTTCATTGTCTTTTACAATGTCCAGCCAGATTGACTGATCCTCGTTTTCTTCGCCGCCCTCCAGAACGATCCCAAGCTGGTGACGCTTGACGCCATCGGCCTTGATCCTGCGCAGGGCAGAGACGCCGATCACGTCGTCGTTGACATCCAGATCAATGAAACGCTCCATCCGAACTTCAAATGGGTTCGTTTGGTCATCCGTGTCAGTTCCGTAGTTCAGAAGACCGCTTTCGGTGCGCTCAGAAGGGTTGGGATATCCAGGCCCGATATCGAAAGGCCTGCCGGCTTCTTTGACGATTTGCCAAAGATGATCGCCCTTACTTCCGTCCATCAGAAAAAGCTCGTACCCGCCCTGCTTGGACCATCCGGCGCGAACGAGCTTGATTGGAATGCCATCGACCTCCGTGTCCTTGAACCAGAAATATCGGAGGTCGCGAACCCAATCGCCGAAGATTGAAGCGACCACATCCTCGGCCTTTGGACCTTGGACAGCCATGGGAGAGACATCGGGTTCGCTAACCTCAACGTTTAGCCCGCGCTCACCCGCAACACAGCGGGCCCAGAACCAAATGTCGGAGTTTCCGATGGAGAGCCAGTAGCAATCCTCGGCCACTTTCATCGCGATGGGGTCGTTGAGAAGAACCCCGCGGTGATCACAGACCGCAACGTACTTGCCCTGCCCGATCTTTTGTTTGGACAGGTCCCGAACACAAAGAACTTGAGCGAGCTTGGCGGCATCCGGCCCTTTGAGTTGAACCTGGCGTTGAACGGCCACGTCCCACATGGAGACGCCGTTGATCAGCCGCCAGTACTCGGCCTCTCGGTCCCCATAGCCGCGCGGGATAAGCATGTTGTTATAGGTCAGCAACGTCTCCGCGCCTTCCTGCATGGTCGATTGATGAAATGGGGATTGTCTGAGACGCCCGGCCGATACGATCTGTGCCATGCTAGCTTGGTCCTGTCTTTGGGTGTTTTCAGAGAGGCAATGTGGGAATGTCGACATGTTTGCCGCGTGGGATCAGTCGATCTTTGTCGTAGAATGGCGGCTCGACCAGTTCGGCGCGGTTTAGAGTTCCATCCCGGCAGGCCACATCAACCTGCGCGCCTGGCGTGAGCCCGGCCTTATCGAGCAACACATAGCCAATGCTGTACCCAAGATAAGGCGACATCGCCGCAGCCGTAATTTTACCAGCCGACGCCCCATCCGCATAGACAAGCCCCGAGATCATCATCTCACCCTCGGGGCACTTTATGCCGAACTGACGGCGACCGCGCGACGCTGTTGCCAGAGCATCCTTGCCGAGAAAGCCGTCTTTTCCTTCATCGACAAAATGACTCAAACCGAAGTCGAAGGGCGTGGTGGAGTGATCGAAGTCAGACCCGGCATTCAGTATTCCAGCTTCGATGCGGCGAATGTCGATACTGTCGTTGCATGTGAAGTCTAGACCAAACGGCTCACCATGTTTACGGAGATGATCCCAGAGCGCGTCCGCATCGTGATACGGCTCTGAGTAGAGCTCCCAACCGAGCTCGTTCGTGAAACCAGTTCGGGTAACGAGATACTCCTGACCGCCCAGATCGACCTGTGCGATACCGTAATATGTGAAATCTTCGGGGAGGCCGTCGCGCGCCGCGGCATCAAGCAGTTTCAGCGCGTTCGGGCCCTGCACTTGGGAGACGAAGACGTCCGGGACCGTGATCTCGACATCCATCCCGATCGAGAGCGCTCGGCTCCAACCATAGAAATCTCCATCAGCCTGAACATACCAAAAGAGATCTTCGTCAATTCGCAGCAAAACACCATCGATGATCAATCCGCCATCGTCGTAGCAGGCAAGCCCGTATCCACATCGTCCCGGTTTGATCTTCGCGACATCGCGCGTCAGAATTTTGTTCAAAAGGTTGAGCGCATCCGGCCCCTTGAACTGCACGACGAGCTCACCGCAATGCAAGATGCCAACCTTTTGGCGGATGGTCCAATATCCCTCCTCGACGCTGCGTTGATCGAAGTATCCGACACAGAGCCGCCGGTTGTAGACGGTGTAGTGAGGGCCTAGAGGCCTCTCATGTTCGAAGAAGGGATGGCGGGCCAAGGCAAAATCCCAGCCCGCGCCAGGGCGCGAGGTTACGAGATCTCGGGTCTCTCCATCGCTGGAACCCATTTGGGTCGGTCTCCCTGAAACTAAGCATGAAGCTATGCGACAACGTCGGCTTTCGCCGACTCTATCTCTCGTCATTTTAGCTTTGTTTTCTAGTATGAGACTCTTCGGCGCCGAATTGATTTGATCTTATCTGGGATTTAGCAAAACTAAATCCATGGCGGATTGGATACCCTCTCTCTACGCGCTGCGCGCTTTCGAAGTTGTCTCCCGGCATCTGAGCTACAAAACCGCCGCGGAAGAATTGAAGGTCACGCCTGCAGCCGTAAAGCAGCTGGTCGTAAAGCTTGAGGCAGCGGTAAGCACAAAACTGATTGGGCGCGTGGGTCACCGTTTGGAGTTAACACCAAGCGGGCTTGCTGGGCAGACGGATCTCGAACTCGCGATGTTGCATATGTCCGAGGCGGTCAAAAAGATGCGTCACCCACGGCGAGACACCCGCTTGATCGTGACGGTAGAGGCCTCGCTAGCGACAACATGGCTGGTCCCCAGACTTGAGAAATTCCGGGCCGCAAGACCTGGGATCGACGTCTTAATCGATTCCTCTCAGAGAGTTGTCGATATGAAGCGTGAGGACGTCGATATCGCGATTCGATACGGCGTGCCGTCCGAGGACGGGTTGGTCATAAACCGGCTCTTTGAAGATCTGGTTCTCCCGGCCTGCAGTCCTGGCATGAGATCGGGGCCACAGCGGTTCGAACATCTCGATGATTTACGAGACGCCCCTTTGATCCACTGGGACCTCTCACAGACGCCCTGGGCCCAAAAGACACGCCAATGGTTTGATTGGGGATCCTGGTTCGCGCAGAGAAAAATTCATGGCGTTGATACATCCAAGGGACTGCGCTTCAACGATTATGGACTGGCGGTGCAGGCGGCTGTGTCCGGGCAAGGGGTGCTTCTGGCCGGATGGCCCGCTCTGCAAGATACGATAGAGGCAGGTCTTCTGATTTGCCCATTTCCAGAACATGTTCAGAGAACTGATATTGGTTTCGACGTCGTCACAACCGAAGACGCTGCAAGCAGACCAGAAGTGGCCGCATTCATTGACTGGCTGACCGGAATTGCGGGAGAGAGCCCGAGCGGCCGGCTCCTCGTGTCAGAACGGTCTTCCTAGCTTCTAGGTTCAGCAATGCGCTCAGCAGATTCTCCCGAACCTTGTACGCTCTGCAGTTTAGGCCGTTCGATCGCGCGACCTGAACAGAAACTCTCAAGAATTAGAAGTCGCCTCAAAAGAAGCACACTTGATCGGATTGCAACCCTGAGATACAAATACTGTGTGGATTTTATCGGGTGGAAGTTGGCTGAATTTATGCTGGGGAAATGTAATGAAAGATATAGAATACGCCCATCGGGCGGTTGCGATTATTGGTGAGGCGCTTGGTCTCGAACTTGAAATGGACAGCTCACACGGCTGTTCTTTTGCGTTTGAGCAGGTCCACAGGTTGGATCTGAGACTTCCTTGTGAGCGCGCTTTCACCATTCGTGCAGAGCTTGTTCGGGCCGCCCCCGACCACAGGCCCGAGCGACTGGCCGCGGCACTGAAGTTGAATAAGACGTATGGCGCCGAGACAAGAAATTTTGGCTATGACGCCGAAGTTGAGCGGATCGTGTTTGAAAGCACAGTGGATGCAACGGGACAGGATTCGTTGGAGATTGCGGAACGTCTCGCGGATGAGTGCGTCTTTGCCGCTCACAGCGCTGACAGTCTGAGGCTCACGGAAAGCGACCTCACGACCGTTTCAACGACGGCATCGGATCCAGCGAGCTTCCCAGTCCTACACGTCTGAGAGCAATAAATTCTTATTTGATGGAGGTCTAGATGACCGACAAGACACTGAATCTAGGTTCGGCCAAGCTCGCTATGGGCAACACGCTTCCGCTTGCCGAGCAATCCAACACCACGGGTGGAGTTACTGAGAACTTCAAGACCACGCTTGCCACCGCTGATGGTATGAAGGTCCAAAAGCTCAAGCTTCTCGCCGAGATGGGTACTGACGCGCATAAACTGCCGCTGTCTGAACCCAAGGACAACCAGGTTACGAACGACGCGGATGGCGGCATGATTAAGAAGATGCAGAGCCTCCGGAGACTCGAATCCGTGGTCAAAGCCGTCACACTTGACCCCAACGAAGTTAACGCGCCGGACGCAAGCGCGAACAACGACCCGGTTCCGAATGAGGTTGCCGAACCCGTTAAATCCGTTGAGGAGCAGGTTCAAAACCTCAATCAAAATGTTGATGAACTCGATAGCTCCATGAAGGAGGTCCACAAGTTCGAAGACGAAATCGATGCGGTCGACAAGAAGTTAGCCGACGCTGGTATCTTCACCGGCAAGAGCAAGCTGAGGGACCAAAAGGCCACCGCCTTCGTAAACATGGAGGTTGCGGCAGAAGATACGCTTAAGAAAAGCGAGTCGATTCAAAACGAGATCACAGCGATCAAAGTTTTGATCAAGGATGACATCGATCAAACTGATGTCGGCGACGAGGTCGATAAGATAAGCCGCAACGTAAAGAACACTGCGGACGAGGTCATCATGATGATCGTGTCCAAGCTGCTCCCAGGCGTCAGCAGCTTGAAGCAAAAAGAGAGCGAAGACCTGCACGAAAATGTTCAGGCGTTGGCAAACAGATTGCAGGCGGCAGGGCAATCGGAGTTAACGATCGATCTCCTTGTAATGCTCAAAGAGGCTGCCGCTGCTCAGATGGAGCAGGTTGCTGGCAAGAACAAGCCAACAGATGCACAAGTGGCCGCCTTCTTCGGCGATCTGATCAAGGGCGACTCGGCGGAGCTGTTGGAAGGTGTTATCGGTAAAGACACAAAGTTCGACGACATGCGCCTCGCGTTGGCACAGCACGACATCAAGTCCTCTGAGGAGTATCAGGATGCGGACGACACCGGGAAAGACCGGATGCTCAAGCTGGCCGAGGCTCAGCATGAGCTCGGCATCGCGAAACGTGAGCTTGCGTATCATCTGAACGAGCAGCTCAAAGCCGCCAAGCAGAAGAAGCCGCTGCATGGCGATATGGTTCAGTCGACCAGTGTGGATGCTAACCTACTGAAGGCGTTCCGCACGCTATCGGATGCCGATGGCACGCTTGATCAGAAGGCGAACCTACTCCTCGCCGCGGTTCGTCTGGCCCAAGACGCTGTGAAGCAATTGGACACCTCTGAGCCAGAGAGCAATATCGACAACTTGGATGATGCGACATTCGAGAATTATGCAGACGCGCGCGACGCATTCAGCACGCATCGGACCGGGATGATCTGGGATGCGATGAAGTTCGAGGAGTTGGATCATCCAGAACTCTCGTTCAACGATCTTCGAGTTCCCAAGACATTTGATGCAGAAAGCCTGCTTAAAGCTGCACTCGGCTCCGACGGAGACAACGAGGGGCGCTTCGACGTCAAAAACCCGAATACCGATGACGAGAAAGACGCCTGGTCGGTTAAGCTGACCCGGGAGGAGTTTGATAAAGTACTCGAACATATCAGCGCGCAGATTGGCGATGGCGGCGGTCCGATCGAGGCGCGTCGGGCTAAGATCGAGATGGGCGCGTTAGCGGATTTTGGTGTCGACAAGAACCTTGCCAAGCAGATGACTATCGATGCCGGGATGGAAGACGCCGGGATGAGCGAGCAGATCTCACTTTTGAAGGATCTGACGCAAAGCCGCCTACCTTCGATCCAGCATACCCAAAACGTGATAGGTCTGGTCAATTCTGTTGCGGGGCCCTTGGTTGGCGATGATGATACGACCCAGGCTGGCAAGGGCTATCTTAAGGCTCAGAGCAAGTACTCGCCCGAAGTCAATGCGCGGGTCTACTCACTCCATGCCCATCAGCTCATTGCGGATGATGCGCATGGGTTGAACTTTGAGGACGAGGCCTTTGCGGACAAGGCAAAGGAGCTGACAGCTTTCAAGAGCGACGAAGCCCAGAACGACATGAACCTCGCCGGTGTGAAGGTGATCGTGCTGGAGGCGCAACTTCTTCGCTTGATGGCGCTCAAAGAGAACCCAGGAGACATCGAGGATCCAAACTACAAAAAGCCGGCTGAAATCGACAAGGCGATCGACGAGGCGATGACCGAGTACGAAACGGCGAAGGATGCTTGGAATACTGCTTTCGATGAAGCTTATGAGAACCCCGACAAGGTCAAAGCGATGGTGCGCATGGCGATCCTAGATGCACGACCGGATGGTACAAAGCTCGCGCAGTATGACCCAACCCAGCATCTGGCCGAGATCAACAAAAAGCTGGAGAGCTTCGGCCTCGACCCCACCGAACTGCGCCCTTTCATCGTTCAAAGCATGATGAGCGACATAGATCGCTCGCAGATGGCCGATTGGACGGCAGAGCTCGACGCGCTCACACCGGACAAAAAGGACCAGATTTCAGCCAAACAGGAATCGGCTGAATTGTTGCTTTCCCAAGCCAAGGAGATGGAGGCAGGCGGCTGGCTATACATCAGCAGCAGCGGCACGCTGAGTGCGAGTGTGACGACCAGCCTGGAGGCTCTCGGAATTCAGATCGAAGGCACGGTAGGTGGCGGCAAAAGCGGCACGGTGGAGCTTGGGCTCTTCAAGACTGAGAACGGTTACTCGCTTCGGATCTATGCAGGCGATGGCCATCACTTCTCAGCATCCGGCGGTGGAGGCGTTGGTTTTGCCAAGGACGCCCTCAGCGTTAAGGCCAAAATTGGGACGTACCGCGCCAAATCAGATTTTAGCGGCTTCACGATCAACTTTACGAACAAGGACGGCAAGGACCCGGATAAGAACCTGTCACGCTTTCTCAAAGCAATGGCCAGCCCGGACCTTCAAATCAAAGATGATAAGATCGTGAAACATGAGAACAACCTCAACCTGAAAGACATCAACATTGCCGACAATGTATCGATCTACGAGCAGGATGCGGTTTTCTGGAAGCACTCGGCCACAGTCGATGGGACAGCCAAGTATGAGGGCAAGCTTGGACCAATCGACGTTTCGGTAGGAGGTGGGCTTGGACTCGGCACCTCGATCGCGACACTGACGAAAGTCAAAGAGAGCTTTACGCCGGACACACACTCCACCAGTCGCCTGACGATGTTCCAGTTTAACCGAGACGCCCATGCGAATGCTGCCTTGACCATCGGGCATGGAGGCGCAAATGACAACGTCGTCACAGGATCGGTCGGCGGCAACAAGGCCGTGACCGGTAGCTACAACTCGAACGATGAGGCTTATGTCTCGGCGGGTAAGGGTAAAGGCATCAAGCTGGAACGAAAGGGCGTGGTCTATGGATCCTCGACCGTGACGCGTTCCAACGGCGATCCTCAGCGCTTTACGGGTGCGTCGTTCTCATTCTCGACCGTGTCGCGCCCCGACCCTTGGGATACCGTCGATGGTTTGGCGAAGCTCGCCGGATTGGAGGACGGAACAGTGGACAAGTGGAAGAAAGATCCCGAGTACACTGGCCTCCGCGATGCCTATGATGAGGTGGTCAAGGAGAACAAATCCGGTGCTGACTATGTCGGTATCTCCATGACCATAAAACCGGATGTCCTCGACAAGGCGAACAAGTTTTTGGTTCAAGGACAAGAGAAGCAAGCCCAAGCGCTGATCGACGATAAGAAGAACTATGAGCCAACGAGCATCTCGTTCAACCCAACTCAGGAATGGACAACGAGCAAAACACGTAACCTTGCGGGCGTTGATATTGACGCCTCGATGATCAATCCGGGCGCTGCTTTCTCGGTTTCAGCCCAGGCGACGTCCTCGGATTCGGGCTGGGGTGAGATGGCACTGCCGAAGAAGGTTCCAGTAGCAAAAGACGAGGATTGAGCGCAAAGCGAAGATCTTTGGTTCACACATTGTGAGGACTTCATGCGACTGATCCGACCCTGTGGACTGCTGCCACAGGGTCGGATCGACTAGCGTGGCAAAACACATGATTGGACCAAGATCTGCGGCGGTTTGTGGCCAGGCGAAACGTGCAGCATGAGATCTGCTGCATAGATCCATCGCGCATTCTGGATAGTGATCGGAGCTGCTTGGTAAGCTGGAGCTGGTCTTAACGTCTGCACACCTGCAGGCTCTGATTCAATCGACGGTCCAAGAAGGTGATCTGGCGCCAATGGCTCTGCGGCGAAGCCCGCAGATAGCGATCGAAGCCCTGCTGGGCCGAACGGAGAATTCGATCGCTTGCGCAGCTACAATACTCACGGGTCTCACGCATGATCAACCCGCTGCCAACCGCATCAAGGCAAACATCGAATAGTTTCTTGTCGCCTTGCGCAATTCCAACCGCAGGATCTTTGACCCAATCTGCGATGTTGGTGAACATCTGCCTTAAGTCCGGGCCAGTGCACCTTAGCGTATTGAGCAGTATCAGCGCATCTGCGGCCGCGCTGGCGCGGAGCTCGTCGCGGTTGATCGCCTCTGCCATCGCAGGCCCCGGATTGGCCAATACCTGAAGACCTTCCGCGATGAGCCGCCACCCCTCTGCGGCCAAAGCGTCACGATCACCGGTCAGCGCATTCAGGTTGATAAACTTGCCTGCTATCAGTGTCGAAATACCGGGCGGAAGAGCAGCAGGACAGTACGTTCGGAACTCGGCAGCAAGCTCTGCAACGTAGATCAGGGTGGAGCGGCGCGGCGCTTGATAAGCGGACAGTCTATCACCTCTCAAAAACGCTGTGATATCGGCGTTCTTGTGCAGTCCGGCCAGCGGGCCACCGCTTTTCGCGCGCTCGGTTCGGTTGTTCTTGCGTGGCGGAAGCTCGGAGATGGCGGCTTTCAGCAGGGTCTGAGCCTTCTGATCATACGCCGACCAGAGTTGTTGGGAGTATCGGGCCACGCTAGGATCTTGCGCAAACGTCGATATAGCTTTGTAGGAGGAGCGAAGATCGGCAATCACCACTGCGGCATCGATCCTCTGCGCTACCGCCGCAACGCGATCCTCCGTCTCTTTCGCGATGCGGTTTTGCAGCATTGCGATGCTTTCTGAGACCGGAGTGTACCGCAGAAGAGGCTTGAACCACATCCGCTGACGGTCGGTGAAATCCAACAATTCTGATCCACTGAGAGATTGAGATGGGACGATGATCTCTGCGTCGACAAGGCTGGCAACGCGATCTCTGATCAGCGCCGAAATGCGATCCCTATCCGGATCACCGCGGACCACCGCAATCTCCTCCGCCCTCAGAGCGTCGGCCAAAGCCAGCGTCGATCCCGCCGCGACCGTGTCGAGAAAAGCATCATCCATGAAGGCCTTAACTTCGTCCCGCCGCTGAGTGATGAGGCCCGCCATCTCAACCTCATCGGCTTCGGACAGGTTTTCGAGGCTCTGCAACTGGGTTTCGATGCCAGCCAGTTCTGCGAGGCCTGTCGCGTCAGATGAGACATCTGCGATTTCTGCAACCAGCTGTTGCAGGAGTTCTGCATCGCCCTCAACATCGGCAATCGCAAGCTGGAAGGCGTGAAAGTCCGAACCGAAAACCGTTCCCTTCGCGCCAAAAGCTGCTTGGAGGACCTTTATCTCCAGGTCGATCTGCAAGCCGAGTTGGCGGCAATCCCGTTTCGTCAAGCGCCGCGTCAACTGAGCGATGTCCGGGGTCCCTGCAATTCTACTGTATGAAATTCCGAAAAACGGCTCGAAATTGCTGTCCGTGAAGAGAGTCGGCCATGCCCCCCAACCAGCAACATGGCTGCCTGCGCGCTCTAGTCGAGCATCAGCGTCAGTGATTTGTGCCCTCCAGCCGTTCAATGCATCGCAAGCAGCCTGGGTAGAGGCGAGGTGAACTCGCCCATCGTCACGTATGTCGGGTGCGAACAGCGTTGCCTGAGAAGGTGATGCTGGCACAGGTAGAATCGCCACCGGGCCAGTTGGGTTGTCACGCCGCAAGACGATGGGGCTGCAGGATGGCTCGTCGAGCAACACCGTAAGGCGATCAGCATCCGCATCCATCAAGATTGATTGCGGTGCATAAGTCTGCTGGTTCAGTTTGTAGGAAAGGCGCTGAACAACCCGCACGCCGATTTGACCATCCGCTCCGTCCAGCACAAAGCCGATCTCCTGGTTGGTCGTGGTGTCGAATTGATCGCGCTTCTTGTAGAGGAGCGAACCCGTCGCATCCTCTGACGCGAACTTTGGCAACTGAAGCTCTGACGAGAAACGTGTATCGCCGCAGGAGAACTCACCCAGCCAGCGCGCGGCAAACAGGTCCAGGAACGCCGTATCGATGGAGGCACTACTACCCTCGGAATCACCGATCTTCTGAGCGACCAACCCGTCGCATCCGTTGAAGTCGATCTCCCCCGTCAGATCGCCTTCGGCGCTGAGTGCAAACTCAGCAGATACCATCGAGTAACCGCGCGGCCGTTCGATCCAAGCTTTCGGTGTCATGCTTGCGCCATTCGTAGTCTCGCTTGGCGAGACAACCGCGCTGAAAGATCCCGACTTGATTGGCGAGCCTGAAGTGAGCGGATAGAATGTCCAGATCACCCCGGTTTCCCCGCTGATGCGGTCTTTGGTGAACTCAAGATCGACGCCAATCTCCGAACCATTGCAAGTGTAAGCGCCGCGCCACAAACCCGAAAACCCGCGCTCCCCGAGTGTGTTTTCAGCTGCGAACGAAGCCTTAGCGGCGAGGCCTCCGAGCACGCACAGTAAGGCAGCTAAGACAAACCGGGTTGGGTTGATTCCATTCGTCAAAAGAACCTCCTGAGTGGGCAGGCATGCGATCAAACAGATCAATATTGTACCAGGGGAAAACGAAATCGCAGAGCGTTGAATATCGGGAATTGGAGCAAAAGGCCCTTTCCGATCCAGCGCCCTTTACCCTCTTCTGACGCAGCAAATCTCTTCGATTAACGCTTCAGGCAAGGGTGTATTGATCCAGCGGAACCTGCTCAGGTTAAGCTGCCAATTTGAATGCCTCCGTCGGTGCTGACATATCCAGCGATTGGTGCGGGCGTCCATGGTTGTGGAACTGGAACCAATCTCCGATCGCGCGGCTCGCATGAGCCAGGTTCAAGAACCTCTAGTGATACACACTGTGCTCTTTCAGCGATCGGATCAGGGGTTCCATCATCCCTTTGTGTTGCGGGCAATGAGGCGTGATAAACTCCTGTCGCAGGCCACAGCTTCTGACCAAAGCAGTGTATTTGCGGGTTATGAGAACCAGCCCGTCGCCATCGTCGCTCGGACCGATGGCGCGACCGACGGCTCACCCATCAGAGCCTGGGACTTTTTCGCGCACGTGCTCCAGCATAGCCTCACGATGGACTTCCCGCAGGTCGCGAAGTTGCTTCTCGAATTTCTGACGCCTATCGAGCGGGTTCGCCTGCAGAGCATTCTCCACCCCCCCTCATTGCATCATCGACCCAACCTTCGACCTCCGAGGGCGACACATCATAGGTCCGCCTCGCCTCGGCCACGGTCGTCTTGCATTAAATAACCTCAATGACGAGTACGCTCTAAAGCTTAACCGTCCAACGCTTGATGTCTTCTTTCACTGTCTCAGTAATCACCACCTGTTCTCCCCTGCAGCATAAGCAGGATTTCACTGGATCGGTATACGAGCTGGCGTTAGGCTTGGGTGACCTCAATCTAAGGACGGGATAGGCTGCGATCCATCACTAAGAGGTGGCCGGGCAAATCTGAACATTTGAGTTAGGTGGATTTTCCGCTCTCGATCCGGCAGCGTGCCGAGACGAAGGAGCGAAGATGGCAAGACGGCCAAGACGGAACCACAGCCC
>JBCDAQ010000042.1:0-24504 GCA_039185285.1 Pseudomonadota bacterium
ACTTATACTGCTGACAGTGCATATTCTAGTCTGTATAATGCACGATGGACAATGGATGGAATGAACCAGAGTGCAAGCACCGAAACAACTCTGGAACACGTCATCCTCGAGGGCGAAGCGGGCAAGAGCGGTCTGCCGCAGCTCGACTTCAACACATTCCCGAGCCAGATCTTCTGGCTGGTGGTCTGTATAGTCGTCCTCTACTTCCTGATGACCAAGATCGCGCTGCCGCGGATTGCAGCCGTGTTGGAGGAGCGTGCCGACGCCATCGCTGACGATCTGGATGCGGCCGAGGAGTTCAAGAAGAAGGCACATGAGGCCGAGGCTGCCTATGAGCAAGCACTTGCTGACGCCCGTGCTAAGGCGCAGGAGATCGCGACTGAAACTCGGGCCCGCATTCAAAAGGAACTGGATGCCGCGCTGGTGAAGGCGGATGCCGAGATCGCCGCGCGGACTGCTGAAGGCGAAACACGTATTGCAGAGATCCGCGACAGCGCAAAAGAGGCTGTCGATGAGGTGGCGAACGAGACGGCGGTCGCCATTGTCGAAGCCCTGTTGCCAGGGTCTGCCGGACCCGATGCGGTCAAGTCCGCAGTCGCATCGCGGCTGAACTGAGGAGCTCGAGATGGAAATCTTCTACAACTCCGATTTTGTCGTCGGTCTGAGTTTCATCGGCTTCTTCGGCCTCTTGGCGTATCTGGGTGTGCACAAGTTTCTGGGCACAAAGTTGGATGAACGCGCCGATGGTATTCGCAACGAGCTGAACGAAGCCCGCCGACTGCGTGAGGAAGCGCAAGAGATCTTTGCCTCTTTCGAACGCAAGCAGAAAGAGGTTGAGGAGCAGGCGGGTGAGATCGTTGCCCATGCCGAGCGGGAAGCCAAAGAAGCTGCCGCAAAAGCAGAGGCTGATATCGCCGCCTCGGTCGAGCTCCGCGTGAAGCGGGCGCAGGATCAGATCGAGAGTGCCGAGGCCTCGGCAGTGAAAGAAGTCAAGGATCGTGCCGTGCAAATCGCGGTCGCCGCTGCGGCTGAAGTGTTGCAGAAGAACCTGTCAGCCGACAAGGCGACCGGTCTGATTGACGTCTCCATCGAAGAAGTCGGGAAACGTCTGAACTAAGAGTCAGACGGTCCGAGGGACGGAACCCGGTTGCGCCCAGCGCAACCGGGTTTTCCTTTTCTGAGATGTGGATTAAATAAAGCTCCGGTTAACGGAGTGGACGATGCAGCGTGTGATGATCGTTGGCGGCCCGGGGTCCGGCAAAACGACGCTCGCCAATGCAATGGCGGAGCGGGTGAACCTGCCTCTCTGGCATATCGATCAGATCCTCTGGGCCGCCGATTGGGTGGAGCGCGACGAGACCGACCGGATCCGCGATCTTTATGAAATCCAGACGTTGGATCGTTGGATCATCGATGGTTGCTATGCGCCGACAATGACTGAACGTGTCGCCCGGGCGGATACGCTGATCTTCCTCGATTTCCCCGTTTGGCAACGGATCGCGCGGGTGACTTGGCGGGTTCTGCAGCATCGTGGCGAACCGCGCCCGGAGATGCCTGAGGGCTGTGTCGAGCGTTTTGACCATAACTTTACGGAGTTCCTCGACTTCATTTGGCGCACGCGCGACAGCCTGCGCGAGAAGATGGTGCCTTTGATCGAGGAGCCGCCCGCGCATCTCGCGGTTCACCACCTGCGTAGTGGGCGCGAGGTCCGCCGTTTTCTGGCAGACCTCGTGCCGCCCAATCAGCCGGCCATCGGCGCGGTTAGCAGCGCGTAGCCCAACGCCAGTTGGCAGCCAACGCCGCCCGCGAAAAGCAAGGTGCGGATGACCGGGATCCCGGCGATATGGACGACCCACATAGTGACGCGGAGCCAGAAGTAAGCCATGGCCGCCAATGCGGTCATCTCGGCACCAACGCCAGCCACATGCACACCGATTGCCAAGGGCGCGAAGATGGCAAGGTTCTCGATTGCATTCATATGCGCACGCTGGGCGCGTTTGGCCCAGGCCGCTTCGCCAGGGTCATCTCCGTCCCGGCTGATTAGGGCCGTGACCACACCCATTTGGGCGAGAATGTTGAGGATATAGGGGACCCACATCAGGGCCGTGAGGACCGCGGTGGCGGCCAGCCAAAAAAGCTCGGGGGACATCTTCACTCCATTTCTTCACGAAGAGGTCCCGCAGACCTAACGATTAGGCGATGCCTCGGCAATCGGCCAGGACATCACCTGTTCGTTGGGTGCCTCAGTGGCAACAACCTTTGCCGAGCGCCTTGAGCCGCCAATAGTTGTAGGGCAGCGGGGTGATGAAGCCGGCGAGCAACATGATCGGGACCACCCACCAGGTCAGCTTCGCGCCGCCGGTCAGGAGGTAGTCCGTCAGGTTCATCGCGACCTCCATGGACACCATCGAGATCAGCGACATACCAATTGCCGTGTTGAACGCCGCCTTAAGCGCCATTTGGCGAGACAGAATATAGGTCTCCAGCGCGATCGAGGTGAGGATTCCATTTACGATCGCGAGCGCCATGATGGCGAGCGTTGGCCATGGGATGCCGCTGAGTTGGAAGAACAGTATCGTTCCCATATCGCCGATCGCGCAGCCGAGCAGACACCAAAGCGTGTTGATCGACGCTTGGCGCCAGGTGGAGAGGTCCCACCAACTCGTTCCGGTGATCTGAGCAGCAATGGCCATGACGCGCCTCATTTAAAAGGTAGCGTGGCATATAGGGTCTCCAGCTAGGGGAGAGTCAAATCACGGTTTTGATTTCAGTACCAAGTCGACCCTTCGGTTCTGGGCACGACCTTCCTCGGTCGCGTTGGTGGCAATGGGGGCGAGGAAGCCCAGACCCTCGGCCGACATTTGGCTGGCGACCACCCCGCGCGCCTCGAGAGCCGCGACAACAGCCTGCGCGCGGCTGAGTGAGAGTTCGCGATTGCTCTCCAACGCGCCTTCGTTGTCGGAATGGCCGACGATGATCACGTCAATGGGATTGCGGTTCAGAAGCCGGGCAAGGAGCCCCAAGCCTTCCTCCGAACCCGGAGAAAGCACTGCACCGCCGGGTTCGAACACCAATCCTTCGATCTCGATCCGCCCATCGGCTATCAGCCGGTCATAGAGGGTCTTCTCATCACGGGGCAGAATCACAGTCTCTGGCGCGGTTGCAACACCGCCGGAGGCGACCAGGGCAATGTCAGGATCGGCGGGAGTGACGAGTACGGTTTGAACATAGGCCGCATCAAGCACCCGGCTCACCAGGACCGACGCGCGGGCGCCATCCCCGGCTCTCATCATGGAAGTCTGGCGAAAATCATCCACGTCGAGCAGCATGCCGGGCGCGGGCAGGAGCGCGGCGTCAAACGCAAAGTCGAAGCCACCGCAGGTTGTGGTTCTGCAGGCGAACAGTTCGGTGAAGCCAAGCTCGGTCAAGTGTTTGAGATAGGCATCTTTGAGGGCGGCTGTCGTGACCTCGCTGTCGATCCGGAAGGCCGACCAGATGACCCGGCCAGCGATCTCCTCGGTCGCCGCCTCCTCTCCGCCAAACGCCCGGATGGGGAGGGGATAGCGGTCATAAGCCCGGTCTGAGAATGCGGTTTGCACGCCGCCCTCCGGTGCGCGCAGGTCGAGCGCAGGGGGCAGGTCCGCCGCAAAAGCAGAGGTGCTGAGCAACAGAATTGCCACGAGGCCGCGCATCAGGTTCCTTTCGGCAGGATGCGATAGTGATAGTGGCCCGCGATCTCCATGCCCAGCTTTTGGTAGAGGGTGTTGGCGGGGCTGTTGGCCTCGGTCACGGCGAGGCTGAGCCATCTCGCGCCGTTTTCTTCAGCCCAGCGGGCGGCACCGCGCAAAAGTCGCTCTCCCGCGCCGAGCCGGCGAAGATCCTGGCGGACTTCGATTGCATGGATCATCGCCACATCATGATCGACCGCGACAAAGGCGCAGCCAGAAAGGTGATCGCCCGCGCGGCTGATCAAGGTGATGTTTGGGGCCGAGCAGCGAGCCATCACCGCGCGCCTCTCTGGACCGATACCGCCAGCCGTCCAAATCTCGTCAACGAGTGCGAGTGGGCTGTCGCATCTGAGAAGCATCGCAGTCTCATCCCCGCCTGTCCAAAGCCGCTCAACCGGGGTTGCGTAGAAGGCCACCGGATCATTGATCACATAGCCGCGTGTGGTCAGCAGCGTATCAAGCTCTGCCTCGCCAGGGGTGAGGGAGAAGATCGGATCTTGCCCCCAGGCGCGCATCTGAGCCTCTGCCTCGGCCGGATCGCCGAGCCCGCGCGCGGCGGAGACCCGTTGGCCGCCCCCTGCCCCCCGACGCAGAACCCATCCCCCCTGCCGGAGGAACTCGGCCGCGGGCCAGGTCGCATCCACAGCCGTCATCAGGCGTTCGGCGTCAGGCATCTCGACCATGTCGCTTTCCTTCTATTCCCGGGGCCTTGCATCGCTTATGGTGTGCCTTGTCCGGCCCCGCAAGGGTCGGGCGCGTTCTCAGGGCGGGGCGGAATTCCCCACCGGCGGTAATGGGAGAGATCTCAGAGCCCGCGAGCGCCTCTTGGGTCGCCCAAGAGGGTCAGCAGATCCGGTGCAACTCCGGAGCCGACGGTTACAGTCCGGATGGAAGAGAACGGCGTCAAAGGTCCATTGCGCGCCTGTGAAAGGGCGTGTCTCACCCTTTTTCGTCAGCCCTGGGATTCGGTGTCTGACAGAGAAAGGAAATGACCTATGACCGAGTCCCTCAAACCTATCGCACTCATCAAAGCTCGCTGGCACGCGGATATCGTCGATGAAGCGGAAACGGGCCTGGTGGCCGAATTGAAACGCCATCAGGGTGCTCCGTTTGTCGAAGCATTCAATGTACCTGGTGCATTCGAGATCCCCCTCCTCGCCCAGCGGCTTGCACAATCGGGCTGCTACAGCGGCGTCATCGGCGCGGCTTTCGTAGTCGATGGCGGGATTTATCGCCACGACTTCGTCGCCGCAACCGTGGTGGATGCGCTGATGCAGGTGCAGTTAAAGACCGATGTGCCCGTCTTCTCGGTCGTGCTTACCCCGCATAACTACCAGGAGACCGAGGCGCATAATGCCTTCTTCCGAGGGCACTTCGAGCTGAAGGGTGAAGAGGTGGCGCGGGCCGCCGTGGCAACCCTCACCCTGCCACGTATCGCGGCTTAAGCGTTAGGTGCCCCGATTGCGGGGCGCCTCCTCCCCAACAAGGACTGTTTGGCTAACTGGGGCGTCTTGTTGTGCAATTTGCTGTTGAATGCCCGCTGGAGGCTGGCTCGATATCGCCGTGCCAATCGCGGGTGCTTCGAGAAACAAAGTCGGATCGCTTGAACCACTCGCCTGAAAAGGTCTGTTCGGCGACCGGGACCTAAAGACCGAGGCCTAACCACGCTCCCGCATCAAACGAGCTTTGTCGCGCTGCCAATCCCGTTTTTTCTCCGTGTCGCGCTTATCGGATAACTTCTTGCCCTTGGCGATCCCGATCTCGAGCTTCGCGCGGCCCTTGTCGTTGAAGTAGAGTTTAAGCGGCACCAGGGTCATGCCCTCCCGCCCGATCCCCTGCCAGAGCCGCGAGATCTCGCGTTTTGACGCCAGGAGCTTCCGCCGCCGGCGTTCCTGATGGCCGAAGGCATCGTTCTTCGCCTGGGCATAAGGCGGGATGTAAGCGTTCACGAGCCACAGCTCGCCGTTATCAACAGTGGCATAGCTCTCGGCTATATTCGCTTGGCCGGAGCGGAGCGACTTCACCTCAGATCCTATCAAAACGATCCCTGCCTCCATCGAATCCTCGATGAAGTAGTTATGCCGGGCCTTGCGGTTCTCGGCGGCCAGTTTGATGTTCGGGTTCTTCGTTTTAGCCATGTCTTTCACGTAAGCGTTTGGGCGGGGTTTGTGCAAGGAGCAGAGTTCGGGCACCGACGCTTAGGCCATCTGCGCGGCTTGTCCGCGCAGGAAGGGGGGCTTGTCCCCCCTCTGCCTGCAGGGCATGGCCGCCCTGGAATGAAATGCCTCAGATCAGGCCAGCATGCGCCATGGCCTGCCGGATCTGCACTTCGGTTTCGGGCAGACATTCGGTCAGGGGCGAGCGCACCTCGCGACCGCAATGTCCGAGGATCGAGAGCCCGGTTTTCGCGCCGACGAGACCGGGCTCGACGAAGATTGCCCGGTGCAGCGGCAAGAGCAGATCTTGGAGCTCCAATGCCTTGGCATAATCCCCGGCCAACGTTGCCTCTTGGAACTGCGCGCAAAGCCCGGGCGCTACATTGGCACTTACTGAGATGCAGCCAACGCCACCATGAGCGTTGTAACCGAGCGCGGACGCATCCTCGCCCGATAGCTGTACAAAATCCGCACCGCAGGCTTCACGGGTTTCGGACACGCGCACAACATCTCCGGTCGCATCCTTCACGCCGACGATGTTCTCATGCTGGGCAAGCTCGGCCATGGTTGCGACCGACATATCGATCACCGAACGTCCGGGGATATTGTAGATAATGATCGGGATCTCTGCGCAATCGGCCAGAGCCAAGTAATGCTGCAACAAACCTCGCTGCGTCGGTTTGTTGTAATAAGGTGTGACGACCAAGGCCGCATCTGCTCCGACCTTCTTGGCGAATTGTACGAACCTGATCGCTTCGGTGGTGTTGTTCGAACCTGCCCCCGCGATCACCGGCACGCGGCCATTCGTCCGCTCTACGACCGCTTCGACCACGGCCTCATGCTCTTCATGGCTGAGTGTCGGGCTCTCACCCGTCGTGCCCACGGGGACCAGCCCGTGGCTGCCCTCGGCAATCTGCCAGTCCACGATCCGTTTGAGCGCATCGAAATCCACCGATCCATTGGTGAATGGTGTGACGAGCGCGGGCATAGATCCTTTGAACATGGAAACAATCCGAGTTGTTGGTTGATTTGGTCAGGGCGCGGACCCTAGGCGCAAAGGCCTGCTGAGGCAAGCATCGAGCAACCCTCACAAAAAGGTGTCGCTCCCGCCCCGAATTCGCGCGTGCAAAACCGCGAGCCATGCTAGGCTTTCACCAAATCATGGATGTCGGAGTTTCGGATGAAATCGATTGGCCTGATACTTTGCTTTGTCCTGACACTCACCAAGTTCGCTTTGCCCGCCCAGGCACTCGACCTCTCAGAAGCTGAGAGGAGCGGTGTCTTAGTGCGCGAGGCCTTGGCGCTCGGCAAGAACGGCGATTGGGAAGCGGCGCAGAGCCGGGTCTCTGGCGCGGATCTTCTGATCCGCGACATTGTTCTCTGGCGCAAACTTCGCGCCAGTGCAGGAACTGTGGCGGAGTATAATGCCTATATCGCCCGGCGTCCGGATTGGCCAGGACAGACCCAGCTAAAGGCGATCTATGCCTCCGGTGAAATTCCGTTCGAACGGGAACCGATGAGCGACTTCGCGCGGGAAAATCTCAACAGCTTCAATGACCTGTATGCGAAGCGAGATTATGCATCTGCCGCGAGTTTTCTAACAGGAATTACGACGGATCTTGCGCCGCTCGGACAACCCGCCCGTTGGGCGGATCGCCGCCGCAGGCTTGCGCGGCGGGAGGCGCGGCTCGGCAATGCGCGCTCAGCCTACACGCTTGCGGCATATCATTTCCTGGGCGCGGATGAGGGGTATGCCTATGCGGATCTAGAGTGGATCGCGGGCTGGGTGTCGCTGACCATGCTGAAAGAGCCCGGGCGGGCGGCGGGACATTTCGAACGCTTCGCGGCAGCCGTTCAGACGCCGATCAGCCTCGGCCGGGCCGGATATTGGGCTGGTAGGGCCTATGAGGCGCTTGGTGACGAAGTCGAAGCGGAGCGCTGGTTTCGTGCAGGGGCAAACTATCAGACGTCGTTCTATGGGCAGTTGGCGGCGGCCAAGATCAATGCTGCACCGGATCAACGCCTGGCAAGTGGGGCTGTGACCGGTTGGCAGACGCATCCTCTCTCCGAGGATGAGGAACTCCGGCTGGTAGCGGTTCTTCATCATGCGGGGCAGGAGCGTTTGGCCTTTGCCGTGATGAGCAGCAAGGCGAAACGGTTGGAGGATGCAAGCGCGTTCGAAGCGCTGGGCGCGCTTGCGCTCGAGCTTGACCGTCCACACTACGCGGTCAGAATTGGCAAGGCCGCAGCCCTAAAGGGCATCGTTTTGCCGGGGATCTATTATCCCATGCACGCCCTCGCGGGGTATGCGGACCGGGTAGAGCCAGCATTTGCCATGTCGATTGCGCGTCAGGAGACAGAGTTGAACCCCGAAGCGATTAGTCCGGCCGGCGCCCGCGGCTTGATGCAACTTATGCCTGGGACGGCTAAGAAAGTTGCGACGTGGATTGATGAGCCTTACTCACGATCTCGGCTGACGCAGGATTGGCAATACAACGCGCGGCTCGGCCAGACCTATCTGGCACGGCGGACTGGGCAGTTCTCGGGCAGTTATGTCCTGGCGGCCGCGGCCTATAACGCTGGCGCGCATCGGGTGGATCAGTGGATCGAGGCTTATGGAAACCCGCTAGGTCCTGGCGGCACGGTCGAGGGGATGATCGACTGGATGGAGAAGATCCCATTCCGCGAGACGAGGAACTATGTCCAACGGGTTGCAGAGGGGCTGTACGTCTACCGCGCCCGGCTTTCCGGCACGGCGCAGCCGATGACGATTGTGAGCGATCTCTCACGTGGCATGCGGTGAGCCAAGCGGAATGCGCGGTGCCCGCGCATGCACCTTCGCATCAGCCCCCTCCTAACCTCCCCGTCGCCATTGTCGCTCGGACCAATGGCGCAGCAATGACGACCCGGGGGAGGGACTTGGATGGATGGGTTAATCCCAGTCTAGGACCACTTTGGCAGCGGAGCCGTCGCGCATGGCGCTGAAGCCTGCTTCGAATTCGGAGATGGGGAGGCGATGCGTGATCAGGGGGGTGAGGTCCATGCCGCCCTGGACGAAAGCGATCATTTTGTACCAGGTCTCGAAGATTTCGCGGCCGTAGATCCCTTTGAGGGTCAGCATTTTGAAGATCACTTTGTTCCAGTCGATCTCGAAGGCCGTGGGAGCGATGCCGAGGATAGCGACTTTGCCGCCATTGTTCATCGCATCGATCATGTCGCGGAAGGCGGGCGCGGCGCCGGACATCTCGAGACCCACATCGAAACCTTCTGAGAGACCCATGCGGGGCATGGCCTGCGCGATGCTTTCTTCACGGACATTGACCGTGTAGTCGACGCCCAGTCGGTGGGCGAGCGCCAGGCGGCCCTCGTTGAGATCGGTGATCGCGACTTTGCGCGCGCCGGCACGTTTGGCGACCATGGCGGACATAATGCCGATGGGGCCAGCGCCCGTGACCAGGACGTCTTCGCCCACGCAATCGAAGCTGAGCGCTGTGTGAACCGCATTGCCGAAAGGGTCGAAAATGGCGGCGATCTCATCGGGCACATCGTCTGGTATCGGGACGATGTTCGCCTCCGGTATTGAGACGTACTCAGCGAAGCTTCCAGGGCGGTTGACGCCGACGCCGAGCGTGTTGCGGCAGAGATGCGCGTCGCCCGCGCGGCAGTTGCGACAGACCCCGCAGGTGATATGGCCTTCGGCTGAGACGCGCTCGCCCACCGAGACCTTGGTGACTGAGGAGCCGATTTCAGCAACCTCGCCGCAGAATTCATGGCCTGTGGTGAGGCCGATCGGGACCGTGGCTGCTGACCAGTCATCCCAGTTCCAGATATGGACGTCGGTGCCGCAGATGGCGGATTTCTTCACCTTGATCAGCACATCCGTGGGGCCGGGTTCGGGGACCGGAACATGCTCCATCCAGAGACCGGGCTCGGGCCGGGACTTGACCAGCGCCTTCATCATGTTGGTCATTGGATTACCCCCAAATCGCGACCCGTCTCGGCGAAGGCGGTAACCGCGCGGTCGACGTCATCAGCGCTGTGCGCCGCCGACATCTGGGTTCGGATGCGGGCCTTGCCTTGGGGCACAACCGGGTAGGAGAAGCCGATGACGTAGACACCCTTTTCAAGCATCCGCGCGGCCATCTCACCCGCAAGAGCTGCATCCCCCAGCATCACCGGGATGATCGGATGACCTTCGCCTGCCAGCGTGAAGCCGAGTGCGGTCATCTCGCGGCGGAACTGCTCGGCATTCGAACGGAGTTGGGAGCGCAGGGCGTCTCCTTGATCGACCATGTCGAACACCTTCAGCGAAGTCGCTGCAATCACCGGCGCCAGCGTGTTGGAGAAGAGGTAGGGGCGGGAGCGTTGGCGGAGCCAATCCACAACCTCTCGCTTGCCCGACGTGTAGCCCCCGGACGCCCCGCCCAGCGCCTTACCGAGCGTGCCGGTCAGGATGTCGATCCGTCCCTCGACGCCGCAATACTCCGGGCTGCCGCGCCCTTTGTCACCGAGGAACCCGGTCGCATGGCAGTCATCGACCATAACCATTGCGTCGTATTTCTCGGCCAAGTCGCAGATCCCCGCGAGGTTCGCGATGATCCCGTCCATGGAGAACACGCCGTCGGTCGCGATCAGGCGGAAGCGGGCGTCCTGCGCCTCCTGCAGTTTCGCCTCCAGATCCGCCATATCGTTATTGGCATAACGGTAGCGCTGTGCCTTCGAGAGTCGGATCCCATCGATGATCGAGGCATGGTTCAACGCGTCGGAGATCACCGCATCCTCAGGCCCTAGAATTGCCTCAAAAAGCCCGCCATTGGCGTCGAAGCAAGAGGGGTAGAGGATTGTATCCTCCATGCCTAGAAAGGCGCTGATCCGATCCTCGAGCGCTTTGTGCTCCTCCTGCGTGCCGCAGATGAAGCGCACGGACGCCATGCCAAATCCATAGCGGTCGAGCGCGTCCTTCGCGGTCTCCGCCAGGACAGTGCTGTCCGCAAGGCCGAGATAGTTATTGGCACAGAAGTTTAGCACTTGCTGTCCCCCGGCGACTTCGATCGAGCCGGCTTGTTTCGACGTGATGATCCGCTCGGTCTTGTAGAGACCGTCAGCCTTCAATCCAGCAAGTTCCTTACCCAGATGGGCAGTGAAATTCTCGGTCATAGGGAGCCCTCCGTGATCGGGTCACATCGCTATAGGATGTGTGAGGGCAGACAGGCGACCCGTTTTCGACGCAAAGCCGCAAAAGCCCGACCAGCTGTGCTCAGATTAACCCGTTCTGGATCGCGATTGCGACCGCATGGGGAGTGGATTTTGCAGCCAACTTCTGGCGCAAGGCGACAATCTGATTGCGCACTGTAGGTTCTGCTGTTCCCCGTTGTTGGGCGATCTGAATAGGTCTGAGGCCTTGAGAGATCTTCAACAAGATTTCGCGTTCGCTTTGGGTCAGCGCTTGACTGGCCTTTGCAACAATGAAGTTTCGGGCTGGATGCGCTGCGGCTGCCGCCGCGATCCGCAAGGTTGGATGAATGTCGCCCGCTCTGGCCTCGAATGAGAGAGCTTCTTCATCAGGCTGGGCGATAACGCAAAGCGAGGTCATCCACCCTCCTCCGATCGGCGACATGACGCTTAAACCGTTTTGTTCGCATTCAGCCCAGAGCTCACGAGCCCTGTCACTCTCAGCCTTGCGGCCATCGACGAAAGGTAGCCATAACGTTGGCAGTCCTTTGACAAAGACTTCGTCGACCATCGGATCCTCGCGTGAAAAAACGACGCGGCCCGCATCGGGCAGAATCCGGTTTCCGATGGCACACCGAACCGACCCCACAACCTCGAACGTATGCGGTCGCGGCGCTACGATCGCGAGGCGGCATCGCTCTAAATGCATTTCCTCTAAGAGCTGCGAAAGGAAAGGAGTGGTTGCTTCCAGCGTTTCGCATGCAGCGATCGCCTCGATCGCGGCCAGCTGGCGGGCGGCGATCTGATCATTGCGATTTGCTGAGGTCATGGAGGTATTAACTCTTTCAAGAAAAATAAAGGTAATCAGGAGGTTACTTCGAGGTCGATGATCAACAACCCAACTTCACCGACCATCAGCGTATCCCATCCAAGTAAATATTAATCTTAAGATAGAGACCGAAAGAATTCACATCCGTCCATAGTCAATTCTAACCAGCGGGGCAGAGTAACGCGATCATTTTAGCGCGTTCTAGCATGGGTTTACGAGCATCACTCCGAAGCTTTGGCATTTCCTTCGTATTGATCCTGCTCCGAAGCTGAACCCAAGAGCCGAAACGCGCTCCCCGGAGAGACTGGCGCACGGTTTTTTCATGCTTGGCAAGCCCGCCCACCCGCGCGGCTCGGCTCTTGGGTTCAGCGCGCCTGCATCCGGATCGCACCATCCAGGCGTACCACCTCGCCGTTCAGCATGGCGTTCTCAGCAATATGACAAACCAAAGCCGCAAACTCCGCCGGATCGCCCAAGCGCGAGGGGAAGGGTACCTGACGGCCCAAGCTCTCCTGGACCTCCTGAGGCAGCGATCGCAGCATGGGCGTTGCGAAAAGTCCAGGCGCGATGGCCATGATGCGCACACCATCGCGGGCGAGGTCTCGTGCCATTGGCAAGGTCATGCCCGCGACCCCAGCCTTCGACGCGGCATAGGCCACTTGACCGATCTGGCCTTCGAACGCTGCAACCGAAGCCGTGTTGATGATGGTCCCACGAGCGCCGTCGTCATCTAAAGGCTCAGCTGTGCACATGCCCGCCGCAGATTGTGACGTGACATTAAACGAACCGATCAGGTTCACTCCAATTACCTTGGCAAACAGGGCTGGGTCATGCGGCCCGTCACGCCCAACAGTTTTGCCCGCCGGGGCAATACCCGCACAATTCACTGTCAGCCTCTCCTGCCCGTGGGCGGCACGCGCTGTCTGCAGCCCCGCGTGAACACTCGTTGGATCACTCACATCGACCTGTGCATAGAACCCAGCAATTTCATCCGCGACCTCTTTGCCTTTGGCTTCATCGAGGTCGAAGAGCGTTACCCTGACCCCCTTGGCCGCTAAGGCGCGTGCAGTCGCCTCTCCCAGACCCGAGGCGCCTCCGGTGACGATGGCGGCGACTTTGTCAGAAAGCATCATTGGTCAAACACGCTCGATCGCTACTGCAGTTCCCTCGCCGCCACCGATGCAAAGCGATGCTACTCCTTTACGCACATCGCGGCGCTCCATCTCATGGAGCAGTGTTACCAAGATCCGCGCGCCAGATGCCCCGATCGGGTGGCCCAAGGCACAGGCACCGCCATTTACGTTCAGCCGCTCCCGCGCGATCCCCATCTCACGCATCGCAGCCATTGGCACGACGGCAAAAGCTTCATTGATCTCCCACAAATCCACGTCATCGGTCGTCCATCCAGCTTGGTCCAAAACCCGCCTCATGGCAGGGATCGGGGCGGTGGTGAACCAGCCGGGCTCTTGCGCGTTCGAAGCATGACCGAGGATTTTGGCGCGGATCTCCAATCCCGCTGCTTCGGCATCTGATTGGCGCATCATCACCAGGGCTGCCGCCCCATCCGAAATCGATGAGGCGTTCGCCGGGGTCACCGTTCCGTCTCTCCTAAAGGCCGGCTTGAGGCTTGGTATCTTATCGGGTCGAGCATTGCGTGGCTGCTCGTCTGTCTCGACCACGAGCTCACCTTTGCGGGTCTTGATGGTCACAGCTGCGATCTCTGACGCAAACCACCCTTCGTTCTGAGCTCTCACCGCGCCGTCCAGAGAGGCCAGGGCATAAGTGTCCTGTTCCTCGCGGGTGAACTGGTATTTCTCGGCGCAGTCCTCAGCGAATGACCCCATCAAGCGGCCTTCTTCGTAGGCATCTTCCAGACCGTCTAGGAACATGTGATCCTTCATTTCAGCATGGCCGATGCGAGCTCCCTGACGCATCTTTGGCACCACATAGGGCGCGTTCGTCATACTCTCCATCCCGCCTGCGACAACCACTTTCCCATTGCCCGCGGCGAGTTGATCATAAGCGATCATCACGGTTTTCATTCCGGATCCGCACATCTTGTTCAGCGTGGTGGCAGGCACGTCCTTCGGCAATCCGGCTGCAAAACCTGCTTGTCGCGCTGGGGCCTGGCCCTGGCCTGCGGGAAGAACACAGCCCATCAAAAGTTCATCCACCTGATCGCTGTCGACGCCCGCTCTATCCAAAGCCGCTCTGATTGCAACCGATCCCAACTCCGAGGCTGTAGCTCCAGAAAGCTCGCCTTGAAAGCCACCCATTGGTGTACGGGCGGCGCCGACGATAACGATAGGGTCTTGCATGGCAGGTCTCCTTTTCGAGGGGCTAAAGAGGAAGTGACATGGTGAGCGAAGCGGTGCAAGCTTCGGCGATGGATACCTTGCCAAAGACCGAGCTGATTGAGCATTTGCCTTTCGCGCAAGCGGACGCGTTCGGCACTCGAGCCCGGATTGGACTGATCGTGCTCGCAAGCGATTGGACGGTCGAAGGCGAGTTCCGTGAGATCCTGCACCCGCTGATGCCCAAAGTCGCGCTCTATCAGGCGCGCATCGCCAACGATCCGATCATCACACCAAGCAGTCTTGCCGCGATGGGCCCGCGCTTGGCGGAGACTGCGGCGACACTCCTTCCGGGCGCTGATTTAGATGTCATCGGATATGGTTGTACCTCGGCCAGCACGGTGCTGGGAGAGGAGGCGGTCACAGCCCATATCCAACACGCCAAACCAGGCGTGCCGGTGACAACGCCGATCACAGCGGCGCTTCGCGGTTTCGCGGCTTTGGCGATCCGGCGTGTGGCGGTCCTCACGCCCTACACGCGGGATGTGAATGACGTGGTCCTGCGATATCTCACCGATCGGGGAATTGAGGTTCCCGTGTTTGGCTCCTTCAATGAGCCCGATGATGCCATCGTCGCTCGGATCGATCGTAAAAGCTTGACCGATGCGATCATGCGTTTGCGAGATCACCATGACGTTGAAGGTGTGTTTGTCTCATGCACCTCGATCCGCCTGATCGATGCTGTCGAGGAGCTGGAGGCGGAAACCGGCCTTCCGGTCACATCCTCAAACCATGCGCTTATTTGGGATTGCTTGCGCCAGGCGGGTATCGCTGAGCCGATTGACAATCTGGGCGCCCTCTATCGGCTTTGATGAGCCACAAGCAAAGATTGTTGAGCGGAGCGCAAGCCTGCGTTGACCCGGGCGTGCCCGGGTAGGGCGGGCGATATCTACGGGTGCACAGACCTATCCGCCTGGTTTAATTGCAGATCTCACGCATTGCGATCCAATCGCGATCACTCAAGACAGGTTCAAACGTCTGGCTACCGAGCTGGTCGGCTGCGATCGCCCGCTCGGCTCGTCCCTTTAAATTGGGATGGGATGACAGGTACTCGAACAAGCCATTCACATCACCATGGACTTCCGCCAAGCGGGCGAAGAACTGTGCGAAATCATTCGTTGGAAGCCCAGCATCTGTCAAAAGCTGATAGGCGGTCTCATCGGCTCGCTCCTCGGCTTCGCGCTGATAGCTTGCATTCACAACCGCTTCTGTCATGGCGACAACAATACTCGCACCGAAGACATCCCCTAGCATCAGGCCGAAAATGCCGGCTGTTCCAGCCGCGCGCAGAACGCCCACGGTTGGGTCTCTGTGGATCACATGGCCGATCTCGTGGGCGAGAACGCCAGCCACTTCTTCGGGCGACTCCGCCTCATCGATCAGGCCCCGCATCAAGATGATCCGGCCTCCAGGCATGGCAAGCGCGTTCACCAACGGATGGTCGATCACATCAACTTGGATCGGGTAGGGGAGTTCGATGCTCGCGGCGATCCTGTCGCGCATCTTCTCCACCGCAGCGGTTCCTTCGTCGCTGGTGCAAAATCCTTCCTCCTCGGTTCCACTGGAGAACAAGGTCAAGACCTGCTGCGCGACGGCTTCTCCCATCTGCTGCTCTCGTTCTGGCGGGATGATGAAGGCCATCTGCTCAGCAAGTGCGGGTACGATCACGAAAATCATCGCAACGACCGCGCCAATGGCGCCACCCCCCCAAACGAAGGCCTTTCCCACTTTCCGCTTGTCAGCTTTGCGCTTCAGCAAACCTGGGCAGACCTTCTTGATCGCCATGATCATCTGCGGATCGCTCAGGATCACCCGCTCATCGCTGCCAGGATAAGGCATGAGTTGAAGGGTCTCGCGGTCTGATGCCATCTCACCATGCAAGCTCGCCAACGGCCAGTGGTCATTGACCTGTTCATCGAATGAGAGGATCACCAAAGTGCGTTCGCCGAAGCTAAGGATCACATGGCTCGGCTGTGCCGATTGGCCGTCATAGTATCGGCCCGGCGCTTCGAGCCTCGCGTACTGCTCCAACGCTGTCATCAGAACCCTGCACCCACATCAACACCCAATGCATCAGCGAACCCGCCCGCCTCGTTCGCTTCGTCATGCGCCCGTTGTCGGCTCATCGAAAGCGCGCGTGGATTTGAAATTTCAATCGATTTGACCTTTCTAAGTAGAATGCGGTGGGTCAGGAAAAACTGGGTCATCGCAGCAATCAGAGCGAAGACAAGCAGGTAAGAGACGACGACTGCCAAGAGCGTTGGCCCAATTGCGAAGATTTGCTCCAACAATGCGCCAAAATCTCCAGCTTCGCCTGCCAACTCTTCGAAGTTAACGTCTGCCGCGTTCAAGCCGATCCAAGTGATGACCCCCGTTGCCATCCCGATCATGACAGAGGCAGCAAAGCCAATGAAAATCGTCCCCGAGATATAGACATTGACTACATTCTTCACGTCGAGATCGCAGTCGAAAATGATCTCACCGCCCAGTTTTCGGTTTGACCAAAGGACCTTAAAAGCGGCGTAGCGGTAGCGCAGGATCGTGAAGTACAACACGATCAGGGCAATGAAGTAGATTGCGATCCCGATCACGATATCCATCCCGAGGGAGTCAGATGTTCCCGCGATAGAAAGCCCCCAGAGAGCCAGGCCAATAAATCCGGCGGCGATATAAATCCAAATCCAGGAGGCGAAGAGCTCCCACCACTTCCCTTCCTGGGAGAACTTCTGATCTCCGAACCAGCTCCGATCCGTCATGAATTTTACGAGTTTGAAATGCTGGTACGGATACGCCAGACCCCCGGTAATCGCCGTTAGGATAGAGAGCAGGATTGCCCGGCGGGTATAGCCCCACGATCCTGGCCCGAGCCCAAACCGGATGCCTCGCCATTTAGTGCGCGACAGCAGATATCGCATGCCCCGATACTGGGCGAAAAAGATCAAAGGCAGGGTCGCGAGGATCGAGATTGAGAGTGCCGCATTCTGCAGGACCGGGTCATCGCCTGCGACCGCGAGACCGACATAGGTCAAAAGGATGTTCATCAGCCCGAGATAGATCGCCAGAATAACGAGCGCGAGGAGAAATCCGAGCATCTTTTCGATGCCTCTGCCGGTATACTCCAAAGGGTCGCCTTGGATCTTAATCCCGCTCCAATAGTGGCGTCTGAGCGACGTCGTCATCCAAAATCGATAAAGCCCTGCGGTGAGGATAGTATAAATCGCCATCCGAAGCGTCTTCCAGAAAAGGTCAACACCGTCAGAAGAATAATCCGCGTTTTCTGGACGGCCTTTACGCGTAAACTGCGGGGGTGGCACGTCCTCATCGTCAGCTGGCTGTGGCGCCTCATTTTCCAGGAGTTGATAGCGCTCGAGATCCCATCTCGGACGGCTAGGTATGCTCCCTCCCCCTCCAGCTGTTGCGTCGCTCATCTGCTCCCCACGAAAAGTTGCAAATGCAGTATGCCAAGGCGTTTTGGCCAAGTCACGGCGTGAATGCGCCGAGTCTGCCAGATTTGGCGGGGCCTTCCACCTTGCCCGGACCAGTTGGATCGATTAGGGACGCGGGCGACAACCCAAGTGACCGGACCAGGCATCTAATGGCCAAAAAGATCAAGAAACAGCCGCGGCCCAAGGCCGTGACGCCGAAAGGCTTTCGTGACTATTTCGGAAACGAGGTCACAGAGCGCCATGCGATGCTGGAGGCGATCTGCGACGTCTATCACGCCTACGGGTTCGATCCGTTGGAGACTTCAGCCGTCGAGACGGTTGAGGCTTTGGGCAAATTCCTACCCGACGTCGATCGCCCGAACGAAGGTGTTTTCGGCTGGCAAGACGAGGATGAGACCTGGATGGCGCTGCGTTATGACCTGACCGCACCGCTGGCCCGGGTTGTCGCCCAACATCGCGAGGCGTTGCCGTCGCCCTATCGCCGCTATGCGGTGGGCCCGGTCTGGCGCAACGAGAAACCAGGTCCTGGTCGGTATCGCCAGTTTTATCAATGTGACGCGGATACAGTGGGCACACCGACCGTCGCGGCGGATGCCGAGATCTGCATGATGCTGGCCGATGCGTTGGAGCGGGTCGGGATCGCGCAAAACGATGTGATCATCCGCGTCAACAACCGCAAAGTCTTGAACGGTGTGATGGAGGCGGCGGGCCTGCTGAAACCTGACGCGCCCGGTGAGCTGAACGCAGAACGCGGCATTGTTCTTCGCGCGATCGACAAGCTTGATCGTCTTGGCGAGAACGGTGTCCGTGCTTTGCTTGGCGAGGGCCGTAAGGACGAGAGCGGAGATTTCACGAAAGGTGCCGGTCTTTCAATCGAACAGGCGGACTTGATCATGGGCTTCGTAGAGGCGCGTCGGGATACTGGTGCGGCGACATGCGCTCGTCTGTCCGAGCTGGTCGGCGGCTCGACAATGGGCATGGAAGGCGTCCAGGAGTTGGAGACCATTGCCGAACTCCTCGCTGCCCAAGGCTATGAGAGCCGGGCGATCATCGACCCGTCAGTCGTGCGCGGCCTCGGCTACTACACTGGTCCAGTCTACGAGGCAGAGCTGACCTTCGAGATCACGGATGAAGACGGGCGCAAACGCCAGTTTGGTTCGGTTGCGGGCGGCGGGCGCTATGACGATTTGGTCAAGCGCTTTACCGGGCAATCGGTGCCAGCCACGGGGATTTCGATCGGTGTTGACCGGTTGCTCGCGGCATTGCGTGAGATCGGACGGGCCGGACAGGCGGAAGCTTCTGGTCCGGTTGTGATCCTGCCGAGGGATAAGGTTCGGATGGCGGACTACCAGACCATGTGCGCCGAGCTCCGCAATGCGGGGATCCGGGCTGAAGTCTTCCTGGGTGGCGGCAATATGGCCAAGCAGCTCAAATATGCCGATAAACGCCGATCCCCGATCGCTGTGATTGAAGGCGGAGATGAGTTCGAAGCCGGTCAAGTCACCCTGAAGGATCTGGCCCTTGGCGCCCGTCTTGCGGCTGAGATTGAGACCCGGGAGGAATGGACGGCCCAGCCAGCCCAGGTCACCGTTGCGCGTGCCAATCTGGTTACAGAAATTCGCGCGATGCTGGCCCGCGCGGGCGAGGCCTGAGCGATGACCGAGCCTGATGTTCTGGAAGCCTCGGCACTAGCCGAGATCGAGGGGATGCTCTCGACCCTCTCGACCCTCTTCACCGATGCAGGGTTCGAGCCGGTCCAGCCCGCGCATCTCTTCCCAGCGGAGACGCTGCTTGATCTCTATGGCGAGGATATCCGGGCGCGTGCCTTTCTCTTCCCCGACCCCGTTCAGGGCGATGAGATGTGCCTGCGGCCAGACTTTACTGTTCCTGTCGCGATGGCTCACGGGCGGCGCGGTTGGGACAGAGCGGGCCGTTATTGCTACCAAGGTCCCGTCTTTCGCCAGCAAGAAGCAGGGATGACGCGCCCGATCGAGTATCTTCAAGCTGGCATCGAAGATTTCGGCGGACTGGACGCGGCCGAGGCAGATTGCAGAATTTTCCAGCTGATTCATCATGGTTTGGACGCACTATCGGCGCCCCCGCATCGGACGACAATCGGTGATCTTGGGATTGTCTTCGCTCTTCTTGAGGCGCTGGACATCCCCGAAGGGCAGCGCCAACAGCTCCGCCGACATATCTGGCGACCAGCGAGATTCCATAAGCTGCTCGACGGGTTCGGAAGCCCAGCGCCTGAACCGAGCGCACGCAGGGCGGCATTGCTGGCAGCGGTCGCCGAAGATCGACTGGAGGAGATTTTAGCCGAGGCTGGGGAGGCGATCGGCTTGCGCGAGACCACCAGCATTTATGATCGTGCAGCCGCTCTCTTGTCCGCTTCCAGCAATCGAGTGATGCCATCGGCCTATGTTGCCCTGATCGAAGCAATCCTCGATCTCGCATGTCCGGCTGATCAAGCGCCAGAACAGTTGCGCGAGATTGTATCTGCAGCTGGGGTGGAATTGGTCACTGCACTCGATGCACTCTCTCGTCGTCTTGATGCGCTGAGCAGTGCTGGGTTCGATCTTTCCAACCTCACTTACGACGCGGCTTTCGGTCGGAATCTCGAGTACTATGATGGGTTTGTTTTCGAAGTGCTGGTTGAGGGACAAACTGACGGGCCACCGATTGCAGGCGGTGGACGATATGACACGATCACTGCCCGGCTCGGCGCGGAAAAGCCACGTCCAGCGGTCGGTGGGATCATACGCCCAGAGGCTGTGAGGGAGGCTTACAGACTATGGCGCTAGTTCTCGGGCTCCCATCAAAAGGCCGCCTACAAGCGGATACGATCGACTGGTTTGCGCGATGCGGCATCACGATTTCGCATGCTAACTCGACGCGGGAGTATCGGGCTGAGGTGAGTGGCTTGCCTGGGTTAGAGACCGTTATGCTTCCCGCAGGCGAAATGCCACGCGAGTTGGCGGCGGGTCGCATTCATCTCGGCGTTACCGGCGAAGATATGATCAGAGAGCGGATTGCTGATAGCGAAACGCGCACGCGCAGTCTCGCCAAACTGGGGTTTGGAGACGCCGATCTGGTGATCGCGGTCCCAGATTTCTGGATTGATGTTGAGACGATGGCGGATCTAGACGCGGTGGCCGAAGACTTCCGCACCCGCCATGGAATGGCGTTGCGGGTGGCGACCAAGTATCACAATCTCACGCGTGCCTTCTTCAAACGCCATGGCATCGCGGACTATCGCCTGGTCGACAGCCAAGGTGCGACCGAGGCCGGCCCGGTGAACGGTACATGTGAAGTTATCTCTGACATCACGTCATCTGGTGCGACGCTGCGGGCGAACCACCTTCGTATTCTCGACGATGGCCTGATCCTGAGGTCAACAGCAAACCTATGGCAAAGCCTGGACGCTGACTTGGGTGACGCAGCCCAGGCCATTTTTGACCAGTTCGTCGAAAAGATCTCGCGCGAGCCAGTTGGCTAATCGCAGTTTTCACGAGAGGATTTGGTAGTGGGTTTCCACCGTCTTTCCAGAATTCACGGGCAAAATATCCTGCGGGCAGTTTGACATGGCGACGATGCAATCCAGCTCGGCTCGGAGGATCACATAATCCCCAGGTTTTGAGACCGGTTCGCCCCAGCCTGTGTTTCCGGCCGTGTCCACGGGAATGTTCATCCACATATTGAGTGAGCTTGGAGTATCGTGGCGTTCAATACCGATTGACCGCATTGCCGCCGCGAGGTTGTCGGTGCAGTTGTCATGATACTCGGTGCAGCCCAGAAGCGCGTAGCGATGAGTATCGCAGGCAGCCATCAGCGTGTCATGAATGACAGAAGACGTGTCAGCTTCGAAGGTTAAGATTGGTCGGCGCCTGTTCGTGATAAGCTTGTCTCCGACTCGTGGAAAGATGTGTGTCACCGTCGCGCGCCAGTGTTCGGGAGAGAAGTATTCCGAGACGTCCTCGGCGTTGAATGCCCAAGTGTCGACAACCTGATTGCCATGGGTATTGATCATCTTAATCGCTTGGCCTTTGGAGAGCCTAACCGCGCGACCTCGCCGCGCTGGAACAGTATGGATCTCGGTCATCGATGCCTCCTATATCGCGATGCGCTGGCCGGTTTCGTGGCTTTTGTAGATCGCTTCTTCCATCTTCATCACCGCGAGATACGATCGGGCTTCGTTCTCAAGCGGAGAGCCAGTTAGCAGATGCGCCACGACATGCGATTGAAGGGCATGAACGCAGTCGCCACCAAACCCGGTCTCAGGTGCTTCAAACTCAAGTTGCGACCACGTGTTCGAGCCGAATGGGCGGGTAAAGATCCGACCATCGCCATCAAGCTTTGCGGTCAGAGATGAGCCTTCGATAAGGCATTCACCCATGGTTCGTCTTCGATTATCGGCAGCATGATCCGCAAGGCGGTTTCCGTCAAAAAACGCTCGGCACCCGTTCGAATAGCCAAATACGATCAGTCCCGCATCCTCTCCGGCAATCGCCGGATTGAGCTGGCGTAGATCCGCCCAAACGGAGTTGGGCTCCCCGAGCAGGAAACGGAACGTGTCGATCCAGTGAACGGCTGTTTCATGGATCAGAAAGCGTGGCATCTTTTGAAAGTAGGGTTGGCGGTCAAGATAGGCGTCTGGCCCCTGACCATCTCCGGGACGCAGGCGGAACGTGATCTGCATAACCTCCCCGAACGCGCCGTCTGCGATCATATCAGCCAATGCTCGATACCAGGGCTGAAAGCGGAAGTTCTCGTGGATGATCAGGGGGATCTGCGCTTGCTCTGACCTGTCGATTGCATGCTGTGCTTCTGTCAAAGATAGGCAAAAGGGTTTCTGACAGATAATCGCGCGCGGTTTTGAGGCGATGGCGAGCTCGATCATTTTCAGATGGGTTGGGGGTGGTGTGATAATGTCGATAATGTCAGGTTTTGTTGCTTTGAGAAGCTCTTCAGCCGACTTGTACTGGGCAACCGGGCCAGCGCGATCCGCGAGCGCTTTTTGATCTATGTCTGTTGCACCGATACAGTGTGCGTCTTTGATCCGTGACCAGCCATCATAGTGGAATTGGCTGAAGTACCCGGCACCAATGCATGCGACACTGATCATTTCAAACTGCCCCAAGAGCCCGCGGCGTTTGCCTATCTGCACCGCCCGTGCGGGCGGAGCGCCAGCCCGCCATTTGCGCGCATGCGCGCAGCGGGAGGGTTCCCCTCCCGAAGTCCATCTTTGATGGACATGGCGGGCTGGCGCGCCGCTCAGGCGCAAGCGTTGGGATGGCCGCGATCACAAGGCGGCACCCACAGCTCGGGCGAGATCGGTGGTACTCGCCTTGCCGCCGAGATCCGGCGTGATGCAAGCCCGTTCGGTCAAAACGCGAGAGACGGCAGTCTCAACCCGACCTGCTGCTTCGCTCAGCGAGGGCATCTCCTTTTCCAGCGCCAGCCATTCCAGCATCATCGCGCCGGAGAGGATCATGGCCAGCGGATTGGCCAGACCCTGCCCCGCGATATCGGGGGCCGTGCCGTGGCAGGGCTGGAAGACCGCATGCCCATCCCCGATATCGGCTGACGGCGCCATGCCGAGCCCGCCCATCAGGCCCGCGCCCAAATCGGAGAGGATGTCGCCGAACATGTTCTCGGTGACCATCACGTCGAATTCCCAGGGCTTTTGCACCATCCAGAGCGCCATGGCGTCTACATAGGCCGCATCCGCTGTGATATCGGGGTTCAGCGCCGCGCGTTCCTCGAAGATGTTGCGCATGAAGGCAAAGGCGCGGAAGACGTTGGCTTTGTCCACACAGGTCACTCGGCCCTGGTACCCTTTGGCTTTACGCTGACGCGCCAAGCGGAAGCAGAAATCGAAAAGCTTCTCCGAGACCGCACGGGTGATCACCATCGTCTCCCGCGCTTCGTTTTCGGTGACCTGGCCTTTGTCGAGTTCCGCGAACAACCCTTCGGTCGACTCGCGCACCAGAATGAAGTCGAGCGTCTTGCCCTCAGGGATCTTCAGCGGGCTCTGCTGGCCAGGCAACAGCCGGACTGGCCGAACACCAGCATAGAGGCCCAGGATCATGCGCAGTTCGACTTGCGGGACGATCTCGGTGCCGTCTGGATAACGGACATCCGGCAGGCCCATGGCCGACAGCAGGATCGCGTCCGAGCCCCGGGCCTTTGCGACAGAGCTCTCCGGCAGGCTCTCCCCATGGTCGCGGTAGTGCCCCGCACCCGAGGGCAGTACTTCGAAGTCGAGCTTTACTTGCGCATCGCTCGCGACTTGGTCGACGATCTTCATTGTGGGTTCGGTGATCTCTGGCCCGATGCCATCCCCGTCGAATACCGCGATCTTGAGGCTCTGCATCGCCTTCCCCCTCTGACTGGTCTCTGCAGTCGCTTTAACATACTCTCAGCGCAACAAAACCATCTGGGGAGGGATCATGTTCGCAGTCACGGTACTCTTTGAAGTTAAACCTGGAGAGATGGACCAGTTCCTGCCCCGGATGCGCCAACAAGCGGCAGACTCGCTGACGCTCGAACCTGATTGCGCGCAGTTCGATGTCTGGACCGATCCGGCGCGGCCGAACGAGGTCTATCTCTACGAGCTCTACACAGACGCGGCGGCCTTCGATGCGCATCTCGCCTCCGATCACTTCAAAAGCTTTGCTTCGGATGTCGAGGCGATCGTGGTGGATAAGACCCTTCTGACCTATGCGATGAAAGAGGCTTGAGATGGAACAAACCTGGGAAGTCTATGCGCTCAAATACGGCGACCGTCCGGGACGGACCCGGAATGAGAGTTTTCTC
>JBCDAQ010000043.1:0-23995 GCA_039185285.1 Pseudomonadota bacterium
GGCTCTGGCTCTGGCTCTGGCTCTGGCTCTGGCTCTGGCTCTGGCTCTGGCTCTGGCTCTGGCTCTGGCTCTGGCTCTGGCTCTGGCTCTGGCTCTGGCTCTGGCTCTGGCTCTGGCTGTGCAAAGTCGACGTCATCGAGAAACTGGGGCGGTTCTTCGAACGTATCGGCCGCGTCTTCGAGCGGCTCTGGAATGCTCGAGAAGGGGGCTTCAGCAGCCAACGGCATCTGCGCTGGCGGCTCATCCGAGACGCTTTCGTCGACCGCTGGTGGTTCGGCCGCTGGAATAGGCACGGCATAGCGGCCAAAAATGCGGGGACCTTTGGAGGCTTCGGGTTCCGGCTCGGGTTCGACCAGCGATGTGTCTTCGGGCTCAGGCGCCGGATCTGCGATGAATTCCTCAGTCTCTGGCTCGCCCATTGAAATGGGTGCCTGGAAAGGAAGTGGGACCTCTTCTTCACCCTCTTCAACGATCTGGTCCGAGAGATCCTCCGTGTCGGGCGGCTCGCCGACCTCCGCTTTTTGCACGATCACCAGACCTGGCACGGCTTCGACCGAGTCCGTCGGAATGTCCGGGTTGTCAGCCAGTTGGCGCAAAAGGTCTTGCACGATCGGGTCATCCAACCCGATCGACAGATGTGCAGCTCCAGGCTCGGCACGGAGGAGCTGTTGCACGGATTGAAGAATTCGCTGAATAGGTGCGACTGGGTCTTCGAAACCTTGAACGGAGATCGCCAGAGTCCCGATGCGGACATCCACCCGCCGGTTCTGCTCGGTCATGGGCCCCTCATGTTTAGCTGCTCTCTCCCCACGGAATTGAGGGTCACCGATTTCCACCTGCCGGTCAAGCAAAGGGGACGTAACTATTTGCAGGGCTTGACCGGAGCGTTTGGCTGGTCAAGGGATCGGAAATGGAAAATGGGACACTCACGTTCGACCATCCCGTAACCCTCGTTGGTGCCGGAGCGCTTGATGAGGCGATGTTGGCTGAAGCGATGCACCACGCGCCTTGCTTGATCGCAGCTGATGGCGCGGCCGATCGCCTGACTGCCATGGGGCATGTTCCGAACGCTGTCATCGGCGACATGGACTCGATCGCAGATCGTCTTGCTCTGGAGCGCGTGACCCGGGTGCTGTCTCTACCTGAGCAAGAAACGACGGATTTCGAGAAGTGTCTCTACATGGTTGAGGCGCCGTTCTACCTCGCGGTTGGCTTCACGGGGCGCCGGTTGGATCACACCTTTGCGGTCTTCGACGCGATGATGCGTCGGCCCGATCGGCCCGTACTGCTGATCGGGGAGGAAGAAGTCTTGGCACTCGTTCCTCCGGTTCGACGCATTGAGGTTTTGTTGGGTCGCGGTGCTCGGGTCTCCTTCGTTGGTCTGAACGAGGCGACGGGCACGTCAAGTGAAGGATTGGCGTGGTCGATTGCGGGGCTGACGATGTCGATGGGACGCCAGGTCGGCACGTCAAACTATGCGACAGAAGACATGGTCGGCTTTTCGTTCGACAGGGCAGGCGTTCTTTTGATGCTCGAGCGGCGTCAACTGCGCCCCTTGATCGATGCGCTCATCTCCTCTGACGAATGAGGAAGTAAATGTGAAGACAGGCGGGATGTCCCTACGCCGGCGGTCCGGTTAAACTATGGGCAAAGGAGGCGCTGATGACCCGGCTTGGACTAACACTTTTCCCCTTGATGGCCTGTTTGGCATGCACGAGCCATGCGCCGACTAAAGGCGCGAAGCTTGATCAATCTTATCTGACGGTTGGTGGGCATTGGAATGACGGTGCGATCGTCACCGTCATGGCTCAAGCGGTGAACAGACAGGGTAGATTGGCGATCTGTGGCGCGTGGACCGCGCGGGAGCAAAGCGTGTTGACCAACAATCTCCATGATCGGATCGTTCAGGCTGGTGTCGTTTTTGTCGATGGCAAGCGGGTGATCGACAACCTGCAGTTCATGCAAGAGCTGAGCTTTGCTGAAGATCTGCGTGGGAAGGCCGCAAATTGTGTTGTGACCGATCGGAACTGGCGACCCGGTGATGCGGAGAAGCTCAAGATCCGGCTGCCAAGGCAGAAGTTTGGTAGTGGTGGGTTCGGCGACGATGGCGAACCGGTCCTCAAGTTCCGAGAAGGACCTGTTCCCTCACTATTGGGCCAGGAAGTCGACGCTTAACCGCAGACGTCTTGTTGATCAGCAGTCAGGTACGTTGACCGCAAGCCCGCCCAGGGAGGTTTCCTTGTACTTCTCCATCATGTCGCGGCCTGTCTCACGCATTGTCGTGATGCAGGCATCGAGCGAGACAAGGTGTTGACCATCGCCTCTCAGCGCCAATGAGGCTGCAGAAACCGCTTTGATGGCGCCCAAACCATTGCGCTCGATGCAAGGCACTTGGACCAAGCCTTTGATCGGATCGCAGGTCATACCGAGATGGTGCTCCAACGCGATCTCAGCCGCATTCTCAACCTGGGCTGCACTTCCACCCATCGCTGAACACAAGGCCGCTGCAGCCATCGCTGAGGCTGAGCCAACTTCGGCCTGACAGCCGCATTCAGCACCTGAAATCGATGCGTTATGCTTGACGATCCCACCAATGGCAGCGGCGGTGAGAAGCATGTCGCGGACGCCCTTCTGGGACGATCCGACGATGTGGTCACGGTAGTAGCGAAGGACGGATGGGAAAACACCTGCCGCACCATTCGTGGGGGAGGTCACAACCTGTCCTCCGGCTGCATTCTCTTCGTTCACCGCCATCGCATAGACCGACAGCCAATCATTTGCCACATGGGGCATTTGAAGGTTGGATGTTCGCTCGGCGAGCAGCTGTTCGTGGATAGACTTGGCGCGGCGGCGGACTTTCAAGCCACCCGGCAGAATACCATCGCGGGCCAGGCCACGCTCGATACAGGCGCACATCACCTCCCAAATCCGGTCCAATCCCGCGTCGAGGTCGGCGCGGCTTTGATGGCATTCCTCATTCGCGCGCTTCATGTCCGCGATCGATTGGTCTGACTTGACGGCCATTGCCAGCATTTCTTCAGCGGAGGTGAAAGGGTAGGGGACTTCCGGACTTGCATCGACCGCGTCGAGGCGAACGATGCCGTTCATTTCGGCTTCGGTTTGCACGAAGCCGCCGCCGATCGAATAGAACGTCTCTTGCTGAAAAAGGTTTCCTTGATCGTCCCATGCGCTCAGCACCATCGCATTGGCATGAAGGGGCAGCGGAGGGCCATAGTCGAAGATCAGATCCGCATCAGGGTCAAAAGCCAGATCACCCAAGCCAGGCGGCGAAATGCGCTTGGTTTCATGGATATGCTCCAATTGAGATTCTGCCTCATCCGCATCGATTGTTGCCGGCTCAAAGCCTGCCAGGCCAAGGATCACAGCACGATCTGTTGCATGTCCATGTCCGGTGAAAGCTAAGGAGCCGTGCAGTCTGCAGCCAAGATGCGCAAGATCACCTGCGCCGGGGATCCGCTCACCCTCACGCAAGGCCTTCAGAAAACGCGCTGCTGCTACCATCGGACCCATGGTGTGGGAGCTCGACGGACCGATGCCGATTTTGAAGATGTCGAAGATCGAGAGGAACATTGGCTTTCCTGGCTGCTCAAACTCCATTTATGCCGAGCTGCCCGGCCATTCCAGACCAAAGCCGACAAGATCCTCCGCTGGCGCGACAGGTCAGACACGCTATGATGCTTGAAAGATTCTGAGGAGCCGGCATGAGCGACAAACTTTCACCAACAGATCGAGCAAAACGCGCAGCTGGATTAGCCGCCTTGGAGCATGTCCGCTCGGGTATGAAGCTGGGTCTGGGCACCGGATCAACAGCAGCTTTCATGGTTGCTGACCTGGGCCGGATGGTCGCGGATGGGTTGGAGGTCGTTGGCGTGCCAACCTCCTCGGTCACCGCGGAACAGGCGCGTGGGTTGAGCATACCACTCACGACACTCGAAGACGTTGGCAGGTTGGATCTCGTGATCGACGGTGCAGACGAGTTTGATCCAGATTTCAACCTGATCAAAGGCGCGGGCGGTGCCTTGCTACAGGAGAAGATCGTGGCCTCCGCCGCCGAGCGGATGATCGTGATCTCGGACGCATCGAAAGAGGTCGCAACCCTGGGCGCTTTCCCGCTTTCGGTTGAGATCGTCCGCTTTGGTTGGCAATCGACCGAACGTCTGATCGCCGACTTGCTGCTTGAGGCGGATGTCGATGGTCGCCAGATTGTCCGGCGTATGGCGGATGGCGCCCCCTATGTCACGGATGAGGGTCATTTCATCTTTGACCTTCACCTTCACCGAATTGGGGATCCAGCTGGGCTGGACCGCGCCCTAAACGGCCTGACCGGCGTTGTTGATACTGGCCTTTTCTGTGGGATCGCCTCGGACGTTATTGTCGGCGAGCCCGATGGCAGCACGCGGGCACCGGGCCGTGTTTGATCGACTGGTTATCATCGTTACTTTCGTCACCAGTTTCACGGGCCTGATCTGGTTTGGCTTTGCGATCACCCCAAAAGAGTCGCTCGAAGCCCCATCAGGAGCGGAATACGAGGCCCGCCTTGTTGCGGCGGAGGTGTTCTTTGAACGCGATCGCAACCGTTTCGATGTGCTGCAAAAGCGGTCTAGACGGGCTGTGGACCGGGCCGTCGAGAAAGCCAAGCTCGACCGCCCGCCCCCGACCGCGGAGCAGGAAGAGGCTCTGACCAAGCTGGCAGATGAAGGCTTTCAGGCCGCGTTTGAGGCATCGAAGTCCGAAGCGCTCAGATTTCGTGCCTTGAACTACGAGGTCGAGGAGCTCAACGCGATGGCAAGTGACTCCTGGGCAATCCACATTCGGGTTCGCTCCTTAATCAAACAGCAAACGCTTGAAGAGGAGGTCACGGCGTACCGCCAAGCTTTGCAACAGATCCGAGACGATGCTGCGGATCGGGTGCTGTGCCAAGCCAACGAACTTCTTGAAGGCTCAGGTAGTTTAAATTCGGATTGTCTTCCGTGAGAGAGGATCATGCTTGCGGAGGACCTTGGTATTAAGAAGTTTCTAAAGCGACTGACTGGAGCCGCCGAGTTGCGTATCATGCTTGGCCTCGTCAGTACTGCCCTTGCGGTCTGGATCACGATCGCGCTTTGGCCCTACCCACCGCTGACCGACCGCTCCGACCCGGAATACGCCGAACGCTTCGCGGCGGCGGAGTATCTGGTGGATGATGAGCCAGGACTCGATGAACTCAGTCTCAGGAAGGTACAAAAGGCCATCCCCAAGGTGATGGAGAAGATCCGTGCGTCGCATCCGGAACTAACGGATGAGCAAGCCTTGGCACTTAAAGCCGATATGTTGCGCAGGGTGGAAGAGATTCACGAACGGACCCGTCTTGGATTTCGGCATTTCTGGGCTGAGACGCTCAATACTCGAGACCTTCGCTTGCTGAGCTATCACGGCAGACCTTTCACGAGGTTGCTCGATTTTGGTTTGTCATGGGATCCACGTCGAACGCGTGCTGGCCTCGCGGTCTTGAACCGTCGCTCGGAACTTGAAACGATGGTGGATTACTTGAAGGCACTGTTTCGCCTTCAACTCGTTTGCGGATCTTATGAGATGATGACGACTTGGGAGGTGGGTCAGGTCCCTGCGTCCTGCAATGTCCTGGGATCGGACACCCATTACAGATAGCTTAAGTAGCAACGCTCTTAGCCTTTTACTTGAGCCGCGTAACGGTCTGCCTATATGCAGCATCAACCCACCTTCCATTCTATGACGGAGCCTTCCATGTCCGAATTCGACTACGACCTCTTTGTGATCGGAGGGGGCTCTGGCGGTGTTCGGGCTGCCCGGATGTCCGCGACCCATGGTGCTAAGGTCGGGCTGGCGGAGGAGTTCCGCTATGGCGGCACTTGTGTCATCCGGGGCTGTGTGCCGAAGAAACTGCTGGTCTACGCCTCGAGCTTCTCGGAGCTGTTCGAGGACAGCCGGGGTTTTGGCTGGTCCGAGGTGCATCCGACCTTCGACTGGGCGACGATGCGCGGCCATAAGGAGGCCGAGATCACCCGGCTGGAGGGGATCTACGAGAAGAACCTAGGTGCTGTTGGCGTCGAGACGTTCCGCGAGCGCGCGATCGTCACCTCGCCGCATTCCGTGCGCCTCACCGACGGCCAGGAGATCAAGGCGAAACACATCCTGGTCGCGACCGGCGGTCACCCGTTTATTCCCGAGACACCGGGGATGGAGCTTGCCATCACCTCGAATGAGATCTTCGACATCGAGACCCTGCCTAAAAACATTGTGATCGCGGGCGGTGGTTACATCGCGTCGGAGTTTGCGGGGATCTTCAATGGGCTTGGCTCAAATGTGACCCAGATCTATCGGGGCCCCGCGATCCTGCGCGGCTTTGACGAGGATCTTCGCAATCACGTCTCGAACGCGATGCAGGTGCGCGGGGTCAATTTGGTCTTGAACCAAGAGATCTCGGCGATCACGGGCAAGCCGGGAGATCTCAAGGTCAGCTTCACCGATGGCTCGACCCGCGAGGTCGAGGTGGTGATGTTCGCGACAGGGCGCAAGCCGGTTACCAAGGGGCTTGGGCTCGAGGCGGTCGGCGTTGAGCTCGGCAAGAAGGGCGAGATCATCGTGGACGCATTCTCGCAAACCTCGGTGCCTTCGATCTACGCCGTCGGCGACGTCACGGACCGGATGGCCCTGACCCCGGTTGCGATCCGCGAAGGAGCAGCTTTTGCCGAGACGGTGTTTAACGCCAATCCGACCAAGCCAGATCACTCCATGATCGCGACTGCTGTCTTCACTCAGCCAGAGATTGGAACCGTCGGCCTTACTGAAGATCAGGCACGTGAAGAAGGCGAGGTCGAAATCTACCGCTCCGCCTTCCGGCCGATGATGAATATTCTCGCCGGACGCGATGAACAAATGCTCATGAAGTTGATTGTTAACAAAGAAACCCGCAAAGTGCGGGGTGTCCACATCGTCGGCCATGGCGCAGGCGAGATGATTCAGATGGCTGGAATCGCGGTGAAAATGGGGGCGACGAAGGAAGACTTTGACCGGACAGTCGCGGTTCACCCGACAGCCGCTGAGGAGCTGGTGACCATGAAAACACCAGTTGCTTAGGACCGGTTTGACGATTGACCGGCAGAAGGACTTGATCCCGGCGGAGAAACGACCACCTCTGCCGGGGTGGCGGTAGCACTTCACAACCTGATAGAAGGGCGCCGATTCGCGGCAGGATTCCCTGCAGATCACGAGGAATACGGAAAGCATGCCTTTTAACAGCAATAACGGCGGTGGCGGCGGCCCCTGGGGCGGCGGCAACAAAGGGGGTGGCAAGAACCCCTGGGGTGGCAATGGCGGCGGCGGTGGCGGCGGCGGTGGAGATCAGGGCCCTGATCTCGACGATCTGCTAAGAAAAGGCCGCGATCAACTCCGCGTCGTACTTGGCGGCAAAGGCGGAAGTGGCGGCGGTGGCCGGGGAACCGGCACAGCGCAGGGGCCAAACCCGAAAATTCTGTTCCTAGGTGGTCTGATCGTCCTGGCCATGCTCTGGCTTTTCCAGTCTTTCTACCGGGTCGACACTGGGCAGCAATCGGTTGAGCTGACCTTTGGCAAGTATTCCCAGACAGGCACCGAGGGTCTGAACTTCGCGCCCTGGCCGATCGTGACGCACGAGATCCTGCCAGTGACGCTGGAGAATACGATCGCCATCGGACAAGGCGGAGGTCGACGCAGTGACAACGGGCTGATGCTGACCGGTGACGAGAACATCGTCGACATCGATTTCTCGGTGGTCTGGAACATCTCTCGCCCGGATCTCTTCCTCTTTAACGTGGCGGATCCGGCAGCGACCATCCAAGCCGTTTCTGAGTCGGCGATGCGAGAGGTGATTGCCCGCTCGAACTTGGCTACGATCCTCACCGTCGATCGTGCCTCGATCCAACAAGAGGTGAGCGAGCTAATCCAAACTACCCTCAACAGCTACGAGTCGGGCATCAACATCGTTCGCGTCAACTTCGAGCGTGCTGACCCGCCTGCCGAGGTCATTGATGCGTTCCGCGACGTGCAAGCAGCGCAACAGGACCGAGTGACGGAAGAAAACCGGGCGGATGCTTATGCGAACCAGACGCTCGCTGGCGCGCGTGGTGAGGTTGCGAAGCTTCAGCAGGAAGCCGAAGCGTATCGCGCCCAGGTCGTCAACGAGGCGATCGGTGAGGCATCGCGCTTTACGGCGGTCTACAACGAGTACATCAATGCCCCCGAAGTCACCCGCAAGCGTCTCTATCTCGAGACGATGGAGCGGGTACTCGGAGACGTTGATAAAGTCATCATCGATGAGCAATCCAGCGGCGGTGGTCAGGGCGTTGTCCCCTACCTGCCGCTCAACGAACTTCGCAAAGGAGGATCGAACTGATGCGTTCTCTGCCCCTTATTGGAGCGGTCCTCCTAGGTCTGACCGTTGTTCTCGTGCTCTCGGCCCTCTTTCGGGTGGATGAGCGCCGGCAAGCCATCGTCCTGCGCTTCGGTCAGGTTGTCGACGTGGCGACAGAGCCGGGCCTCTACTTCAAAGCACCGTTCATCGACGAAGTGGCGTTCTACGAAGGCCGGATCTTGCCGCTGGAGACATCGCAGCTCGAGGTCATTCCACGCAACGCCCGTCGGCTGGTCGTTGATGCATTCGCCCGTTGGCGGATCTCTGACGTGGTTGCGTTCCGGCAGGCGGTCCAAAATGAATTCACCGCGCGCAACCGGCTTGAGAGCATCCTAAACGCCTCGCTTAGGGAGGTTCTGGGTCAGGTCGATTCTGACACGATCCTGTCTCCGGAGCGGACGATCCTGATGCAGCGCATCCGAGATGATGCGCGGTCTAAAGCGTTGGTGCTCGGTGTTGAGATCGTCGATGTTCGGATCCGACGTGCGGATCTGCCCGAACAGAACCTTGCCTCGACCTTCGGCCGGATGAACGCCGAGCGGGAACGCGAAGCGGCAGATGAACGAGCCCGTGGTAAGGAACGTGCCTTGGAGGTGCGTGCAACCGCCGATCGTCAAGCGGTCGAACTGGTGTCCGAGGCGCAGCGGGAAGCAGACATCATCCGCGGTGAAGCAGATGCTGAACGGAACCGGATCTTTGCCCAAGCGTTCGGTGCCGACGAGGAGTTTTTTGCCTTTTACCGGTCGCTCACCGCTTATGAGCGCGCGATTAAAGGAAACAACTCCACCTTGGTCATCAGCCCGGATAGTGAGTTCTTCGACTACCTGAAGTCCGATCAGGCCATTCAGCGCTAAGCCATGGATCTACTGGCCGCTCTGGCACTGGTACTGGTGATTGAGGGCCTGGCGCTGGCGGTTTTTGCCACATCGCTGCCCGAACTCATGGCGGCGATGGAGGGTGTCGAGCCCCAGCATACCCGTGTTCTCGGCTTTGTGTTTCTCGCCGCTGGTACAGTCGGCTATATTGCAGTACGCGGGTGGTAGTCTCGCCTCACGTGAACGTGATAGTCTGTAGATCAGTCCTGTGCAGGATCGCTTGCGCGTCAACGTTGATACCCCACTTTGGAGTGTAAACGCCCGCGCGACGGGCTGACTGAAAGAGGAGAGTAGTCACTTATGAAGGCCCTTGCCATTTCCCGTACCGAGCCAACAGTTGCGTTCGCTCGGCTCATCGGAATGTTCTTGCTGGCGCTGAGCATTTTGGCGGCGACCGCACGTTTCGCGGATGCACGACCAGATAGCTTCGCCGATCTGGCGGAACGTTTGTCGCCCTCGGTGGTCAATATCTCGACCTCGCAGACGGTAGAGCGCCCGCAACAAGGAACCCCTCAGGTTCCTGAGGGAAGCCCATTCGAGGATCTGTTCAGAGATTTCTTCAATCGCAGAGGTCAACCTCAAGGTCCCCGCGAAGTTCAATCGTTGGGGTCAGGCTTTGTCATCTCGGCCGATGGTTTTGTGGTGACAAATAACCACGTGATCGCGGATGCCGATGAGATCCAAGTGAACTTCCCGAATGGCGAGTCGCTCACGGCGACGCTGATAGGCACAGATCCACAAACCGATATTGCCTTGCTGAAGGTTGAACCAGCAGGGCCGCTTCCCTTCGTGAAGTTTGGTGACAGCTCAATCTCCCGCGTTGGTGACTGGGTCTTAGCAATCGGCAACCCCTTCGGTCTTGGAGGCTCGGTCTCAGCGGGCATCATTTCGGCCCGGAACCGGGATATTCAAGCTGGGCCCTATGACGATTTCATCCAGACGGACGCCGCGATTAATCGAGGGAACTCGGGCGGTCCTCTCTTCAACATGGATGGCGATGTCATCGGTGTGAATACAGCGATCATCTCGCCCTCTGGGGGATCCATCGGCATCGGGTTCTCAGTTCCGTCAAACCTTGCGAAGAGTGTGGTGTCTCAACTGCGTGAGTTTGGCGAGACCCGGCGCGGCTGGCTGGGCGTTCGGATCCAGGTCGTTGATGAGGAGATGGCCGAGGCTGTCGGCCTCGATAAAGCCGCTGGTGCTTTGGTCGCCGATGTGACCCCGGGTGGTCCTGCGCAAGCTGGCGGAATCGAAGCCGGCGATGTGATCCTCAAGTTCGATGGCCGTGACGTTGAAGAGATGCGTGATCTGCCCCGGATGGTCGCGGAAACACCCGTGGGAAAAACCGTCCGTGTCATCGTCTTCCGCAAAGGCAAAACGGTCACGGTAAAGGTCGATCTTGGCCGCCTCGAAGGCTCGGTCGCTGATGCGGGCGGTGCTACGGCGCCTGAGCCTGCGCCCGATGCAGGCGCGAGCACGGATGTGCCAGAGATGGGCTTCTCGATCACGGGCATCACCGACACCAATCGTGCTGAGTATGGCATAAGCGATGAAGTGAATGGTGTTCTGATCACAGATCTCGCCGAAGGGGGCCCTGCGGCCAGCAAAGGTATCCAACCAGGCGATGTAATCGTTGAAGTTGGCCAGGAACCGGTGACTTCCGCCGAAGCGGTGACCGCCGCGGTCGCTGAAGCGAAAGAAGCCGGTCGGAAGTCGGTTCTTTTCTTGATCCAAACCAACGGCGACCTGCGTTTCGTACCGATCAGTTTCGCGGGCTAACGACGCACCTACTTGACAAGAGGCCCTTCCCTCGACGAGGGGAGGGCCTTCTGCTTTTCATCTCAGAGAGGGGACCAGCCATGAAGGCGTCTGATCGTATTGCGGGCATCGTCACGGGCGCGGATGACGGCTGGGGCGTGCATTACAAGGCGCAGGAAATGCGCCGTGCGGGCCGACGGGTGATCATGCTCTCGATCGGGGACCACGATATCAAAACCGACGCGTCGATCCTGGACGCGATGAAAGCATCGATGGATGCAGGTAATCTCGGATACTCCGCCGTCTCGGGTAGCTTTGGTCTGCGTGAGGCGATTGGCGAGAGGGTGACCCGCCGGACCGCAACGCCCGCGGGTCCAGACAATGTGGTCGTAACGCCTGGCGGCCAATCCGCGCTCTATTCTGCGACGCTCGCGGCAATGGACCCTGGGCAATCCTGCATCGTGCTCGACCCTTACTATGCGACCTATGAGCAGACGATGCGCGCCGCCTCGATCGAACCGATCAAAGTGGTCTGTGACGCAGATGACGGTTTCCAGCCGGATGCCGAGCGCATCCGGGCAGCGATCCGGCCCGACACGGGTGGCATTCTGATCAACTCGCCGAACAACCCCACAGGCACAATCTACCGCCGCGACCGGCTGGAGGCGCTGGCGGCTGTTTGCCGCGAGCATGATCTGTGGATCCTGTCGGATGAGGTCTATGATACTCAGATTTGGGAGGGCGAGTACATCTCAGCGCGTGATCTGCCTGGCATGGCGGAGCGGGTGATGGTCATCAACTCTCTGTCGAAGTCTCACGCAATGACCGGCAGCCGGATGGGCTGGGTCGTGGCGCCGGAAGCGGTGCAAAAACGCCTCGCCGATCTTCTGATCGCAACTAATTACGGCCTGCCAGGCTTCATTCAGGACGCGGCTGAATTCGCGATCCGCGAGGCACATGCGGCTGAAGAAGCCGTGGTCGCGCGCTATCACCACCGCCGCGAGGTTGCGCTCAAATCACTGGGCAACGGTCCAGGTTTCCGGGTCTCTCCACCGCAAGGGGGCATGTATATCATGCTCGATATCCGTGAGAGCGGCCTGACTGGTGAAGCCTTCGCCACCCAGCTTCTGGAGGAGGAGCAGATCGCCGTCATGCCGGGCGAGAGCTTCGGCCAAGCCTCATCCGGCCATGTCCGGATCGCCCTAACGGTGGCCGAGGATCTGTTGACCGACAGCTTGACCCGGATCGCCCGGTTTGCCGGACGACTAGCCGAAACCAGAGCGGCGTGAGGGGCGTTAAAGCCCCTTCGACATATAGCTGCCCGCCACTTTGCCAATCGCATTGATGTAGCCCGCGACGCGGAGGTCTGGGACATCGTCTCGGCTGTTCCAGATCTCGCTCATGACCTGATAGGCTGTGCGCATCGTGTCATCGAGGCCCGAGCGGACAAGCTCCAACTCATCGGCGCCTTTGAGATATTTCGCCTTGAAATCGGCGCCTAATTCGCTGCCAAGCACGCGCTCCAGCTCTCCGATCAGCAATTGGTGGCGACCTTCTTCCTGGCGCCGCTGCATCCGACCAAACCGGATATGGGAGAGGTTCTTGACCCACTCAAAGTAGCTCACGGTCACACCGCCAGCATTGGCATAGAGATCCGGGATGATCGTGACACCGCGATCGCGCAGTTGATCGTTCGCACCCGCCGTAACCGGCCCGTTTGCAGCTTCGATAATGAGCGGTGCTTTGATCCGGCTGGCATTCTCGAGATTGATCACACCCTCCAGCGCCGCCGGGATCAGGATATCGCATTCCCGCTCCAGGACCGCAGCGCCTTGGGCGGTGAAGGTGCCGCCAGCGAAGCCTTGCACGCCGCCGGTTTCGGCAATGTGGCTCTTGAGATCTTCCACATGCATGCCGTCTTCGTTCCAGACCGCGCCGTCTCGCTCGATCACGCCGATGATCTTGCAGCCATCTTCCTCCTCCAGGAACTTGGCTGCGTGATAACCCACATTGCCAAGGCCTTGGACAATCACCCGCTTGTTGCCGAGACCGCCGAGCAGCGCTGTCCGCGAGACATCGCGAGGATGCCGGAAGAATTCCTGCAGTGCGTACTGCACCCCGCGCCCGGTCGCCTCGACCCGACCGCGGATCCCGCCCACGTTCAGCGGCTTGCCGGTCACACAGGCGTTGGCGTTGAGCTCGGTCGTGTTCATGCGCGCGAATTGATCGGCCATCCAGGCCATCTCCCGCTCGCTCGTACCCATGTCCGGTGCTGGCACGTTCTGGGATGGATTGATCAGATCGCGCTTGATCAGCTCGTAGGCGAAACGTCGGGTGATGTGTTCCATCTCATCGGCGTCCCACTCTCGGGGATCGATGCGCAATCCGCCCTTCGAGCCGCCAAATGGCACTTCGACCAGCGAACATTTAAAAGTCATCAGTGCGGCGAGCGCCTCGACCTCATCCTGATGCACACCCAAAGCAAAGCGAATGCCGCCTTTTACAGGCTCCATATGCTCCGAATGCACCGAGCGGTAGCCGGTGAAGGTCTGGATCTTGCCGCGCAGCTTCACGCCGAAGAGCACGGTATAGGTCGAATTACAGACCCTGATTTTCTCCTTCAGACCTTCGGGCAAGTCCATCAACTGGACCGCCTGGTCGAACATGATATTGACGCTCTCGCGGAAGCTAGGCTCCAGCGCAGACCCGGTTACGGCTTCGTTCATGGCATTCTCTCCGACTCAAGTATGTGCATATACTTTAGGCAGAAAGCGTAACACGTGTGTTTAGAGGCGCTATCAGTTTCTGATCAAGATCATCAAACCGTATCGGAATCGAGGTAACTCAGGTGCCAAACTGAAGAGTTTTTCGCCCGATCCGACCGTGATGAGATCGGTCGGCATCCATGTCGGATCTGAACCGGACGCAAGCGTTCTGGCAGTGGGAAGAAGCCCGCTCGCCGGAGCGCGCGGTAATTCGCCTGCCACGGATAGGCCCAAGCAAGAGCGACTTCGGTTCCAAGATCGCGCATGCGAGCTAGCTCCGAGGCGAGGATTTCGCGCAGCGCTGTCTCTGGACCAAAGGCTTCCATCACATAGCCGATTCTCCCGCCATGCTTGTCGGCGCGGCGCGTGGCAACGAAGGCTTCTTGTGCAGGGGTAACCACGCGGTAGCTGGCCGCGAGCGGCCCTTCCAGCAATCGATGACGCAGATAGTCCTTATGCCGATGGGTCGCGATCTCGGCCGTAGGCACGAACCTGTCCCAACACTCATCCACCCAATCCTCGATCACATCGGTTTGCTCAAGACCCTGATCGCGCGCGGTTGACAGCGGAAAGTCGAAAGGGATCCTCAGCTTGCGCAGGAGGTAGCCCGCGCGGAGTGGTTTTACCAGAAACGGCGCGGGATTCAGATCAGTCCAGCCGAGCTTGCCGTACCAAACGCGTCCCGCCGCTGGGTTTGGAAAGCACCAAACAAGATCGATCCCAGCGTCTTCAGCATAGGCATGGTAAGCTTCGGCTAGTTTGGTGAAGATCCCACGCCCGCGCATCTTCTCGGGTGTGTAGGAATCAACCGCTTGGATCGCCGTGCCGGTTTCCTCACCGATCCGCATTTTGGTTTGGATATAGGCGGAGAGGCCCACAACCTCGCCGTCGATCCTGCCCACGCAAAATGGCAGAGGATTGTTCTTAAATCGCCATTCGATCGAGGGTCGCCCGCCCTCAGCGCGCGACATCGTTGAGCTGAGGTAGAGCTGTAAAAGTTCCTCGGTCAGCCCCTCAATGCTGTAGCTGATTTCGCCCTCGCTCACGCGGCCATGCTCCCATCCATGCTGCGCGAGAGCATACCACGCGTCTCTCTCAACCGGTTAAAATGGGTCAGGAGATCGTCGAGAACCGAGAGATTGGCCTCCATTTCGCGACCGAAATTATGCGGATGCCACCATAGGTGAAATCCAGAGCCTTCAGTTGCCGCTCGGGTCATCGATGCCTTGAGCACGCGAACATGTAACGGATGGATTGCGGCTAGTCGGCCCACGCACGGCCGAAGAAACTGGCTTGCCGGCGCATCCGCTGGGCGCGCTGCGCTGCGTTCCGCCAGATGTGCACCTAAAAGCCCAGTATGCTGGTCGATCAGGCGGGTCGCGCGGCGTGTCAGCGTCTCATCACGTCCAGATTTCGGCGCATATGCCCATGAGGTCTGCGTTCCGCGATAGGTCGTCAGACCTTGGCGGGCACAAACATCCAGATGTGCGGTGGTGAACTGGTTCCTCGGGAACACGATGGAGCGGAGCGTGATGCCGCGTTCTTGGGCAAGACGACGGGCTGCCTTTAGGTCGGTTTCGAACGCCTCAATGCTTTGGCCCTGTTCGAGACAGTAGTAGTGCGACATCGTATGGGTGCCGATCTCCTGCAGCGGTGTCGCTTGGATCTGATCGATCAAGGATGCGCCAAAGTAATAGGGGTCGACCGTTTCTTTTGCGCCGACCTCGTCCAAGTACCGATAGTTGGAGAGGGCAGAGTTGGCATAACGCGGTCGCTGCTCTTCAGGTGGCAAGCTGGCCATCAGCTCGTCGCGGTCGCGACAGAACAGAAAACCCACCGTCGCCCAAGTAGCAGCAACCCGATGGCGCGCGAAGAGCTCCAGCATTCGGGGAATAGCCTCTCGCGCGCCCAAAATGTTGCCGCCATAGCTTTGCCGATCCGAATGATCACGCACGCCCCAAAGAAGTTCGAAATCCAACGAGATAACCAACTCGCCACGGCGATCCCGCGCGACCGTGCCTTCGTGGCCCTCAAGTCCACGCTTGATCTCGAAACCAGTTCGGCGGATGCCTGTTCGCAAGCGCTAGCTCCTGCGTGGTTTCGCCCGCCGGGTTGGCGCGGCGTTGGCCGGATCGTCAGGCCAAGGGTGTTTCGGATAGCGGGCGCGCATGTCCTTGGCAACATCGCCATAGGAGCCTTGCCAGAACCCCGGCAGGTCACGGGTGGTCTGAACCGGCCTGCCCGCGGGCGAGAGAAGCTCGATCAAAAGCGGGCGGCCCGCTGCATGCGGATGGTCGGTCACGCCAAAGAGTTCCTGAACCCTGAGCGAGATCTTCGGCACCTCGCCGCCATAGTCAATCCGCGCCTCACTGCCGAGCGGGGTCGTGAATTTGGCGGGCGCGATCCGGTCCAGCGATTGACGTGCGCCCCAATCCAGCCGGTCGATTAGAAGTTGGTGGAGATCCAAACGCTCCGTCTGCTCGATCCGCGTGAGTCCCGCGAGATGGGGCGTCAGCCATTGATCCAGGTCGTTGAGCAAAGCCGGGTCCGTGACCTCGGGCAGGTCGGGATCAACCTCACGCGCCCAGGTGAGGCGACGGCGCAGCGCAATCGCTCCAGCACTCCAGGGCAAGGCATCCAACCCCCGGTCGCGCACACCATCGGCCAGGGCTGAGCCCAGAACCTCCGGCGGCACGTCGCGCCAGTGCTGATCGGTCAGGGCGATGGCGCCCAACATCTCCCGCCGTCGCGCTTCGACCTGGCGCGTGCGTTTGGACCACTCTGCCGTCTCGACCCAATGGATCTGATCCCTGTGGGCACGGCGTAGATCAGCCTCCGAGATCGCTGCGGCCAATCGGATTGTCGCCTCCCGGCCCGTGTCTTCGAGGTCCGCTGCCACAATCAAGCGCTGCCCCGCCAGCGGATCGCCCGCAGGCAGAACCGCCCCCCGCCCACCGGAGAGGAGATACCGAGGCGCATCCCCTTTCCGGCGCACCCCGATTCGGTCGGGATAAGCGAGCGCGAGCAACGTGCCGGCTGCTGCTGGATCGGAGGGTGATTTCGCGCCACCCATGCGCGCGGCCTCCGCCCGAAGCCGCTTTACCGCGCCGCGGTCGATCCGATGCGGGGTCTCCTGCTCTAATCGTCCGGGATCCGCCAGCCCGCGGAGCCTCAGCGTAAGGTCAACTGGGGCGCGGCCTGAACCGCGGAGCGGATCGCGCTCGCCCAGCAAAGCCGCGATCTCAGCCGCTGTGCCCAGCGCCTCCTGCTCTCCGGCGACAGCCAACATATGAGCCAGCCGCGGATGCGTGGGCGTCCGGGCGAGGGTTTTGCCGTGCTCGGTAATCCGTGCTCCTTCAAGCGCACCCAGATGGTTCAATAGCTTCCGTGCCTCGGCCAGTCCAGCGTCAGGTGGCGGGTCAATAAAAGCGAGATCGCCGGGGTCCTCGACACCCCAGAGAGCGAGCTCTAGGGCCAACGGCGCCAGATCTGCTTCGAGGATCTCCGGCTGTGCGAAGGCTGGCAGAGCCCCTTCCTCGCCCTTAGCCCAAAGCCGATAGCAGATCCCGGGGGCCTCTCGTCCGGCTCGACCCCGGCGCTGGTCGGCTTCCGCTCGGCTGACCGGCGTCGTGACGAGCTGTGACATGCCGGTCGCCGGGTTTACTCGGGCCCGGCGGGCGAGACCCGCATCAACGACCACTCGAACCCCTTCGACGGTCAGCGAGGTTTCAGCAATCGCGGTTGAAAGGACAATCCTGCGACGCGGGCCAGCGGCTAGGGCGCGTTGTTGCTCCGCAAAGCGCAGCGCGCCGTAGAGGCGGCAGACATCAATGTCCTGAAAACCGGCCGATAACATCGTCGCCGTCCGTTCGATCTCCCCCGCTCCAGGGAGAAATACCAGAACATCCCCATCGGTCTCGCCAACCGCTTGGCGAATGAGATCCGCGACCGCTTCTTCCAATCGGGGGCCTCTCTGTCGGGGCCGGCGCCAAGGGGCCTCGAGCCAGCGGGTCTCCACCGGAAACATCCGCCCCTGGCTTTCAATGACCGGGCAGTCGCCCATTAGTGCGGCGATCCGCCCGGCCTCCAGCGTTGCCGACATGGCGAGGAGTTTGAGATCCGGGCGCAAGGCCTCCTGCACCTCCAAAGCCAGGGCGAGGCCCAGATCGGAATGGATCGAGCGTTCATGGATCTCGTCGAACAGAACGGCTGAAATGCCGGAAAGCTCCGGATCGCTTTGCAGCATCCGGGTCAGAATGCCCTCGGTCACGACCTCGATCTGGCTGCCCGTTTTGCTCTCCCCCCGGACCCGATAGCCGACTGAGGCGCCGGGGCGTTCCCTCCGCTCTGCCGCGATCCGCTCGGCTGCTGCACGTGCGGCCAGGCGCCGGGGCTCCAGCATCAGGATCTTGCCAGTTGCCCAATCCGCCCCGCTCAGTGCAGGCGGTACACGGGTTGTCTTGCCCGCACCCGGCGGGGCGGTCAGAACCGCGTTCGATCCCTCGGCAAGCGCGCTCAGAAGGGCAGGCAAAGCATCATCGATGGGAAGGCGCGGCAGGCTCATAGAGCTTGACTTATCCGCCCCGCGTCGGTTTGCGAAGTGGGCTCAGCTCTCTTTACGCTGGCGGATGACCGCAACACCGATCGGGGTGTCGCCCACTGCCTTCTGAATGCGATGGCCGCCTTCGGCGGTCGGCTCGAACCAGAGCGTGAGGGGATAGTCCGGCTTTGCCATATGCTTGGGCTTGAAGCCGCCGATCCGTTTGTAGACCGCCTGACAACGGATCAGGCCGTTGACCTCTTCTGGCGCCATCATCTTCACCGCATAGCGTTTGCGCCCGTCGAAGACATCGACCTGGCGATTGCAAAGCGGTGTGCCCGGGGCCGGGGTCAGCGCACCCAAGGCAGCGCTGAGCGGATCTGCTGTGTTGGACTGGGCCTTCGGGTCGATCTCCCAAGGCCGGGGATCGAACTCCGGCACAGCTTTCAAGCCGTCGGGACGACCATTGCGATATCGAACTTCGACAAACTGGTTCTTCTTCTTGCTGCGGCTGTCAGCCATAAAATGCGAGGTGGCGAGACGGTCTTGCACCACCCGCCCCTCAGCTTCGGCCTCAAAGCTTGCCTTGTAGAGGACCGCAACAATCCCTTTGGTTTGTAGGGCGGCAGCCGCGCGGTAGTTGAGCCGCCCGATCTCTGCATCGATCTTCATTTCGGCGATCCAGATACCGCCCAAATAGATGTCGTAGACATTGTCGATTTGACGGGTCTGATTGCCGACACCGTGAGCCACGCCCGACAGGGCGACTGCCAAAACCCCCAATAGTCCAAACAATTTGAACCGCATCCGCTGTCTCTCCGCTCTTTGCAGACCTCTTCACGTTATATAAACCGAATCTCGGGCCCTGACACGTCACGAAGTGAGAGGCAACCGCGTGGCCAACGATCTTCAAACCGCGAGTGCGATCGACGCCTTGGCGAGCCGCGTGATGGCGGGCGAGCGCCGGGCGCTGGCCCGGGCGATCACCCTGGTCGAATCGACCCGGCCGGACCACCGGGCGCAGTCGGCGGAACTGTTCGAGCGGATTGGCACGCATGGATCTGTTGGGCCGAAGGCTGCCCTGCGGGTCGGCCTCTCCGGCACGCCAGGGGTTGGCAAATCGACCTTCATCGAGGCCTTGGGGATGCAACTGGTCGGCCAAGGCCTGCGCGTCGCCGTCCTGGCGGTCGATCCGTCTTCAACCCTCTCAGGCGGCTCGATCCTGGGCGACAAGACGCGGATGGAGCAGCTCTCCCGCCACCCCAATGCCTTCATCCGCCCCTCGCCCAGCCGGTCCGAGCTGGGTGGTGTCGCCCGGCGCACGCGCGAGACGATCCGCCTGGTCGAGGCGGCAGGCTTCGACGTCGTCCTGGTCGAGACCGTCGGTGTCGGTCAGTCCGAGACGATGGTGGCGGAGATGACGGATATCTTTACCCTCCTCCTCGCACCCGCCGGTGGCGATGAGTTGCAAGGCGTTAAACGCGGCATCATGGAGATCGCGGACCTGATCGTTGTGAACAAGGCCGATGGCGATCTCGCCGCCATCGCCCGGGCGACCCAAAGCGATTACTCCGGCGCGCTGCGCCTGATGCGCAAACGCGATTGGGACCCCGAGAGCTTTCCAAAGGTTCTGATGGCCTCAGCGCTCACCGGCACGGGCCTGCACGAGATCTGGGCGGCGATCCAGGAGCTTGCGGATTGGCGCAAATCCGAAGGCTGGCATCAGACCCGCCGAGCAGAGCAAGCCCGCCTCTGGCTCGGTCGGGCGCTGGAGCGGGCAGCGGTCGAGATGGTGGTGACCGATCCAACAGTCTCCGCAGCTCTACCGGGGCTTGAACAAGCCGTCGATGCAGGCGAGATCACGCCCGACCGTGCGGTCGATCAGCTCTTGGCCAAGTTCCGGGGCAAAGGATGAGCGAGATGGACCACAAGGCCTTCCTCGCCGGTCTCACCAGCGACCAACGCCTTGTCCTGACCGAGAGGCGGGATCTGCCGGGGGTGATCCATCTTAGCCTCCATCTCGGTCTGATCGCTGGTTTTGGCGTGGCGATAATGGCAGGGGTGCCCGGCTGGCCAGTGCTTCTGGTGGTGCAGGGGATCTTGCTGGTCTTCCTCTTCACCTTGCTGCACGAGACTGTTCATCGCACGCCCTTCGCCAGCGAGGCGCTGAACACCTGGTCCGGGCGGCTCGTTGGCCTTGTGATCTGTTTACCGCCGGAGTGGTTTCGTTACTTCCACCTCGCTCACCACAAGCATACCCATGATCCGGCCCGTGATCCGGAACTGGAAGGGGATCCGCCAGAGGATTGGGACGGCTACCTCGCCTATCTGTCTGGTCTGCCGGTCTGGCAGTTTCACCTGAGAACGGTCATCGATAACGCGTTGGGTCGCGCGAAAGCCCTTTGGCTCCCTACCTCGGCCCATGCCCGTGTGCGCAATGAGGCGCAGTGGATGCTGGCGATCTATGCAGCGATCGCCGTCACGGGTCTGGCCGCAGGCGCGACCTGGCTGATCTGGTGCTGGATTGTGCCAATGCTGCTCGGCCAGCCGTTCTTGCGCCTCTACCTGATGGCCGAACATGGCCGCTGCCCGCATGTGGCGAATATGTTTGAGAACACCCGCACGACCTACACCGGCCAACTGGTCCGCTGGCTTGCCTGGAACATGCCCTATCATGCGGAGCACCACGCCTATCCCAATGTGCCGTTCCACAAACTGCCGGAGTTGCATGATCTGACCAAGCCGCATCTGAAGGTGACGGAGCGGGGCTACTGGCGCTTCCACCGCGCTTTTCAGCACTGGCTCTCTCAGAATTTCAGGAAAGCCGGGCCTTCGGACATATAGCCTCTGGAGTGGATGAGCGGGCCATCCGGCGTTGTTGTGATGATCGAGAACTCGGGCGGCTCGTCCTGGAACATCAACCCCGACCCCGACTGGGCCTGGTAGGTGACCTGATGGTTCACGCCCCGTTGGATGTGGAACGGAATGCCTCGCCAAGTGCCATGGATCGGGCGATGCACATGGCCGAGCAGCATCATCGCGGGCGGGTTCGGTGCCAGAACTTCAAAGAGCTGATCGCCATTGCCCAGGCTGATCCGATCCATGTTTGGCAGCCCCACCGACATCGGCGGATGATGCAGGGCCAGGATCCAAGGCTGCCCGGCAGGCAGCTCCGAGATCTGCCGAGACAGCCAATCCAGCCGCGCCTCACAGAGCGTCCCGTCCGAGCGGTCGGGGAGGTCGATCAAACTGTCGAGGCAGATCACCGGCGTCTCGCCATCCCAGGCCACGAACTGCACGAACCCCTCCGGCTCGACAGGCGCGTCGAAGACCGCGCGAAAGGCCTCTCGGCTGTCGTGATTACCCAGCATGAGATGCACCGGGGTCTCGCAGGAGGCGAGCAGCGTGGCCAGGAGGCGATACGCCGCCTCCTCCCCCCGATGGACCAGATCGCCGGTGATCAACAGAAACGCAGCATCCTTGTGCTCCCGATTGATGAGATCAATCGCGGGCGTCAGCCGCTCGACAGGCGAGAGGTCGAAAAGCGCCTCCCCCGGCGGGACGAAATGCAGATCGGTGAGTTGGATAAAGGCCATCAGCCGACCCCCAGATATCGGGTACGAAGATCAGTCGTCAGCGCGTCCGGAGTACCGCTCCAAACGCTGTTGCCCTTCTCCAGCACCGTGCACCGATCAGCGATGGCCGCAAGCTCGGCGAGGGATTTGTCAACGATGAGCAGAGCGAGCCCATCGGCCTTGAGTGCCCGGATCGCGGCCCAGATCTCCTGACGGATCACAGGGGCCAGACCCTCGGTCGCCTCATCCAGGATCAAGAGCTTCGGGTTGGTCATCAGCGCCCGCCCGATGGCCAGCATCTGCTGCTCCCCGCCCGAGAGGGTCGAGGCCATTTGCCCAGCCCGCTCGCCGAGGCGGGGAAAGAGCGTTGTCACTCGGTTGACCGTCCAACGGCCGGGCCGTGCGGTGGCGATCAGGTTCTCCGCGACAGTGAGGTTTGGGAAACACCGCCGCCCCTCAGGCACCAGCCCAACGCCACGCTGCGCCACACGGTGGGAGGGGAGGCGCGCGATCTCGGCACCCTCGAACCGGATCGCACCGGTGGCCGCTGGCGAGAGCCCGCAGATCGCCCGGATCGTCGTCGTCTTGCCCATCCCATTGCGCCCCATCAGCGCCACAGCTTCGCCCGAGGTGACGGAGAGCGAGACATCGAACACCGCCTGGCTCGCGCCGTAGAAGACCGAGATGCCTTGGACTTCCAACATTAGGCGGGCTCCCCCAGATAAGCGTCGCGGACCTGGGCGTCGGCGCGGATCTGATCGACCGTGCCCGAGGCGATGATCCGGCCATAGAGCAAGACCGAGATCCGGTCGGCCAGTTGGAACACTGCGTCCATATCGTGCTCGACCAACAGGATTGGGACCTCGGCGCGCAGACCATCGAGGAAGGTGGTCATCGCTTGCGTGCCCTCGGTCCCCAAGCCCGCCATCGGCTCATCCAGCAGAAGCGCGCGGGGTTTCAGGGCGAGCGCACAGGCGAGCTCCACCTGGCGGCGCTCGCCATGGCTGAGTTCGGCGACGGGTATGCCGGCACGCTCGGGCAGACCCGCCGCTGCAAGAGCCTCATCGGCGGCAGCGACCAGGGCGCTATCCCTGCGCACAGATCGCCAGAACCGAAACGAGGAGCCTTGCAGTGCCTGCGCCGCGATCATCACATTGCGCCGCGCGGTCAGATCCATGCCCAGGGAGGAGATCTGGAAGGTCCGCCCCAGACCCCTCCGCGCCCGGGCCGCAATCGAGAGGCGGGTGATGTCCTCGCCTCCCAGTACGATCCGCCCAGCATCCGGCGCGATCCCACCGGCGATCTGACCGATCAGCGTGGTCTTTCCCGCGCCATTTGGGCCGATCAGGGCATGGATCTCTCCGGGCCTAAGATCGAGGCTCACCGCATCGGTCGCCTTGAGCGCACCGAAGGATTTGCTCAAGCCCTCGATCTGCAACACGGGTTCAGACATGCCGCGCCCTCCCCGCCAGGGCGCCGATCAAGCCACCGCGGGCAAAGAGCACCACTGTGAGAAGGATCAGACCGAGGAAGAGCTGCCAATGCTCAGTCGCAGACCCGATCTGCGTCTCCAGCCCCACGAACAGGATCGCCCCGGCCAGCGGCCCAAACAGCCGCCCGACCCCGCCCAGGATCACGATCACCATGATCTCGCCCGAGAGCTGCCAGCTCAGCATGTTCGTGCCAACCGAGTTGTTCCAATCGGCATAGAGCGCGCCTGCCAGCCCCGTGATCATCGCCGAGATGACAAACGCGGTCAGCTTCACCGGGAAGGGCTCGATCCCCGCCGTTGCCAGCCGCGTCTCATTCATCCGCGCCATGACCAGTGCTGCGCCAAACCGCGAGCCAATCAGCCGCCAGCTGATGAACAGTGAGGCCAGCAGAAGCGCCAGCGCAATCCCAAAGAAGCCCAACGCATCAGAGGTATCGACACCCGGCAGCTCATTTCGGAAGTAGATCGCCAGTCCATCCTCACCGCCATAGGTCGGAAAGGAGATCGCGAAGTAGTAGATCATCTGCGCAAAGGCCAAGGTGATCATGATGAAATAGACCCC
>JBCDAQ010000044.1:0-23909 GCA_039185285.1 Pseudomonadota bacterium
GATGATTGAATCTCGGATGTCTCGCCGCCGCAAGCAGAAGATTAACTATAAGTTAACCGAATCTATTATCGAGTTGAGTTTTGGTAGCTTTTGAAGGGTGCGAAACCCTTGTTGAACTGACGCGATCGTACCGCAGAAAGCCGACGTGATCTGTGTCGTTCAGTGCTGGTGATCCTCGCTTTTTTATCCGACCAATCCAGGCATTAGCGCAGGTTTAACCTGTCTTCTGTCGCGGCGATCGTGCCAGCGTAGCCAAACTAAGAGGCGTCTTCCGAAGTCTTTCATCCAGCCGCTGGCGCCTCTGATCTGTTACGCTCGGTCCGCTTTCAGATCAACCGGTCAGATGTTCCACTACTTCGCAAGGGCAGGGCTAAAGCCCGGGTCGTGATCGTCCACAAGATCAAGGAAAGACCGTCGGCGAGCACCTGCGCCGTAACTGTTTGGCGATTGGCCACGGTTATCAAGACGCGAGCTGGCGACACCGTTTTCTTTTGTGTGTTTGCCTCCAGGACGCCCGTAGGTGAAGAAAGTTTAGGCCGCTCAAGAGAGGTCTGGTGGATCGCTAAGGCACTTTCGACACCCCGTCCGCTGACCCAGGTCTTTTGTCGTTGATCAGCGGAGTGAGATTCGTGTTTTGCTTAAGAGAGATACTTCAGTGTTGCGGTTGCAGATCATAAACCCGGAATGGTAATTATGTTAAGTAATTACCATAGATGCGAGCTGCCTTTGAAGTTTTTCCTGAATTGAGCGTGCTCTTTGACGGTTAGCTCCGCGCTTATCTCAATTCGATCGCTGCAATCCTTTCGATCTAGCACAAGCCCGCGTTCGTAGAGCCACGCGAGAGCTGCGCCATCACTGTACATCAGGGATAAAGTCACTTCTGAGCTGTCAGGATAGATCGCATTCTCGATCGCTGTCAGGAGTGCTGGGCAGCCACTGCCGTCTTTCGCTGAGACTTGCAGCCGGTCAGCAGACTCTTGCGTCTTGGTCTCTAATGCCGTCAACGGCTCAGACAACAAATCGATTTTGTTTAGAACTTCGAATCTGGCTGCATCATCGTGGACACCCAGTTTGCCTAGGACCTCGTCAACATCTCGCGCTTCGGCATCGCTGGTTGGGCTTGAGATGTCTCGGACATGAAGGATGAGATCTGCTTCTAGAACTTCCTCTAGTGTCGCTCGAAACGCAGCGACCAGCTCAGTGGGAAGATCAGAGATGAAGCCAACTGTATCAGACAAAATCGCCGTTCGGCCTGAAGGCAGTCTGATCTCACGCATTGTCGGGTCCAGCGTTGCGAAGAGCATGTCTTCTGCCTTCACATTAGCCTGTGTGAGATTGTTGAACAAAGTCGACTTTCCGGCATTGGTGTAGCCAACCAGCACGACAACAGGAAATGGTGCTTTCTTGCGTGCTTTCCGGTGCAGGGTCCGTGTTTGGACGACCTTGTTGAGCTGACGACGGAGCCGCGTGATTTTCTCGTCGATCATGCGGCGATCGGACTCAATCTGTCGTTCACCTGGCCCGCCCATGAAGCCGGCACCACCACGCTGGCGCTCAAGGTGTGTCCAACTTCGAACCAGGCGGGATTTCTGGAATGATAAATGCGCCAGATCAACTTGCATAACGCCTTCGCGTGTCTGTGCTCGCCGGCCAAAAATCTCTAAAATCAGACCCGTCCGATCGAGCACCTTGGCCTTCCACTCCCGCTCGAGGTTTCTCTGCTGAACTGGGCTCAGTGCCGAATTGATGATGACTAAATCGGCGTCAGCATCTGAGACGCGAGCGCCGATTTCCTCGACTTTCCCGCTGCCAAAAAACGTCGCTGGGTGACGCTTGTCGAGAGCAATGCTCTCAGTCGCGACGACATCTAAGTCGATCGCGCGCGTCAACCCCACCGCCTCTTCAAGGCGTTGTTCTGGTTCACGACTGGAAATGCCACGCAGATCTGGGCTTAGAACGAAACAACGGCTCAACGCGATCGAGCCCCTGCCCCGGCTTTACTCTCCGTCACCTTCATAGAGGCTGAACGGTTGCGCTGGCATGATCGTTGAAATCGCATGTTTGTAGACAAGTTGAGATTGACCATCGCGTCGTAACAACACACAGAAATTGTCAAACCAGGTGATCACACCTTGCAACTTTACACCGTTAACCAAGAACACGGTAACCGGTATCTTTTGTTTGCGGACGTGATTGAGGAAACTGTCTTGCAGGTTTTGTTTGCTCTCGGCCATCTGTTTTCCTTTTTCGCAGCCGTTATGTGGGCGCCACAGTGCCGCCTGTTATTAGAGTGGTCGCTAGGGACCAGCATTACCAGTGATTTTTGGTCGCATCGAGCGATTGACGCCACGTTTCGATGTTAAAGATAGCGACGAGTGCCAACATTTCTATCCGACCAGCAACGGCAGCAAGGGCTAGAACGATCTGAGCATTTCGGCTCAGATCGGCAAAGGCTGACTGATCGGAGCTGAGAATTGGAAAGATTGGGCCGGTATTTGATATCGCGGCGGTTGCCGCGACCAAAGCGTTCTCAAAGCGCATGCCATTCGCTGTTAGGCCGATGATCGCGAACATGAGGGCGATGAAGTAGAGCATGATGAACGTCCAAGCGATGACAGCACCTTGCCGTGTAATACTGCGCATATCGGCGCCCAGACCGATCACTGAATCCGGTTGAGCGATCCGTTGAACCTCACGCATCCCATGGCGGATCAATGCATACGCTCGTATGAGCTTAATCCCGCCAGCCGTCGTCGCCGCTCCGCCACCGACAGCGCATAGTCCTAAGAGGAGTAATCCGGGGTTCTCCAGGCCGCTCCATGTCCGGGCGGTCTCCCAGAAAGCACTTTCAAAGCCGGTTGTTGTAACAAAAGAGAGCGTAGTGAAGACCGTTCCCCATAATGCTGCAAGGGCGTTTGGTAGGCTTTCAGACACATCTACCGAAAGTGCACCAAGCCAATGCCGAGCGAACAATGCAAAAGTGGCAAGCCCGACCAGCCAGGCCATCAGCTTCAACTCTGGGTCCGTTTGCCACCGACGGATCTGACCGGTTTCGCTTGCGTTGAAGTAGAGAATTCGGCTCGCAGCCAACACGAGGAAAACAGCGATCACAACCTCCGCCGCGATGCTGCCCGTGCCTGCGATACCCTTAGGGTCTGGCGAGATGCCACTTGTTGCCATGACGGACATTGCGTGGACGCTGCTGTAAAGACCGCTTTCCCCGAGGCTGGAGAGAACAAGCGCAAGCCCCGCTGTCAGCCCCACATAGACCGGGAAGACCGTTCGGATTGCTCGGACTAAGCGCGCGTCGATAGGTGCTGTCGACGCCGCAAGTGCCACGGTTTGTCCCGCTGTGATCATACCCGTACTCCGCGGGCTGGCAGCGTCAACCTCGAAACCACCTAGCCGCCGGGGCGACATGATCACATAGGCCGCGATCAGCGTCACTAACCCTCCGGTCCAGCCGACGATTCCGCGCCACAAGTGGATGGCGTCTGGCACGGATCTCAAATCCGCGAAAAGGCTCCCTCCGGTGGTGGTGAAGCTCAGAACCATCTCAACCCATGCGCCGACCGCGCCAAGCGTTGGCTCTAATCGGACGACTGGAATCGCAGCAAAAGCGGGTACGAAAAGCCAGCAGAGAAGAAGCGCGGTAAGCTCGCGCTGGGCAGTAACCTCACGCCGAGAAGAAAGAAGCAAAGTTAGAACAGCGGCTGAAACGCCAGTGAAGATGGCCGCGTGAAGAAATGCACGGGCGATCCGCCATTCCTCCTGAAAAGACGCGTTAACCGCTGGGATCAACATCACAATTGCGAGGAACCCAACCAGCATTGGAAGGATTGGCAGTCGAAGGAAAGCCATTCTCAGAAGAATTCCATGCTGACCCGGAAGAGCTGTTCGACCCCCCGCACCGCACTCTGTTCGGCAAACACAACCAACACGTTGCCGACCCGAACTTCGGTGTCGCCTGTCGGCATGACTAATTTCCCGTCCACCAGGATCGCGCCGACAATCGAGCCGGATGGAAACTTGATGTCACGGATCCGCTTTCCAGCAATTGGAGAGGTTGCCATGACCTGCGCCTCGATCACCTCAGCTTCCCCTGCCCCGATCGAGTAGACAGCTTTGATCCGACCTTTACGCACGTGGCGTAGGATTGACGACACGGTTGTTGAGCGTGGATTGATCAAAGCGTCAATCCCGATCGAACCTGCAACGCGCTCGAAGACTGAATCGTTGGAGAGAGCGACGGCGATCTGGGTGCCAGTTTCTTTTGCCAACGCACATGAAAGCAAGTTTGTACGCGCGTCGTCCGTCAGGGCCACAATTGCATCCGCGTTCTCAACACCCGCTTCGGCGAGCAACTCGGCTTTCAGCGCGTTTCCGTGCAGGACAATTGTCCGCTGTAATAAGTCGGCGCTGTACTCGGCGCGTTCGCGATCCAGCTCGATGATCTTGGCTCGCATGCCTTGGATCTTCTCGATCTCTTGCGCGACCTTAAGGCCGACATTCCCAGCGCCTACAATAACCGCCCTACTGGCGCGCTGGTTCTCTTTGCCAAAAATGCCAACTGTTCGGTCAAGATCTTCATGCGCGGTGATGAAGTAGATCTCGTCACCCGCAAAAACCTGATCGTCAGCATTGGCACTAAAGAGCTTACCATCTCGCCGAATGCCGACCACGATCGCTCGCAGGGTTGAGAACAACTCAGAGAGTTGCCGCAATGGCGTGTTTTGAACCGGACATGTGTCATCTAGCCGGATACCGCCCAAGTCAACTTTGCCGTCCAAGAAGGGCTCAATATCAAAGCAGGCGGTCGAGGCCAGTCTTCTGAGCGCCACGCGGGCGACTTCCGCCTCGGGCGAGATCACGACATCGATCGGCATGTGGTCACGCCTGAAAAGATCCGACCATTCAGCCTCGAGATAACTCTCGGTCCGAATGCGCGCGATCTTGGTGGTCACATCGAAGACCGAGTGCGCAACCTGACAGGCCACCATGTTCACTTCGTCCATGGAGGTCGCGGCGATCAGCATGTCGGCGTCTCGTGCCCCTGCGCGGGCCAAAACGTCCGGCCGGGATGCAAATCCGGAGACACCTGAGACGTCGAGTTGGTCGGTCATCTGTCGTACCAGCGCAGGATTGTGGTCGATCACCGTGACCGAGTTCCCCTCGCTCGATAGATGGCGGACAATCTGGTGCCCCACCTGCCCTGCCCCGCAGACGATTATTTTCATAGATCGTCCTCGGCGACCGCTTCATCTTCCTCTCCAGCGACGGCCACTCGGATGCCGCTTTTCGATGTGGTCACGACGCCCAGCATCTTCAGCTTTCGGTGCAGGGCTGAGCGTTCCATCCCCACAAAGCTAGCCGTCTTGGAGATGTTGCCGCCAAACCGGTTGATCTGGGCGATCAGATACTCACGTTCGAAAAGTTCACGTGCTTCGCGTAATGGGAGGCTCGCAACCAAGTTCATAACGCCGCTGAGACCCGTTTCGCTTGCGGTATCAATTCCACGGGAAGGGAGTTCTTCGGCCTCGATCGGCTCTCGCTGGTCCCCGAGGATGAGGACCTGTTCAATCAGGTTGCGCAGTTCGCGCACGTTACCAGGCCAAGATCGGGTTTGCATCGATGCGATTGCACCGGGTGATAGATCTCGGCGCGGCAATCCTTGCTGCTGTGCGAACAAAGACAAGAAGTGGCCAGCGAGCTCGGGAATATCCTCCCGGCGCGCCTCAAGGGTTGGAACATCGATCGGTACCACATTCAGGCGGTGATACAGATCTTCCCGGAACCGGCCAGCTTCGATCTCTGCCTGAAGATCTCGATTTGTCGCGCTGATAACCCGCACATCAACGCGAACAGTCGCCTGTCCGCCAAGACGCGTAAATGCCTGATCCAGAAGAACACGGAGGATTTTTGACTGGGTGCCCTGAGGCATTTCACCCACTTCGTCGATGAACAGCGTTCCACTATGTGCCCGTTCGAAGAGACCGGGGCGCGTGCCTCCCTCCGCTTCAGAGCCAAACAGCGTCTCTTCCATCCTGTCGGGATCAATCGAGGCCGCGTTTACGACGACGAAAGGCTGATCTGCGCGGCTCGAAAGCCGATGGATGAAACGTGCAGATATCTCCTTGCCTGCTCCTGGTCCGCCGGTCAGCAAGACCCTGCTTCCACCGCGAGCGACCCGTTCCAGACGCTGGCGATGGGCAGCTATGGCCGATGATGAGCCGATGATGTCAGATGCGCCTTCGCTCGCCATCTTCAGCCGAGCGTTCTCACGCCTAAGCCGACTCGCCTCCAACGCGCGGCCAATCACGACGAGCAGCTGGTCGATGTTGAAGGGCTTTTCGATGAAGTCATAAGCACCCTGCTTTACGGCCGCGACCGCAAGCTCAATGTTGCCATGACCAGAGATTATCACGATTGGGATTCCAGGATTGTCTCGTTTCACCGACTTCAGAATCTCGATCCCGTCCATCCGACTGCCCTGAAGCCAGATATCCAGGATGATGAGATCGGGGGGTGCCGCCTCAATTGCAGTGAATGCAGTGTCCGCATCATGTGCGGAGCGGGCTGTATAGCCTTCCTCCTCGAGCAGTTCCGAGATCAAGTCCCGGATATCGGCTTCATCGTCGACAACAAGAATGTCTGACATCGCTACTCTTCTTCCTCTGTAGATGCGCCTTCTGCTGGGCGCGGGAGACGCAGTTCGACCCGCGCCCCGGTTTGATCAAAAGCCCCATCTGCATCCCCCAACACCAAGTCGCCGCCGTGCTGCTCGAGAATGCGCGATACGATCGCCAAGCCCAGTCCCGTTCCTCCGGCACGGTGCGTCACATATGGCTCGGTCAGCCTTTGCCGGTTCTCACGCGGCAGGCCTTGTCCATTGTCGATGACAGAGATGCGGTACCCGCGATCATCGGCTGCTACATCAACGATGATCCGACCCGTCGGCTCAGCCTTACTCTCGACTCGGGTTGATACAGAGTCTGCCGCATTCTCGAGCAAGTTAACCAAACACTGGTTGATCAGGCCTCTGTCGCACAGAATCTGGGTTGGGGTTTCTGGCATCTGAGCTATGAAAGTGATCTCCGGGCGACCTTCACGCTGCAGCACCAATGCTTGAGAAATCAGCTCGCGTAGATCTTCGAGTTTCATCTCTGGCTCTGGAAGGCGCGCGAAGCGGGAGAACTCGTCCACCATTCGCCGGATGTCACCTGCTTGCCGCGTGATCACGTCGATGTACTGCTCAAAGCGGGCCCCGTCTTCGCCGAGCCGTTGGACGTATTTGCGACGCATGCCATCGGCGGAGAGTTGGATTGGGGTAAGTGGGTTTTTGATCTCATGCGCGATCCGTCGCGCGATATCCCCCCAAGCAGCCATCCGTTGGGCGGAGACCAACGCGGTGACATCGTCGACCGTTAGCACGAAGCCTTCGTTTAGGTTCTCCATGGATTTTGGGGCGATCTGTACCAAAAATTCATGGAGTTCGCCTCGTAGGGTTACTCGAACCTCGCCGCGGGTAATGTCGCGTGGGTTGCTCGTCGCCCGATCAACCAACTCGGCGAACGCGGGCTGCACTTCGGCAAGCTTTTCGCGATAGACGTCGAGGGCATTCACCTCGAGCATTTCGACGGCGGCATCATTAATCAATTCGATCCGAGCTTTTGCGTCGAGGCCGATCACGCCAGCCGTAACACCCGAGAGGACCGCCTCGATGAAGTGGCGGCGCCGTTCGGTATCATCACGCGCTCGGATCAAAGCGTCGCGTTGGTCTTTCACCTGCGACGTCATTCGGTTGAAGGCACGGCTGAGCAGCGTAATCTCATCGGACTCTTTGCCTTCTGCGACCCGAACGTTCAGATTTCCACGCCCAATTGCATCCGCCGCGCCAGCGAGCCGACCAACGGGGCGCGCCAACCGCTCGGCGAACCAAAGCCCCATGAGGATCGCACACAGGATCATCAGCAAAGAAACGGCTAGATAGCGAACAGCATAGTTTATCAGAAGATCATCGCGTTCTTCGCCGAGTTGTTCATAGAACTGGACGGTCTCCCGAGTTTCATCCAACAGGCGAAGAACCTCGCCCTGCACATCCCGCGTGACGTATAGAAACGCGTCTTGGAAACGGCTCAGATGGACCAGCGCCCGGATTTCCCCATTCAGGTTGTCATCGATCAGGACCATTTCGCCGGCTCTGGCGCGGTCAAGTTGCTCCTGAGTTGGCTCCTCGAAGCCGAAGAGATAGCTAAACTCACCACGTGCGAGGATCTCGAACTCCGATGAAAACAGGTATGTTTCGTCAAGATTTCGCGCGATCGACTGCTCACGCACATAATCGCGCATCTCATTGGGGGTCAGGCGCCCTGCGGCTTCGTTCAGCTCGCGCTGCATCAGTTCGACATTTCGCACGAGGACGCTGAGATGCTCGCGTTCGTAGGCTTCTGCGGTGATCAGGGAGTTTCTGACAACACTCCCTACCCTTTCGGAAAACCAACGTTCGATACCAAAATTCACCATCAAGGTCGCAAACACAGCGACAACCACGGTGGGAGTTAGGGCCACCAGAGCGAACATGCCAGCAAGCCGCGCATGGAGCTGTGACCCAACCGAGCGCCTTCGTCGCGCCATGACGACTGAAGAAAGCCGCACGCCGACGACAGCGGCGAGCATCAGGACGTAACTAAGGCTAAGAAGAAACACGACCGTTCGTGTGGTTTCGCTGACCGGTCCGGCCCCAATTAAGAAGTAGTTAACGGCTACGACGACCGGGCCAAGCAAGACTAAACCGAGGATCACGTGGCCAAAGCGTGATCCTGCCGTCAAGGACCAAAAGCTCTGCCGACCCTTCGGAGCGGCAAGCGAGTTGGTCTCACTTGGATTTGCGTCGATCCCTGTCACGTTAGACGTGCCTGCTGGTCTCACCTGATGCCGGTAGCCTCGAAAGCTACTGTTGCCATTCTACATCAGTTTCTTGCCGCGTGTGACGGGTATGTCAAGCTCTCGGATCTTCTTTCGCAACGTATTCCGGTTAATGCCCAAAAGATCTGCTGCTTTGAGCTGGTTCCCGCGTGTTGCAGCCAGGGTGATCGCGATTAAGGGGAGTTCGACCTCACGCAGGAATCGATCGTAAAGACCCGGTGGAGGTAGATCTCCACCGTAGCGATCAAACATACGCTGCACATGATGTTCAACCGCAGAGCCAAGGGTACGATCGGCTTGCGCCCCACCCCGGTCTTCTACGGCAGCTCGTTGGTTTGTCAGTTCTTCTTCGATCACTGATGCAGGGATTGGATCGTCCGGCCGCAACGCAGCGATGCGTTTCACCATGTTCTCAAGTTCGCGGACGTTGCCTGGCCAGTTGTAGTCTTGCATCCTACTGAAGGCCTCGGTCGAAAAGGTCTTGCCTGGAAGTCCCAGTTTCTGCGAGTCGCGCAAGAAAGCACGTGCCAAGTCCGGAATGTCGTCTTTGCGCTCTCTGAGCGGTGGAAGGCGCAAGGGAACAACATTCAAACGGTAGTAAAGGTCCTCGCGGAATCCGCCTTCGTTTATAAGATGGCGTAGATCGCGGTGGGTGGCCGAGATGATCCTGACATCTGCTTGCCTCGCCGTACGCCCTCCAACGGACGTGAATTCGCCCTCTTGCAGAACCCGCAACAGTCTTGTCTGAGCCTCAGCAGGCATATCGCCAATCTCATCGAGGAACAATGTCCCTCCCTGAGCTTGATCGAACTTGCCCAGCATTTTCTCTGTCGCTCCGGTAAAGGCGCCGCGTTCATGTCCAAAGAGCTCCGACTCAATTAGATCGCGCGGGATCGCAGCCATGTTGATAGCCACAAAGGGGCCGCGTGCCCGCTGGCCGAAATTGTGCAGTGCTCGTGCAACCAGCTCTTTGCCCGTTCCGCTCTCACCGTTGATCATGACGGTTAGGTCTGTGTTCATCAGTCGCGCCATCACGCGATAGACATCCTGCATCGCCTGGCTTCGCCCGATCAAAGGCAGGTTTTCATCCCGCTTGTCGTGCGGTTCAGATCCGGCGGCGGGGCGTTTCCGGTCGGCAAACGCCTTCTCGACAACCGACAGCAACTCTTTGAGGTCAAATGGCTTTGGAAGGTACTCATAAGCACCGACCTCTGCAGCACGGATCGCCGTCATCACCGTGTTTTGCGCACTCATGACGATCACGGGCAGATCGGGACGTTTGCGGCGGATCGCGGGCAGAACATCCAAGGCGTCGCCATCTGGCATGTGGACATCAGAGACCACCAGATCGCCCTCACCCTGGTCGACCATGGACCACAGACCAGAGACTGATCCGGTGGCGCGAACACGACAGCCGATACGGTTCAAAGCGCGGGTCAGGACCGTGCGGATCGCCTTATCATCGTCCGCAAGTAGGATTGTAGCGCCTTCGATCATGCGACAACCTCCGTCTTGCGCGCCCGCGCCGTTGCAAGGGGCAGTCGAATGGTGAACCTCGTCCAACCGGGCTTGGACTCGCAGGTGATCACTCCGCCATGATCGGCAATGACCTTGGAGACGAGTGCGAGGCCTAGACCGCTTCCAGATCCTTTCGATGTGACGAACGGATCAAAGATATTCCGCTGGATCTCTTCTGCGATCCCAGCACCGTTATCTGTGACTGAGATCAAGAGCGGCAGGCTCTCACGCCGGCCAGATGGCGTTGTGACCTTGATGCCGGCAGCATAGGCTGTGCGCAACATGATAACCCCTCCGACCGAGGGGGCTGCTTCTGCCGCGTTTTTCAAAAGGTTTATGAAGACCTGCATAAGGCGATCGCCATCCCCCAGGGTTGCAGGAAGCGACGGGTCAAACTCTTCGATGAAACGAATACCTGACGCGAAGCCTGCCTTCGCCGCCGTTGCGGCTCGATCCAGGACATCGTGAATGTTGATCTCGCTCGTCTCGATTGGGCCGAGATCGCCGAACTGCTCAAAGCTCGACATAAGTTTGCCGATCCGTTCAACTTCATCGCGGATCAACAATGCCAGCTCTCGATCACTGTCATCCGCATTCATTTCGAGAAGCTGAGCAGCACCTGATATTCCAGCGAGCGGGTTCTTGATCTCATGCGCCAACATCGACGCCATACCAGAGACGGACCTGGCTGCGCTTCGGTGATCCAGAGACCGATCCATCCGAGCTGCAATTGACCGCGGATGAAACAGCAGGATAACCGCCTCAGCGCGTTCGTCCGCCAAAGAGGCCGTCAAATCCACCGTTCTTGGCGGTGTCTCCGGCCAATTGAGCTCATAATCATAGTCAGCAGCCCGCACGCCATGCGCCAGAACTCGGTCGACCAACTCCCCAATCCGGCTGTCATCGCCGAGGTACCGGCTAATCGGTCGGTTGGTCATCTGACGCTCGGACAGGCCGAGAAAGTTCTCCGCCGCCATGTTCGCGGCGATGATCGTGTGGTCCTCGCCGATCACCAATGCAGGGTTGGGCAAACCACTCCAAATGCCCTCAAGTAGTTCTGGTAATTTCATGCAGCCAGCCTCGTTGGCCCGTCCGAGATCCGCAGCAGCGTTCGGATCACCTGGTTGGGATCCGTCTCTTGGATCACCTCGCGGCGAAGCTGAGCTCCGTTGGGCAGTGGTTTCAGGTAGGCGTCGAGATGCTTGCGCGCAGATCGCACGCCATTCTCCACGCCGTAAAAGGAAAGTTGATCTTCGTAGTGCGCAACGATCAGCTCTGCCAACGCGGCTCCGTTGGGTGCCGCTTGAGCGGGTTGGTCTGCCAAAGAAGCTGCCACTTGCGCCAGCAACCATGGGCGTCCCTGAGCGCCCCGCCCGATCATCACGCCATCTGCTCCAGAAAGTGCGAGCGCTTCGCGAGCAGTCGCAGGATCGGTAATATCACCATTGGCAATCACCGGGATGGAAACAGCATCCTTTACACTCCGGATACGTGCCCAATCAGCCTTACCTTTGTAGAACTGACAGCGAGTGCGTCCGTGAATGGTGACCATTTGAATGCCAGCACTCTCAGCCCGCTTGGCAATTTCCGGGGCGTTCATGGTTCCATCGTCCCAACCCAGACGCATTTTCAATGTTACAGGGACATCGACGGCCTCAACGACTTCTTCGATGAGCTTTAACGCGTGATCGGGTTCCTTCATCAGGGCCGATCCAGCTGCGCCCGTTGTCACCTTACGAGCAGGACAGCCCATGTTGATATCGATGATGCGCGCACCCTGACCGGCCAGGAGTTTCGCGGCCTCTGCCATCCATACAGCATCTCTGCCAGCGATCTGGACTGAAGATGCCTGTGAGCCGAGCGCAAGCTCAGCCTTTTGGTGGCGGCTCTGAGGGGTCGCGAGAACCTCCGCAGTCGCGATCATCTCCGAAACAACCAAGCCAGCGCCAAAGCTCGAGACCACCTCTCTGAAGGGGCGGTCGGTTATTCCTGCCATCGGAGCAAGCAGCACCGGGCTGTTGATAGCTATTTTCCCAACTTGCAGCATATTGTGCTCGATTTATGTGCATTTGCCGGTCTTGTAGACGCGCCCCCTTGCCGAGATCAAGGCCGCTGTCTAAAGAAGCGCCAGTTAAAGCCTGAGAGTCGTCCATGAGCTTCGCTATCCTCATCGTCGCCGCAGGCAAAGGTCTGCGTCTGGGCGGCCCGATACCCAAGCAGTATCAGCTTTTGGGTGGTGAGATGATCCTGACCCGAACTCTGCGGCGCGCGCTCGAAAGCGAGGCAACTCTGGTCCTCGTGGCGATCCACCCCGACTACCGATTGCAGTATGATGCGGCAGTGGCGGTCCTTGACGATCCTCGTCTTCTCGACCCTGTTCCCGGAGGTTCAGAGCGGGCGGAAACTGTTCGCCTGGCTTTGGAGGCGCTGGAGACGCACGCACCCGAGACAGTACTTGTCCATGACGCGGCCCGTCCCTTCGCCAGCGCCGCTCTTCACGACCGTCTCGCACTGGCAGGATCACAAGGAGGAGCCATCGCTGCTGAGCCCGTAGTTGATGCGCTATGGCGGGAGGCGGATGGGACGGCGGATCAGCCCGTCTCACGTGCAGGTTTGTGGCGGGCGCAGACGCCGCAGGCGTTTCCATTTGCCACCCTGCTGAACGCCCATCGAACGGCGAGCGGGCCCCCTGCCCTCGACGATGCTGAGGTTTTTCGCAATGCCGGATTGCCAGTAAATCTCGTCCCAGGTGAGGTTGAGAACTTTAAAATCACAACCAGTGCCGACATGGCACGTGCTGAACGATTGGTGAGCCGGGAGGAGAGCGCGATGGACATTCGCATGGGCCATGGGTTTGACGTGCACCGGTTTTGCGAAGGCGATCATGTGATGCTCTGCGGTGTCGCGATCCCTCACAGCCATGGTCTTCAGGGACACTCGGATGCTGATGTTGGTTTGCACTCTCTGGCTGATGCGCTTTACGGCGCCTTGGCCGAGGGAGATATCGGCACGCATTTCCCACCTTCCGATCCGCAATGGAAAGGCGCGGAGAGCCATATTTTCCTCGCCCATGCCGCGCAGATGGTCCGCGATAAGGGCGGCAGGATATCAAATCTCGACGTCACGCTCCTTTGCGAGCGCCCCAAGATTGGTCCGCATGCCCTGGCAATGAAAACCCGTTTGGCTGAGATTACGGGCATCGATGCCTCGCGGATTTCGATCAAGGCGACAACGATGGAGAAAATGGGCTTCGTCGGGCGCGAAGAAGGCATGGGCTGTATCGCAACTGCTTGTGTGATCCTGGAATGATCTCGCTGATTGCCACCTTCGGAGGCGTTGGCCGTCTGCCAAAGGCCCCCGGCACCTGGGGATCCGCCGTGGCCATACCGGTCGGCTATGGTCTCCATTTTCTAGGCGGTTTTCCGCTGATCGTCATCGGAACGCTTTTCCTCTTTGCGTTGGGCGTTTGGGCGACCGATCGCTATTTGCAAGGCCGGGAGGACGATCCATCTGAGGTCGTCATAGACGAAGTTGTCGGCATGTTGATCACGCTTTGGCCGCTCTCTTGGGGGCTGTGGGCCGCTGGATTGGAGCCACACATATTTCCATGGCCAGGCTGGGTAATCGGGTTCGTCCTCTTTCGCTTCTTTGATATCGTCAAGCCGCCGCCCATCCGCTGGCTCGATCGTCCCGGAGCTTTCTATGTCATGCTTGACGATGTAGCTGCCGGCGTGGCGAGCGCGATACTGGTCTGGATAGCTGCGATGATTGCCCATGCTTGAGCATCAAGATCTTGCGATTGAAGTTCTAGAGCGCTGTAAGGCTGCGGGCCTCATGCTCGCCACGGTCGAGAGTTGCACGGGCGGCATGGTAGCGGCGGCGCTTACGGATATTCCCGGGTCATCCGCTGTCGTTGAACGCGGCTTTGTCACGTATTCGAATGAAGCAAAATCGGCGCTCGTTGGCGTGCCAATGGAGCTCATCCTCGAACATGGCGCGGTATCAGAACCCGTCGCCCGCGCGATGGTTGAAGGTGCGCTCGCGCATGCGCCGGTCGATCTGGCGGTCGGCGTCACAGGCATCGCTGGGCCTGGCGGTGCGACGCCAACCAAACCGGAAGGATTGGTTCATTTCGCAGCAGCTCGACGCGGTAGGGAGACGACGCATGTCGCAATTGAATTTGGCGCGCTCGGCCGTGCGGTTGTTCGTGATCACTCGGTTTTCCAGGCTTTGAAAATGCTCAGAGATGCAGCAACTTAGTTGCTAGACCTTGGCGTAGAGCTCTTCTGCTCGGTTCTCAAATGCCCTGACAATCCGTTGCATCGCTTCACCAAAAACAACACCAATGATCATCTGCAGTGTTCGGTTTTTGAATTCGAAGTCGACATGAAAGTCGACGATGCATCCGTCTCCATCCGGTGTAAAACGCCATTCGTTGACGAGATATTTGAAGGGGCCGTCAAGATAAGAAACATTGATGCTGCGTGTGGCGGGGTCAAAATCAACTCGGCTGCCAAAACGCTCACGAAACACTTTGAAGGATATCACTAAATCCGCATCGAGATGGCCTGTGCCACCTGGGCCGCGAGCGTCTTTTCGGATGCGCGATGCAGCGCACCAAGGGAGAAAATCGGGATAGGCCTCGACGTCCTCGATGAGGGCGTACATCTGCTCAGCCGTATAGGGCATCCGTCGATGTTCACTATGCGTTGGCATCCGCTCCCCACGCCCACTTCTTTGATCATCCGATGTATAGATCTCAGATCAAAACGCAACTGGCCCGCTATGTCGCATCCGTGATTGAAGGAAACGTGAAGCCTAGAGGTTCGCGGTCGCCTGACGAGCAGCCTGCATCCGCGCGAAATCGTCACCGGCGTGATAGCTGGAGCGGGTAAGGGGTGATGCGGAAACCATAAGGAAGCCTTTTGAGAACGCGGTTTTCTCATAGCTCTCAAACGCTTCGGGGGTGATAAAGTCCGCGATCACGTGGTGTTTCGGCGTTGGCTGTAGATACTGTCCGATGGTTAGAAAATCGACATCTGCTGCGCGCATGTCATCCATCACTTGCACGACTTGCAGACGCGTCTCACCCAGACCGACCATAAGCCCCGACTTTGTGAACATCTCGGGCGCTAGTTCCTTCACGCGTTGCAACAAGCGCAACGAGTGGAAGTAGCGCGCGCCCGGTCGTACCTCGGGATAAAGTCCGGGGACCGTTTCAAGGTTGTGGTTGAAGACATCGGGGCGCGCCTCGACCACGGTTTCGAGGGCGCTATCGTCGCATTTGATGAAGTCCGGGGTCAGAACTTCGATCGTGGTGCCGGGGCTCTTTCGGCGGATCGCACGAATTGTCTGGGCGAAGTGCTCGGCACCTCCGTCTTCGAGATCATCACGATCAACTGAGGTGACGACGACGTGGTTTAGCCCGAGCTTCTCAACAGCCTGAGCGACGCGGCCGGGCTCGAAGACATCCAGCACGTCAGGTCGACCGGTGGCGACGTTGCAGAAGGTACAGCCGCGCGTGCAGATCTCCCCCATGATCATCATCGTGGCATGACCCTGCGACCAGCACTCACCGACATTGGGACAGCCAGCTTCTTCGCAGACCGTCACCAAACCATGTTCTCTGATCGTCTCTTTGGTGTCTCGATACCCGCGCGACGTAGGCGCTTTTACCCGAATCCAGGGCGGCTTCCGCGGGCTGGGGTTATCGGATTTGTGGGCCTTCTCAGGGTGGCGTTCGCTGCGGATGTTCAGATCACGTTCGGTCATCGTGGCTCCTCTCAGATCCATATATGCCACTGCTTCGTCGAAAGGAACCGGGCAATCGGGCTCAGGCTCTCAATCTGTCGAGAAACCGTGACGTGGAGTGATTTTTCATTTTGTGAGGTCAAGCCCACAGTCCGCGCGTCTAATCCGAAGAAAGGGGATTTACCGATGAAACTGATCTCAGCCTCTGCTTTAGCGCTCGGCACTGTCCTTGCGCTGGGCGCCTGCGCTCAACAAACAGCCACCAAAGCTCCCGCGGCGGCGGCATCGACCACTGCGAAAGGGAAGGCGCTTAAGACAGCCTCGGGCGTTTTTATTGGCAAGAGCAATCACGTGACTACCGGCCACGCATCGGTCGCGCGCAAAGGGAAAAAATGGGTCGTCGTGCTTGAGGAAGACTTCACGTTTGACGGGGCGCCGGATCCGCATGTCGCGCTCGGAGCAGATGGCTACCGCAAAGATGCATCACTTGCGCTTTTGCAAAGCAACGATGGCAAGCAAGTCTATGAAATTCCGGCAAATTTGGACGTCGCTGATTTCAATGAGATCTGGATTTGGTGCAACAAGTTCTCAGTTCCGCTGGGGGTCGCTAAGCTCAAGCTGATCTAGTCAATCCGTATCTGGGCCGGATGCATACCCGTATCCGGCCTGGAACTTCGCCAATACGCGCGCCATTTCTTCTTCGTCTAGGTGAGGCGGTTCCCCCAATTGTAGCGCATTCAGGTACTGCGCGGCGAGCAACTCCACCTCGACTGCGAGGCGCAAAGCGGCGTCTAAATCAGGCCCGCAAGCGATCATACCATGATGCGCCATGAGACAGGCTTGGCGCCCCTCCAACGCATTCAGAACAGCATCCGACAGCGCCTGCGTGCCGAAGGTCGCATAGGCGGAGCATCGAATATCAGAACCTCCGGCCATCGCGACCATATAGTGAAAAGCTGGGATCCCGCGGTTGTGGACCGCGAGCGCTGTCGAGTGAACCGGATGCGTGTGTACAATCGCTCCGATCTCGGGTCGTTGCGCGAGAATATCGCGATGAAACCGCCATTCCGACGAGGGAACCGGGGACCCGGATCGCCACATTCCATCAAAGTCCATTGCAACAATGTCGGAAGGCGTAAGGCTTTCGTAGTCGCGTCCGGAGGGTGTTATGAAGAACTCTTGCTCACCCCGCGCCGAAACATTACCGCTGCGCCCTCGGTTCAAACCGTTGGCGTTCATTGCAAGCGCCGTATCGATGATCTCTTGCCTTACCGACATTCTACTCTGCCACTTTATGCGAAGAGCTCTGCCAAAGCAGAGGGGGCTGCGATGCCGCGTTCTGTCACGAGCCCGCTCACGAGGCGCGCTGGCGTCACATCGAAGGCTGGATTGCCGACCGGTGACCCTGGGTTCACGATTTCTGTGGTGACGACGGAGCCATCCACCAAACCCGAAACGTGAGTAACCTCCTTCCCGCCTCGCTCTTCGATCGGGATGTCGGCACCCGTTGTCGCTTGCCAATCGATGGTAGGGCTCGGTAGGCAGACATAAAAAGGCACATCGTTGTCATATGCCGCGAGAGCCTTCAGGTAGGTTCCGATCTTGTTGGCGACGTCGCCATTGGCCGCCGTTCGATCGGTCCCCGTGAAGCAAATGTCTACCTGTCCCTGTTGCATTAAATGCCCGCCCGCGTTGTCGACAATCACTGTATGCGGCACGCCGTGCTGGGCAAGCTCCCATGCCGTCAGATGTCCGCCCTGATTGCGCGGCCGGGTTTCATCAACCCAAACATGGATGTCTATGCCAGCATCATGAGCCTGGTAAACCGGGCTGGTGGCCGTGCCCCAATCGACGGTTGCAAGCCAACCCGCGTTACAATGTGTTAGAACATTGACCCGGCCCTTCGTCGCTGCAGTCTCTTGTATCAACTGCAAGCCGTGGAGGCCAATTTTTCGATTTATTTCAACATCTTCTTCAGCGATCTTGGCGGCTGCCACCCAAGCGATTTCTTCGCGATCATCGGGCGCATGAGGGCGGAGCGCTTCGGTGACACGATCCAAAGCCCATCGAAGATTAACAGCTGTTGGTCGTGCTGTAAGGAGATGATTGTAAGCGTCGTTCAAGTTCTGATCGCTCGCGTCATGCCGCATTGCGAGGGCCATCCCATATGCCGCTGTCGCCCCGATGAGCGGCGCTCCTCTGACATGCATGTTAGCGATTGCTCGCCAGGCCGCTTCTACGTCTGCAAGCTCCATCGTGGTAAGATGGAAGGGAAGCTTGGTTTGATCAATTATCTGGACACTGCTGCCTTCGGTCCAAATTGTTCGCCATGGTGTTCCATCGATTTTCATGTGTCTCGCTCCTCGGCTTGGATGTTTGCAGCTCGCAAGAGCGCCAACAGGTCCTCGATCCATTTCTCGCCTTTGGATTGATCTCGCGTAACGCAGGCGATCGTACGGGACGGTTGTGGCTCGTGAAATGCGTGCAGCGCCAAGTCTCTTCCTTCGACCGGAGCCGCAAGTTCGGGCAACAGCGTTACCCCATGGCCCTCGCTGACCAGTCTAGATAGCGTCGTAAGACTGGCGGCGCCGAGGCTTTCGGGCCCGCGCCTCAGACCGCAGACTTGCATCGCTTGATCCGCCAGGCAGTGCCCATCATCCAACAGCAGTAATCGACCGGGAGGAACATCCTCAGGCCGCTTGGGAACAACCGCTGGATCGGTATCAGACGTGGCATAGAGGAAGCGGTCTGTCATGAAAGGCGTTGCGTTGAGGCCGTTCTCTTTGATCGGAATTGCGCAGATGACTGCGTCTAGCCGAGCTTCGAGCAACTCCTTCAACACTTGGTCGGTTACGGCTTCGTGGACCTGCAACGTGATCGCTTGCCCTTCGATCTGCGATAACAGTTTCGGCAAAAAGTATGGTGCAATCGTTGGAATGATGCCCAGTCGCAGGGTTCCGCTTAATCCCTCAAGACGTGATGCAACTGCTTCGAGGTCGGTCGCCAAAGCGATGATTTCGCGCGCTTTGTCAACAACTTGCCGTCCAGCTCGGGTCAAGCAAATCTGTCTTCCGCGCTCGACGAGAGCGGTTCCGATATTGCCTTCCATTTCTCGTATTTGCTGGCTCAAGGCAGGTTGAGAGACGGCGACCCGTTCTGCAGCGCGCCCGAAATGGCGTTCCTCCGCTAGCGCGACAAGGTATTCCAACTGGCGAAACGTGAGTCTCATAACAAGGGGTTATCATGCGCGCCGATGAGCACGAAGCCTCCTTTTCTGGCTTTGTCAAAACAGCGGATCTGTTTCGAGGGGCTTGAAAGCATTGGGTGGAGCAATCACCTGAATGGTTGTCGCTGGAGCAATCAGGGAATGGAGCCAGATGAACACGACCGTTGATGGTACTCAGCCAACCGAAACCTCGCGCAAAGCGGTCTGGTTGCGAGGGCTCTACATGCTGTTCTTCGTGATTGCCTTTGGACTGGTACAATCCATCGTCAATTTAATCGCCCTGGTTCAATTCGTTTCGATGTTGGTTTTCAACGGACCGAACGAACAGCTGGCGCGTTTCGGCGCCTCACTTGGCATGTGGCTAAGCGAAGTGGCTGCTTTCCAGGCTGGAAGCACAGAAAACAAACCTTTTCCCTGGGGCGAATGGCCCCAAGAAAAGTAACGTCAGTATATCGGACAGATTACTCGCCGAGCGCGAAACGCCCCTGCGGATCATCAATCACAAGGTTAAACCGGTTCCCCGGATCCTGAGAAATGATCGATGTATCGAGGTGATCCATGGCTTTATACATGACGCCACCCGCGCCCAAAACCATGACGAAACCAACGGTCAACAAGACATACCCAATAGTAGGACCAGACATTCCACAACTCCACTACGCAACTCAGTTTAGTGTCATACTTTCGTCGAATTGAGTCAATCACCCGCACGAAAGCTCGGCTGACGACTCAGCCAAATAAACTCAGGAATGTGTCAATTTTGGACAGGTTGTGTCGTCCTGCGGGCTCTGGCGCGCCATCGGAGAGCGTCGCGTTGATCACCGCAACGGATTGAGCAAGAGCGAATCCTTGAACAGCGACGACACAAAAGCAAAGCGCCAAGAGGGCGTTGCGGGTTGATTTCACGGTCATCATTGCCTCCAGCATTCCTTGAGTTGACGTGATCTTATCGGTCCGACCGCGCGGGATTCAGTGACAGAGGTCACATTCCGCTTCATTCTCGACATCCTGGCCATTGTGATCGACCTCATTGGGGTCTAAATCCGCTCCCATGAGCAGTGCGAAGGAAATCCACATCATCGGTGGTGGCATGGCTGGTGCCGAAGCCGCCTGGGCCGCTGTGCGCTTTGGCGTACCTGTGGTCTTGCATGAAATGCGCCCGGTTCGATCCACTTTTGCGCACCAAACCGATGGTTTGGCCGAGCTGGTTTGCTCGAACTCGTTCAGGTCAGACGATCACAGTAGCAATGCCGTTGGGGTACTTCACGAAGAGATGCGCAGAGGCGGATCGATCTTGATGGAGATGGCAGCAAAGCATTGCGTCCCTGCAGGTGGTGCTTTGGCTGTTGATCGAGAAGCGTTCAGCCAATCTGTCACCAACAGACTGTCGGCTCACCCGCTTATAACAGTCGAACGGGGCGAGATTTCAGGCTTGCCACCTGCTGCCTGGGACAATGTGATTGTCGCAACGGGGCCCCTCACCTCAGAAAGCCTCGCCGAAGCGATCCGTGAGATCACGGATGAGGATGCGCTGGCGTTCTTCGATGCGATAGCACCGATCGTCTACGCTGACAGCGTCGATATGTCGAAGGCCTGGTATCAGTCGCGCTATGACAAAGGCGAGACAGAGGCGGAACGAACCGCTTACCTCAACTGTCCGATGACCGAGACGGAGTATACCCGGTTCCTGGATGCCCTCCTGGCGGCGGATCAGGCAGAGTTCAAGGAGTGGGAGAAGGACACTCCTTACTTCGAAGGATGCCTTCCTATTGAGGTGATGGCGGCGCGTGGGCGGGAAACCTTGCGTTATGGGCCGATGAAACCGGTTGGGCTTACCAACCCCCATCAGCCGGATATCAAAGCTCATGCGATTGTTCAACTTCGGCGCGATAACGCACTGGGTACATTATATAATATCGTCGGATTTCAGACGAAAATGAAGTATGGTGCTCAGGCTGAGGTTTTGGGTCTTATTCCTGGCCTGGAGAAGGCGCGTTTTGCACGCCTCGGCGGGATCCATAGAAACACCTTTTTGAACTCGCCCCGGCTCCTCGATGATCAAATGCGCCTCAAGTCGATGCCTCGGCTGCGGTTTGCGGGTCAGATCACAGGTGTCGAGGGATATGTCGAATCGGGCGCCATGGGCATGCTTGCCGGGCGCTTTGCGGCGTGGCAACTGTTGGATCGGCCGATTTCAGCGCCCCCTCCACACACGGCGATAGGCGCATTGCTCAACCACATTACGGGTGGTGCTGAGGCGTCTACCTTCCAGCCTATGAATGTGAATTTCGGGCTGTTTCCACCGCTGAAAGAAGATCTCCGCAAGGGGCGGAAGGGCAAAAAGGCCCGCGCCGAAGCACATGCAACACGGGCCTTGCAGGCGATCGATACGTGGTATGGTGAAACCGAATCGCTAGCCACCGCGTGAGGGGATATGCCGGGCGAAGAGACGGTCGAGAAAGTTACGAATGGTTTGAAAAGCGCTTACGGTCTCGAGGGGCCAGACGCAGTGAAAAAATTTTATGCCGGGTGGTCTGACGGCTACGAAGACGAAGTCATGTCGAACGGCTACGTAACGCCGGAGAGGTGCTCTAGAGCACTGGCTGGTTTCGTTCAAGACAAGTCGGCCCCGGTTATGGATCTCGCCTGCGGAACCGGGCTTTCTGGCCTTGCTTTGCGTGGTCAGGGTTTCAGCACGATTGACGGGTTCGACCTTTCGCCTGAGATGCTGGAGAAAGCACGGGCGAAGACAGGTCTCTACCGAGATCTTTCGGTCTGCGACATGTCGAGGCCTTTCGAGATTCCCGAAGGCATGTACGCCCACGCCGCGGCAATCGGGTGCATTACGCCAGACTATCTGCCAGTCACAGTTCTCGATGAAATTCTAAGAATGATTCCGTCAGGGGGCTATTTCACTTTCTCGATTAATGACTGGGCTGCTCGCGATGGCACGATGGAGCGACATATCGGCGAAATTTGCGATTGCTGGGTGGCTGAGATGGTGTTCAGGGAATATGGCGACCACGTTCCTGGAAACGACATGGGCTGCACGGTTTATGTGCTGCGCAAAACCTGAACTACCAGCGCCCGGTCAGCGACAGTGATAGTAGACGCGCGGCTGCAAAGCCGGGGGGTGAAAGGAAATCTCGTTCCAGATCCAATCCTGGACGCATCGCCTTTCGTAGCGTAGGCGAGGCCCGCCATCCCAGTCTGAGAACCGGCTTCAACCCACTGGGAACACCTGACTTTCGTACGGCCCGAAGGGTATTGAGACAGGCAGCCGCGCGGTCAGAGATCATTTCTCGCATGCCGTCGGTTGTTTCCCCCCGGGCTAATGCACTCCTGTCCAGCCCGGGAAGAGGCAGCAAATAAAGACCCTCACCAGCCATTGCCCTAGCGTGGCGCAGCGCGAAGGACAATGCCATCGCGCGGGCCATCGCAGAAACGGCGATGTGAGCGGCAGATCCACTGAGAGCGGCGGCGAGCAGCAGAAACCCGCCAAACCGCTCATCAGCCCACTTATCGAAATCTTCGTCGTTGAAGGGTGCCGCCGCCTCTCGTTCATACCCAGCGAACAGCGGCTCGAACTGTTCAATTACCAACGACGCTGACCGGATCAACTCCGCAAGCGGACCCGCAACTTCATGTTCCCTTGGAGGGGCGCCATCCGCAGCCTCGGTGACGACGTCGCGCCACCACTGCAAACGCAAAGCGTTGATAATCGGGTCGGCAGACTTCCGGCTCGCCTTCGCCAACTCGACATCAAAGGCGATTAGAGTCATCATTCTTTCCCGAAGGGGTTCGGCGATGAACAAGGCAGCGAGAAAAAGATCTGGATCAGCCTTTTGAACCAGCTTCGCAATTGGACTGAGATCTGGTTCAGCCACGCGACCCCGTTGCACCAGCCCGGATGAGTTTGGTGATCACGGCGTCCTCCAATGCTTGGAAACTGGCATCGACGATATTGGCCGAGACGCCCAGGGTCGACCAAACAGCGCCCGTATCATCGCTCGAGTCGAGCAGAACACGTGTCACAGCTTCTGTTCCGTCCCCAATTATCCGCACCTTGAAGTCGACCAGCCTCAGATCGGTGATCATCGCCTGATATTGACCCAGATCCTTCTGCAACGCTCGGGCCAGGGCATTGACCGGCCCTTGATCCTCTCGCGTTACGGGGTCGATCGACTCGGAGGCTGAGATCATCCGCTCGCCATCCAGATGGACAACGACGACCGCCTCCGAGGCCGTTACCCGCTCACCCTTAGCGTTGTAGCGCCGCTCAACCGATACACGGTAGCGGTCAACCTCGAAAAAGGTCGGCAACAGACCGAGATGTTTGCGGGCCAGAAGATCGAACGAAGCCCCCGCTTGGTCATAAGCCCATCCCTGATCTTCGCGTTCTTTCACCAGCTGCAAGAGCGTGCCAAGGCGCTTGTCATCCTTTTCCACCTCTATTCCGGCCTCGCTGAGCCGGCGGAGCAGGTTGGAC
>JBCDAQ010000045.1:0-23525 GCA_039185285.1 Pseudomonadota bacterium
GAACTAAACGAGGTTGGGATCAATCTCGATAAAATCGCCGAAAAATTGAGTGAGAGGCATCAGAAGCTGCTGGACAGTCAATTCGAGAATGAAGCCTCAACCTTGAAGCTCGACCGCGCCAGCGACCTTATCAAAGAAGCCAGGAAAGAGATTGCGGGCCTCAAAGCCGAACACCAAGAGCTCAGCGATGTGAAAGAAAGTCAGAGCGTTTGATCCGATCACCGTCGCCAAAAGTATCGAGAGGGTAGAATGCGGATCTTAATGCTCGGCAGCGGACCCAATGCAGTCGACTGCCAAGACTGGCCGCGAGAGCCTTTCGACAGAATTGTCGCAATCAACAACGCCTGGAGGGTGCGGAACGATTGGGACGACCTTGTCTATCCCGAGGATTTCCCAATCGATCGTCGGCCAGAAACGATCAAACCGGGCCAACAGATTGTGGAAGCAGATCGTTTCATTCCGATGGGCAATCGCTATGGCGGCGTTGTCTGGTGCGGGGCAACCATGGCGTTTACGGCAACCTATTGGGCGCTGGGTGCTTTTACGCCCTCTGTGATCGCCTATCTTGGCTGCGACATGGTTTACGAAGGCAGCCGCACGCATTTTTACGGAAATGGGAGCCCCGATCCCTTGCGCGATGACATCACACTTCGGTCGTTGGAGGCAAAGGCAGCCCGGGCGTACTTGCTGGCAAGGGAGCAAAACTGCGCCTTGGTGAACCTATCAACAGACGACAGCAGGTTGGTTTTTCCTCGTGCAACGCGAGAGACCATCGCCTCAATTCGCTCAGGTGAGCACCATTCGACAGCTACCAAGAACCTGCTCTCAGAGGAAAGCGCATTTGGATATGAGGCGCCGACAGGGCGTTACTGGGAAAGCTTGTCGCAATACGATCCAGAGATCATCGACGCCATTGATGCAAAATGGTTGTCTCTCTTTGATCAGAGAATGCCGATATCCGCTTGATTTCGGGCCGGATGAAGCGATGCATCCGATCTTCGTCCGAAATCGATAGTTCCTCCGAGGCGCCGTTCATGAGAGCTTCAAAGGAGCAGATTTGGATTCGGGCGTCGCACATCAAGAGAGCTCTTCGCGCCCACTAGGAAAGGTGCAAGGATGGCAGACATTAATGTAGCCAGCACTGGTGGTGCTCAGGCGGTAGTCCCAGAAGAAACGCAGATCAACACCGCGACAGTCGACTCTGAAACTTCGCAGCGCATGAACCAACTCCTTTCGGAGCGCCGCGAAGGCAAACCTCCTCAAGAGATGACGGAGGAGGAGCTCAGAAGCGCGATCGAACAAAACCGCTCGGACCACGGGCAACAACAAGCACTGATTTCGGATCTGAGGACCCAGTTAAAGGATCCGAGCGTCCCAATGGACATCAAGATGGATCTCACCCGTCAACTGCAAGGTGCCGACAAACGTGAGCTTGAGATCGCGATGCACGGCACTGAGTTGAAGCATCATCTGGATGTGAAGACAGGGGTGACCAATCCAACACCTCCCCCATCATCTGAAACGGCAGAGCTCCACCGCATAGAGCGACGCCTCGATTTGGTTTCCGACAACATTCAGGGGCTCCAGAAGCAGATTAACTCGACAATGATGCAACGAGCTAACCCGGACACGCCTGATCAAGTGCGTTCGACTCTCGATAACGTCATAGACGAGTCGAAGTTGCAGCTACAGGGCTTTCTCGAAGAGCAAACGAGGCTTCAAGGAGCTCGTGCAGACGCAGCCGCAGCGGGCGGTGTGCCTCTGGCTCGACCAGCGGATATGAGCCCCGACGAGATCACGCGCGAGATCTCACATATCTCAGGAGAGCTGCGGCGAAACGGAGATGAGCTGGTCTCGGTCATGAATAGCCTAGGCGCAGCGGAGACACCTGAAGCTGACAAGGCCGGGCTTCAAAGCCAGATGTCAGATCTCATTGCTGAGCGAGGGGCCTTGCTGAACCGGGGTCGTGATCTTCAATCGGCCCAAGAGCAATCTTCGACCAGCGGCTCTGGTGTTATGGGGCAAACGACTTCAGGAAACGCCGCGGTGCCGATTAACACCGCAAACGATATTTCTCCGGTGCCGGGTAGCGGATCTCCACCGCCTTATGAGATGGGCGAGATGGAGTTGCGCATGGCGATTGCGCAGAACGACTCCACTATATCGAACAAACGTGGCGAGTTGCATGACCTGCAGAATCAGCTGCAAACGGGGGACCTGAACGCCCAGGAGTCAGTCGACTTGCAACGACGCATCATGGAAACCCAGCAGGAAATCCAAGAGCTCAGCATACATGGTTCACAGCTTCAGAGCGCTTTGGAAAATACTGAGGGCCCATCCGGTCAGACTGTCACAGGAGCACCGATAAACGGAGCATCGGGCAGTGGCTCTCCGCCAAACTATGATCAACTAGGCGAGGTCGAGCTTCGCATGAGTATTGCGCAAAACGACTTTGCGATGGCAGCCAAGCGCAGTGAGTTACAGGATCTCCAGAACCAGTTGCAAAACGAGGATCTGACAGCTGAGGAATCGGCGGACGTGCAATCACGTATTATGGAAACCCAACAGGATATCCAAGAACTCGCCATCGAAAACTCAGGGTTTGAAAATGAGTTGGAGGAGAGGGGACTACCACTTAATGCGACAGTCGCGCCAACACCTCCCTCCCAGATGACCCAAACCCAGTTGGCGACGGAGATCGACGCGATCAGCAAGAATCGCGAAACGATAAGCGCGAGAATGGATGAACTCCGCACCATGCTCGAAAACCCAGACGAAGCCTCTTCGACAGTTGAGGAAATCGAAAGGGAGCTAGCGGCATTGGAGCGTGCGGACTCCACGCTCGCGGCACGCAGTGCGGAGCTTGAGGCGCACTATGTTCCGCCGCCGCCACCGCCACCGCCGCCTCAGGATCCGTCTACGATGTCAGAGAAAGATATCATCATGGAGCTGCATGAGAACAACTCGAAGCAGATGGATTGCATGTTCCAGATGATGATGGGTTCGATGATGAACATGATGGGCGGTGGCGGAATGGGTGGCATGGGCGGAATGGGGAGCATGGGCACTCCGATGATGCCCGACATGGCGCCCATGGAAGACATGATCGACCTGAAAAAGCGCGCCGGTGAGCTCATGCAGCATCTAGACGCGGGAACGCATCTTTAGAGAGCTGACGGCTAGACGCTAAAAAACTTATCAAGGAGAAGATCGATGGCACTTGCCGATCTGATGAAAGAGTTCGGACAATCTATGGGACTGGGAGATGTCGCTCTGGAAGAGGATGGCGGTGCGAGGATTGTGATTGACGGCTCACTGGAAGTCGACATCGCCGCAGCGCGCGATGGGGCCGGGTTCGACATAACGGCCGCCGTTTGCCCAATTCCTACGCGAAATCAAAGGGGCATATTTGCGGGGATGCTCGAAGCGAACCTTGTCGGTCAAGGCACCGGAGGCGCAGCCCTGTCTTTGGACACTTCACTCGGAGAGGTCGTGCTCTCACGGAGCATTCGACAGGATAGCCTGAGCTATGATGAGTTTGAGGGTGAGATGATCCGCTTCACGGCCGCCCTAAGGGATTGGCGCGGCGCTTTTGAGGTCGAGAAGACCGGACCGAGACCCGTAAAAGCAGCCAGGAACCGAAAAGGTAAAATCAGCTACGGTCCGAACTAGAGGACGTGAGCAAGCTCCATCGCTTACTCTGACCGCACATCTCTAATCGGTTGAAATCCTAAACGTCTGATCGTCGGAGCGCTATTCTTCCAGGTCAGTCGGAAACTCGTTCGACAAAGTCGATGCGGTGGGTCCACGTTTTCCCATCGGACAAAGTGACCTCTTTGAAACCAAGCATCGTCAGAACATCAAAGAACGTGACGAGAGTTTGCATATTGCGATCTCGAAGCAAAGGCGTCGACCGCGCTTCGGATGTCAGCTCGGCCAGCATCGCCCTCGCCCGATAAAGTGTCTCAAAGACCTCATTGTCCATCGCAACAATGATCAGCCGACGCGCATCATGCCCCTTTGTGAAGATCGTGATGCGTGGCGGATAATTCCGTTCGCGCTGGCGAGACGCCATATCGGTGATGAACTCGATCCGGGTGTCGTTGGACGAACTCGCTGCATCTTCGCCAAGACGAATTTGGAACTCCTCGTTGGTCGTGATGTCAGGATAGTAGTATCCAGCCCGTGTGTCCGCGAGAGAAGCAGTGCCAATGAGGCTAAGCGATAGAAGGAGAGATGCTGCGAGTTTCACTACGAACTCCAATGGTTTAGAACTGACCGAGCTGATGTTGCTTTAGAATCCGAACTCGGTTGTCCAATTAGAGCCAAGGCATAGGGTATAGGTCAAGCATCTCCTTCACTTACAGAGCACAGATTGACGATATTTCCACATGCCGTTTGAATAGTGTTTTCCCCGCCGCGAGAAATCTCCTAAAGTCCAGCTTGGTGCAGGGCTTATTCTCTAATATCTGGAATGTCTTGCATCGACAGGCTCGTGAAAAGAACGGCGTGAAGCGGTAGATCGAGCGTTTGAAAACCGGCATCAAGCAAATGCCAGCGCGGGTACGGAGACACTAATGGCAGCGGACGAGGGGTCCAGCTCAGTTAAAACGGCAGAGATGCTGGAGATCGATCCCGTACTCGAGCAGACGGTTGATGTTGCCGAATGGGTCGACGCAACAATGACTGCACAAGGGGAGACGGCAAGTGCCGTGAACCGAATGCAGATCGTTTGCGAAGAGCTGATCGTCAATACCATCGTCCACGGACAGAACGATGAAAAGTCAGGAAAAATACGGGTCACGCTGCAATTCAAGCCCGAAGAAGTTCTGCTGCAAATCAACTATGGCGGCATCGAGTTTGATCCTTTCCACGAAGCAGAACTACCAGATCTAGACGCCATCGCCGAAGACAGACCTGTTGGTGGCTTGGGTGTTTTCCTGGTCCGTTCGATGTCGGAAACTCAGTCTTACGAGCGCATCGAAGACCGCAATGAAATCCGCCTTACTTTTGAACGTACCGCAAGCGGCCCAGGTGGCTTCGATGAAGACGATAACTCGGCTTTGGAGATTTCAGACCCTTGGTGGTCTCGGTTTCAATTGCCGATCAGGATCGTGTCAGTCGTCTTGTTTGTGTTTACCGCGAACCTCGCGATTGCTGGTGCGTTGAACTACCTCAAGTTTGATCGGGTCTTCATCAGCGGTGCGCAAATCAGGTATGACACGGTCGTTCGGGATGTTCAGAAGACGGTCGAGAGGAGCCTTGGGACCGGATTGTCGTTGGGCGCCAATAGGGCGACACAGATTGCCGTGAACAGAACGGTCAGTCAGCACGAGAACCTGATTGAGCTTTACGTCCATTCCACCCGAGGGGAGCTTTTGTTCTCAAGCAATGACGCCCGTCCCTTGCCCGAAGCTCAGATTCTCATTGAGCCGCCAAGGCCGGGTAACGAGTTTTCCCGCGCTGCCGATGACGATAGCTTTTACACCACCGGTCGGATCGCGGCCTCGGGTTTGACAATTGGTACGCTAACGATCCGTTTTGACGCTGAGCGGCCCCGTCGAGAGTCCGCCGAGCTTGGTGGTCAGATCAAGCAGGCAGCGATCTTTGTCGGTCTTTTGTTCGTTCCTGTTCTCGCTCTGTTAACGCTCCTGTTCGTGATGCCGTTTGAGCGGAGGTTTGCGCGGGTCGCGCTCGCAATGCGCGCTCAGGACCGCGATGCGGCGATCTCGGCACTTGAACCTAAAGACCATGCGATGCTGCAAGACGTGGCGGGTATAGATCGAAAACTCCGGACACTGGAGTCGCAGAAGTGAACGGGGAAACCAAACAGAAAGACCGGTTTGACAGCTTAAAGCTCGTCTCACTTTTGGTGCTCCCAGTGGCGTTGGCACCTTTCCTGTTGTTCGGAATGCTGTCGGTCGCGATTTTTGAGAACGGCCTGCTGCCTCAGTATGAAACCCGAGCACAGATCGTCGCAACCGGCGTGCAAAAGCGCCTCGACTACGGACAGCGTTTGTTCGGTGATCTGGCGCTCCTAAGAAACATCGACGAGATTCTGGATGAGGCTCGAGAAAGCAGCACTGAGGTCGCCTTTATTGTCGTAACGGACCAGACTGGGGCGATCTTGGCTCAGACGCCAGACCGGTTCGACGGTATTGAACGCCTGATCGCCTTTGATGAATCAGGCGCTGAGAAAGACCCTCTTGAACTGATAACCCATACGCTGAACGAGACTTACGAAAGGATCTTCGGCGAAAAGTTGATTGATGACCCTCCGGATCAGAGCCGGAAGGCTGGCCAGTATCTGATTTCTCCGCTCACGATCGGCGATGAATACACCCCTGCAGGATATGTCTTCCTGGGCACAGATATCGCTCTGCTCGATCAGGTGCGCAAAGATGTCACTTTCGACGCGATCACCGTTTACCTTGCGGCGCTGTTGTTCGGAGGTGAGTGTCTGCTGTTGCTTTATGCTGTCAGTATCTCCCGGCCCCGGCAGATGCTGAAGTTCTTATCTCGCCGCCTGGCTTATGGAGATTTGCGCTACACAGTGATTGCCCCTGGGATAGGTCGGTTGCCGCAACTCGTGCGCCATATCAACCTCTTTATCGAGCAATCGGCGAAGAGAGCCGTGAGGCTGGGCGGTCTCGCCCGGCAATTCCTGCTGCCCGATGCAGGCGAACCCAAACCGCTAAGCCGTCCGGCGAGCGCGTTCATCCGCTTGCCGCTTTACCTCTTCTTCCTGGCCGAGGCGATCCTTAGGCCCTCTTTGCCCGTTTTTCTTGGAGATCTGCCCTCGCCTTTCGATGCACCAGGGAATGTTCAGGCGGGCGTTGCTATGGCAGCCTTTCTTCTGGGATCGATATTCGGCGTCTTGATTGCCTCGAAGGTAGCCGAACGGCTCTCACTCAAGAGATGTTTTGTCTTCGGTGTTTTGCTGTCTGCACTTGGAACCGTGGCGCATATCTATGTGCAAGGCATCGCCGAAGCGGTCATCGCTCGCGGTGTCGCTGGCCTTGGCTATGGTGTAGTGTACGCCACTGCCCAAGTTTTCTTGGTGCAGCATACAGAAGCTCGGAAACGCACCCTTGGATTTTCAGCCTTCCTGGCGGTGGTTGTCGGTGCCGAGATCACTGGTCCAGCGATTGGTGGAATTCTCGCGGATCGACTTGGTGCCGTGGCAAGTTTCGCCGCAGCGAGCGGTGCTATGGGCCTCGCGATCATTGCAGCCAGCTGGATTTTGCCAAGTGACAGACCCGATATGCTGGACGAGTCCACGCCAATCTCGACTGAACGAAAACCTCTGTCAAAGGCGGCCTGGGCGCTAGCGCGTAACACTCGGTTTGTCATTTTGATCATCTGCTTTGCCGTTCCTTCAAAACTGTTGCTCACAGGCGCGATCTTTTTGACGATTCCGATCGCCGTTCTGTCGGTGGATGGCGCGGCGACTGATGCCGGACGTGTGTTGATGACGTACGGGTTAGTTATCCTGCTTACGGCGGGCAAACTGGCAAAGAACTCGGATCGGTGGAGTGCTTTTGGCGAATCGGTCTTCTTTGGAACGTTCATTGCGGCGGTGGGTTTGACGCTCGCTGAGGTTATTGGCGGATTGGCCTCCCTTTACCTTTGCGTAGCTCTCTTCGGGCTCGGGCAGTCTATCTCGATCCCTTCACAGCTCACTTTCTTGCTCCGAGTGACAAAACACGAAGTTTCAGAGTTCGGAGCAGGACCTGTAATGGGCATGTTCCGATTTTATGAACGCATTGGATCGTTTGTTGGGCCTTTGGTAGCGGCTGCACTTCTCGCAATTGTGACGCCTGCTGAGACATTGCTGATCCTCGGAGCCGGGTCGCTGCTTGCGAGTGGCCTAGGAGCAACGTACTTTCTGATTGTTGGCGAGGAAGATGAGGAAGAGGCCATCGGCGCTCTTCTCGTGGAGAGGTGAGGAAATGAGGCGTTTTGCACTTTGGTCGGCATTGGTTGCAGCGATGTCTCTCGCATCCGAGGCAGCTATCGCCCAGGACCGAAAATCAGTGTTTATGGTCCTGTGGCGAGGTGAGACACGGGTTGAAGAAGGCTTCCGCGCATATGTTGCCGAGAAGAACCTTGCCCTCGACCTTGAGATTGTCTCGCTTGAGCGAGATCTTTCGAACCTGCCTTCAACTCTCGAAAAGATCCGCGAGGCTGACCCTGACCTCGTCTACACATGGGGCACCTCGACGACACTTGGCATCGCTGGACGGGATCCAAATCTCGCAAGCGGACCAGATGATTTCCCGCCACAGGTCTTGGACAAACCGATCGTTTTCACGATGGTTTCACAGCCAGTTCGTTCCCGCATCGTGCCTGAGCTGGGGCCGAGCGGACGGAATGTTACCGGTGTCAGCCACATTATCCCGATGGAAACGCAATTGCAGGCGATGCAAGCTTACATGCCTGTTGATCGCGTTGCGGTGATCTACACGGATACTGAGCCGAACTCGGTCCTGGCCGTCGAGCAACTGCTCGATGTCGGGCAGGAGATTGGAATCAAGGTCGATGCCTATCCTGTTCCGCTCGACAGCACTGGCGCGCCAGATCCGTTGGTGTTGCCGCAGATGGTGCAGGATGCGGCCGCGGCTGGCCCTCAATTCTTGTATATGGGGCCGGATTCATTCATCGGGCAATATGCAAAAATTGTCACCGATGCCGCGAACGAGCTGCAGTTGGCGACCTTTGCATCGACAGAACGCACACTGGCATCATCCGATTCTCTCTATGGCCTGGTTGCTCCTTACACAGAGGTCGGAAGGTTGACGGCGCAAAAGGTGGAGGCCGTCTTGTTCGAAGGCAAAGACCCCTCGGAGGTTCCTGTAGATACGCTTCAACGTTTTTCGTATCAGGTAAGGATCGACGTGGCACGGGAGATCGGCGTATACCCTGCAATGTCACTTATGGATTACGCAGAGATCATCGACTGGGGGCAATGAACCACTTTCCAACACTTCTCGCTTCAGAATTGCGCCAGATAGACTGCCCGGGAAACCAAGGGGCGCGACTAGCAAGTGAAGACGATTTCGGTGTGCTCGATCTGGTGAACGCAGAAGTCGTGGCAGATGCAGGTGGCGAAAGCGTCTTCATGCGTCAACGCGAAGACTTTTTTAGCCTGATTATCGACGCAGGTGGCGCGATCTCTTTGATCTCAGAGGATGATGTCCCGGTTGGATATTCCGTCGCTGTCCCAGCGGGCGGCGGCGTTCCTGCATTCCGCGAAGCAGTGGAGTCGGTAGGCGTTGTCTTCGGAACAGCCATCCGACCAGGTTTCCGAGGGAGAGGTTGGCAGCGGAGAATGATCAAAGCGCGGCGCAATGCTCTCTTGGAGCATGGCTGCGAGAGGCTTCAAGCCGTATGTGCACCTGAGAACCATCGTTCTCTATCGAACCTTGTCTCAATGGGCTTTCAAGTTGTCGCGCATCTAGGTGAAGTTCACGGAAGCCCCCGTTTCCTTACTGAGTTTCGCCCCGCAGGCTCTTCCAGGTTAGATCAATCCAGCGAAGTTGATGCAGCCGTTACTTTGCCACCGGGTGGCCTGTTGGCCGAGCACGAATCCAGGCTCCTTAGTGGAAAGCGAGGCGTTCGGTTTGTTAGCGGGCCAGAGCCCGCGCTGGTTTACTCTCAAGCCGAACTTCAGCTTGGCGTAGAATGACGCAACCGACTACCCTACGCCGGCGGATCGCCATCACAGCAAGCGCCGCGCTCCTCATCATCTCCGGTATTCTGATCGTGTTTGCCGAGATGAAAGTTTCTTGGCTTGAAGAGCGGTTTGCCCGGGATCAAGTCGCCGCCACAACAGATCTTCTGCAAACCGTACAGAACCTCGATGCTGGCTTCATGCGTAGGCTTACCCAAGATATTTCGACAGCAGAGGAGGTCGACCAGGCGTTGGGCCGGAATGGGCCGGCAGACTCGCTCCCTCTGCGGCGCCTTTTTGCTCAGGTAGCCGAGACGGTCGACTTCCGAGTTGGCTTCATTGCTGTCGCGCGCGACAAATCAGTCGTTGCCAGCTATCGACGGCTTCAGCCTGAAATCGACCTAGGGGGTATCAGTGATATTCTTGTCAACGAGCGTCAGGTTGAGACCGTTGCGATGCTCTATCGAGAGCGTGTCGGGCTGCTCGTTTCCAGCGAAATCAGGCGGGGCGATCGGGTCGCAGGCCATGTCATCGCGGTCATTGACCTTGGCAATCGAACATCTCAGTTTTTCCAAAGTGCGTTCGCAATTGGCTTTCTAAAGAAGTCAGAAGATGGCGTCGCGGTGATAGGAAGGGACCCGGCCGGTCTCTCTGAACTCCTTGGTGAATGTTGCGACGGAACTGAGCGGTTTAAGGCTCTGTCAGAGGACAACAAACACCTGATCATGAGCACAGTGCCGATGCGGGATGCCCAGGGTGACGTTGTCGCCGACTTCTTTAGCATCCGAGACTTTACGGCCGAAGGTCGTCGACAACAGCTATTGAGTGGTCTGTCATTCTTGGCGATCGCGCTGTCGATCTTGTTGTCGATCGGGCTCCTGATGCGGGCGCTTCGGATTGCCTTCAGGCCGCTTGGCGCGGTTGTGCAGTTGCTCCAAAGGTTGTCGGAAGGCGACACTGAAGTTCAACTGAAACCGGTCAATGCCGCTCGCGAGATCGATACGCTCGTGCAGACAGTCGAGACATTCCGCTCAGGTCTGGATGCACGCAACAGGCTGCTGATCCTAAATGAGCAACTGGCAGGCGCGCGCCGCATACAACAATCTCTGTTGGCGGATCACTTTGATCTTTCACCAGAGCTTGATCTTTTTGCCGTGATGAAGCCGGCTGAGGAGGTTGGGGGAGACTTCTTTGACGTCTTCAACCTGCCAGATCGGCGCATTGCTTTCGTGATTGCTGATGTTTCAGGCAAAGGCGTTGCTGCAGCCTTGTTCGCGGCAAGGGCAAGTATGGTTTTACGCTCGAACGCGCGCCTTCTTTCAGATCCTGTCGCGATCATGACTTCGACGAATGAGGAGCTTTGCCAGCGCAATCCAGAGGATCTCTTTATCTCGGTCTTTCTGGGCATAATCGACCCGTCGACCGGCCAGGTCGTTTATGTGAATGCAGGGCATTGCCCGCCAATTATTACCGAGAACTCCCATCCAGCCCACGGTCTGGATGTCGAAGGCCAGCTTGTCTTAGGCGTGTTCCCTGGTTTCAAGTACGAGGCGAAGGAACTGATGCTCGACACAGATGACATGATGCTGATCTACAGCGACGGTTTCGACGAATCTCAGAACGAAGAGGGCGAATTGTTGGGGGTCGATCGAGCGATCAAGATCGTCGATGCCTGTCGGGATGGCACGCCCAAGGAGACGGTTGGCGCAATCATTGATCACGTCCACAATTTCGTAGGAGATGCGCCCCAGTTCGATGACATCACCCTATTGGCGGTGCGGCGTCTCTCGACGCCAAGGGAAACCCACGCAATGCAAGCACCCGCCTAAGAGCCCATCCGATGAGAGCGGTTTGATCGAGGGTTGGAAGGGTGGGAGATTGGTTGACGCATCAACGATGGCCCTGAAACCGAAGATCGAAACACCGGCTCGACGTTACCAATGCCTGTATCCATCTATCGGCTGAAAAGATGATTGTTGCTCGCCCGTCATCCTCCAACTAGGAAAATCGGTCTACACTGAGATAAGCGTTGCGAGGCCCAATGCGGCGTAGCCGTGGTATACATGAGAAGGTAAAGCGCCCGCTTCAGCGCTCCTTACTGCGAACTCTCATCGAGTTCTGGGACGCAATCCTGATCATCAACCTGTTCCTCGTCTCGACCTTCCTTTTCCCCTATCTCGATTTCGAGATTCAGTTCTCAATCTATTTTGCGTTGGCTTGCCTCATCATCCTCTTCATTGTGCGCCGCCTGGTTCGGATTTTCGGGGACAACTTGCACTTTATGCGCGCCCAGATCGGTTGGCAGGCGCCGAAAGCAGCCGGAAGGTACATTCGACGCCTGTTTGACGAGTATGCCACTCAGTTCGACGAGCATTTACTTGTCGATCTGTCCTATCGTGCACCGAATTTGGTTTTTTCGGCTTCAGAGGACATCTTAAACGAGACGACCCCGGACATCGTCGATCTTGGATGTGGCACCGGATTGTGCGGACCGTTGTTCGAGCCATTCGCGGTCAGCCTCGTTGGTGTCGATCTATCGCCGAAGATGCTGGAGCAGGCAGACTTGAAAGGCTGTTACAGCGATTTGGTCGAAGCGGATCTGATAAAGTTCCTGCAAGAACGGCCACTGTCGTTCGATTTGGCCATCTCAGCCGACGTTCTCGTCTATTTTGGTGATCTGAGCGATATATTCGGCGCCGTTTACGGGGCTTTGCGACCAGGCGGTCATTTTGCTTTCACAGTAGAGCGGTCTGACACCGACCGTTGGCAACTTCAGAGAAATGGGCGCTATACACATGGGCGTGACTATGTCGAGCGACTAGCCCAGGGCACAGGTCTAGAGGTCGTCTCTGTTAGCGAAGAGATTCTGAGGCTCAACTTTGATGAGCCGGTCGCCGGAGATGCTTGGCTGCTAAAGAAGTCCACCGGTGAGATCACGAAAGATCACTGAGGGGGAGGATCCAGCCCACGTGTCGCCCATTGGAGCTCGTCCAAACGGCGTTCAGTCTCTCGGATCATCTCTCGCAGCTCACGGCCGCCCCCCAGCTCAGGTTCGGCAATCGCCGCATAAGGGTTTGTCACTTCACCGCCGTTCCACATAGACCCCGTTGGGCCACTGCTTCCCGAACCAAAGCTCGTGTCGCCCGTAGATCCAAAGTTATAGTCACCCGCAGGCACCTGGCCACGGCTGCCTCTGTTAGCGATGTCATCCAGGATGCTATCGACCTGGGAGTTCAAGATGTTGAGCCCGCCTTGGAGTTCGGTGATCTCTTGTCTGATGACCTCGCGTGCCGAGGGTGTGATGTACGGATTGTTGTACTGCTGATCTTTCAGCTTCAACTCTTCTAGTTGCGTTCTGAGTTCGCAGCGAAGCTGATTGATGTCTGTAAGATTTGAGCAACCATCGTTCTCGATGGTGATGGTAACGGTTCCCGTCTGCGCGAGACGCTCTTCGAACTTTACCACATCAGCCTGTGTAATGATTGGGTCCGGCTGAACGTAATCAACCGTGCTCGGCATTCCAGCGGAGATCGGACTGATGCTGTCTACTGACATCTTGAACTCCTATAGCAGCGGTTGCGGTTGCTTCCAGAACGCCGCGCATCAGGACAAAGGTCCACGCTTCGTCACCGATCAACTAACCGGTGATCTGGTTCAGAGCACCGCCGGAGTCACCTCCGGCGGTGTTCGAGCTTGATCAGCCTTTGAGAGCTTGAGCTTGCTGGTTGTACCAGCTGCCTTCGTCTTGCTTAACTTGATTGAAGGCCTGCTGCTCCTTGTCATAGGCGCTGCCGAACTTGTCGCGCAGACCGCCAGAGCGGTTCATGTACTCCGATGACAGCTGCTGATCTTTCTCAGCAAGGGTGACAGCTTCCTGATCACCAGCCGTGAAAGCGCCGCCAATGCCCGAAGTAAGACCTTGGCCGGAATTGCCCAGAGCGCTTGCAGCGTTGGCGTTGTTGGGGCTAGCCATGCCAGTCGCGCCGCCAATCCCCTGAAGGCCCGCGCCGACACCTTGGATTATAGCTTGGTTAATCGCCATATCCTTCTTCTCAACCGCCAGCTTATCAAAGGCGTCGATCATTTTCTCGATGTCGCCGGTATGGACCGAGTTCATGAACTCCTGCAGCTCATTACTGTTTTCCGCAGCTTCTGCGATCGCCCGCATCAGCATACCGAACGAGAAGTCGGTGCCTTGCCAGTCAGGATCGTCGAGATTGGTGAAAACCTCTCCAACGACAGCGTCCATCATCTCATCCGACGGAACATCGATCGTGTGCGATGTACCTGATACGTTGAAGTGATACTGATCGTCTGAGTGCTCGAATGTGACGCCTGTATTGGCAGCCGCACCTTGAGACACGCCGGTCTGTTCAGTCTGACCGGTTTGGCCAATATTCGTACCCGCGTTATCCGTCGGTTGGATCGGTGTCGTCTGTGATGGGCCTACATTATCTACCATTGGTCTATCTCCTTGTTTTTATGGGGAAACCGATCCTCAGATCGTTCCTCCGCTTGGCATCAGTCCGTCGATGGCCGCCATCGCGCTACTGTGGAAGTCTTTCTTGAAGTCATCGATGGTCTTTTGTGTATCCATGTACTGCTCTCCGATGCTCTTCATCCAATCGATCATCGACTCGACCTGCATTTGGGTCGCTTGGAGGCGCGCGAGCATCTTGTCGATTTCCTCCTGGCGCTCGGCGATATCGACGCTGTCAACGGCCATCATAATGCCAGTTGCGCCCGAGGTAACCTGAGCACCGGAGTTCAGAATCTTGCCGATGTTCTCGATCATTTTGCAGGACGTCTGTACCACTGCCATCTTGCCACACTCTTGAATAGCAAGCTTCACACCTTCATCGATGCCTTCTTTGACGGCAGCGTCGATCGCTGTTTTTGCCCCAGTTTTTACACCTTGCTTTGCGGCTTCCTGGACAATGGCCTTCGCCGTCTCTTTGGCGGCCTGCTCGGCAATTTCCTGGCTGACCTGCTTGGCGATCTCTTCGCCCATCTCCTTGGTTACCGCAGTGCCGACTTTCTTCAGCATCTCATTCATGACCTGCTTGGAAGCAGCCTGCACAGATTCCTTAACTGCAGTGGTCGCGGCGGTTTTCGCTGCTTCTGCGGTTGCTTCGGCGCCTTCCTTGGCGATCGTCTTGACGGCTTCCTTTGCAGCGGCCTGAGCTGCTTTTTGCACAGCCTGCTGGATTGCTTGCTTCGATGTTTCCAGCGTTGTCTTCACCGCTGTCTTGGCAGTTTCTGTCGCTGCAGCACCTGCTGCGCTTGTACCTGCCGGAATGGCAGAAGCACCAGCTTTGACACCCATCTCAGCGGCTTTTGTAGCTGCACTCATGGACGCCTTGATTGCGCTTGCAATCGAGGCCAGAGCAAAGGCCATCTGAAGCACCAGCATGGCGATCCGGAACGCTTTTTGGAACTTCGGACTGGCGTTCTGGAAGGCCGGAGTTGACTCGACGATCTGAGCGGCAAGCCCGACTGCCGCGCCCGCGCAGGCACAGATGGCCACGGCTGCTGGAGCTCCGGCGCCGACCGTCGCCGCGGCGACGACCACTGATGCGACGACGGCTAACCAGCCCAACGCCTTCATCAGCTTTGCCTTCTTCTCCATCTTCTCCATTTTGTCGTAGTTTTCTTGGATCTTCTCGTTGCGCTCTTGCGTCTCTACCTTGATTTTCATCTCGGCGTTCTTGAGCGCCTCACGGGCCAGTGCACCACCGACATCGGCGAGCTTCTGGGCCATCTGATCGAGATAGGCGACGACTTCCTCTGGCGACATGTCGCCAGAGGGTGGCTTAATGTCGTGCATCAGCTGGGTCGCTTCGCCCATCAACTTGTCGAGCCGGGCATCAGACTCGCGGAGCGCGACATTCTCAGTCGACGGTCCAGTGACGCCCCCCGTGGTCCCCGTTTCGGTGCCTTTGTTGACGGTTCCCGTTCCACCGTCCATGGGCGTCACCGTCGAGTAACTGTTTACTGATGGAACATCCGTCATTTGTCGTCTCCGTTAGAGTTGGGCGCCCGTCAGCTTGCGTCTTTAAGCAGATCTAAAAGAGCTTGGCATTGAGCTTTCGCCTGGGCGTGCTCCGGTTTATCTCCAGCGACCTCTAGGGCTGCTTCGAGCGCACCCATTGCGGTTTCTTTGTCGCCGAGGCCAAGCTGGCATTGAGCGACCTTTAGGATCAGTCCCGGGTCCTCAACATCGATCATGACCGCAACGCTATAGGCGGCAATGGCCCCGTGATAGTTCTTCAGGTTGAAACGGCATGCACCGAGAGCGGTGAAGTATTTCTTTTCCTGGTTGTCGAGTGTCGCGAGAAACTCGAACATCTTCTCGGCTTTTTCGTAGTTGCCACCTTGGAAGATGTTGAAGCCGTTGGCATAGGCCGCTTCCATCTCTTTGTCAGTGATGCCGCGGACATGCTTAAGCTGCAATTCGCCTTTGACGAGTTTCATCGTCGTGTCGACGGCTTCCTCGTTGGTCATTCCGTCGGCCAGCGGGGGGCCTTCTTCCAGAACCTTGCGGAGCATGGCCTCGTCGATACCAAGTTCTTCTAGCATCTCGTGTCTCTTCCAAATTGAAGTGGCGGTTAAAGGGGGAGTGGGTGACCGCGCAGGGCACGGTCACCCGGTCATCGTCAGGATCAGTTCGCGCGGATCTTGTCGATGATTTTTTGCTTCATGGCGTCGAACTTCTCCAGGAAGTTCATCGCCAGCGACTGGGCCTGCTGGTACTTCTGGCTCAGCATGGTCAGCTCGTTCATGATCGCCTGACCTTCGTTCGACAGACCCTCGGAGGCACCTTTGATGTTGCTGATCAGGAGATCTTTGGCTTCTTTGTTCAGGATGTTGTCGTTACCGTCTCTGCTGTAATCGACACCTTTGTCATTAAAGAAGTCTGTGAGGGTGACCGAGGTTCCATCTTGCTTTGTGATCGACATCTCATCCAGGTTCACAGTACCATCCGATGCGTTCAGCTTGGCCATCGCAGCCTGCATATCCTGCTGATCGCGGGTGTTCTGGCGCTGCTCTTTGATGATGTCCTGGATCTGGTCACCGAGCAGTTTGATCCGCTCCGACTGGACCACGAACATCAGGAGGCCGATGTCGATCGTCTCGGAGTCTGAGAGGCCGAACTTATCCAGAATGTGGGTTGGTGAAGGTGATTCACCGCTCTGGATCTGGTCAGCCGCCTCGTTGACCGCTGCACTAAAGTTTTGCTTCTGGCTCGAGTCCCAGTTGTTGTCGGCCGCCATCTGGTTGACGATCGCGCCCGAGGTGTAGGAGTTGTTCGAGTCGTACCCGATCCAAACACCGTCTTGATTAACCGCACCATCGGTCGGGTTCGCGACCGCGCTGCCGCCCAAGAAGCCACCCGCACCATTGGCGCCGTCCGTGCCCCGGCGAACCGAGTCTTGGACAACCGGAACCTCGAGGGCGTCGAGGGCATCTTGAGCGATCGTACCTTCAGCTTCCAGATCCTCAAGCTTCGTAGCCAACTCCGAAAGAACGTTTGCGACCTGCTCGTTGTTGAGTTTGCCGTTCTCGGGCACGTCAATGCCCTGCGATTTGAGAAACTCATTCAAGCTCACTTGCTCGTCGTCAGACGTTCTGAACAGTGCTGTGTTGGTATCAATTGGCCCGAGGGCAAGCTTCATTTCCTCCCAACCGCCTTCAAGCTTGGCAACAGAGATCATGTCAAAAATAGTGAGCTTGTCATCCTTGAAGTGCAGTCGGTCTGCCTCGTTCATTTGAAGCAGGGCGATCGCGCCGGCGACATCGGCCTGTTCGTCCATGTTCTGCTGGACCGTTGCAATCGCCTCGGCACCACCTGGAACATTTGCCTTATGCTCGTTCTCGATGAGAGTTGCTTCGGACTTCAGTGCTTTGACTTGGTTCTCCAGACTGTTCATGAGAGCGTCCCGCTCGGGCCCGCTCATATTTGGATAACGGCTGCCGTTCCACTGCATGCCAGCCGTGTTACCCGTGTCATCTGGGAACGGAATGTTGTTGTCTCTCAGGTAGTCACCAAGGCTGACTTCCTCACCCGCGCTGTTCTTGAACTTCGCATCGTCCAAGCTCATAGGGGTGTCTTTGTAGCTCTCTTTCGTCCACTTGATGAAGAGGAAGTTCTTCTTCTCCTTCACCGTCTCGTCATTGTGGGTCTTGTGGTCCGCATCAAACGCTTTGAGCGCATTCATCGCAAGCTCAGCATCGCGTTGCTGCATGAGGTTTGCCTGCAGCTGCTCAGCTTGAACAGGATCCATGCCATTCAGCTTCAGATCGAGGATTTCGATCTCAGACTGGTTGCTTGCGCGGACGTTTTGCAGAATTTCTAGGGTCGCCGCAGATTCTTTTCTGCCGGTGTGGAAGTTCCCATCGATATTCGGGTGGGCAATTCCGTTAGCTTCAAAGAAATCTGCCAGATTGGTAGTCGTTCCATCCGACAGGGTGAAATCTGTGTTCTTCAGCCAAACGCCACCACCGTTGGCGACTTCACGCTCCATAGCCTCTTCTGCGGCTTTGAAGTCGGCTTCTTTCGCTTCCAGTTCTTCCTTTTTCTGGATGTCGGCTGGATCGATGTTCGCTGCATACGGGTTACCGGCGGCAACTTGGCCAGCGGCACCAATATAGGTCATCAACTCAGCCTGCTGAGATACTGACATGTCTTCATAGCTGGGCAAACCGCCCAGGATCGCCGACATCTCATCACGTGAGGTGTCGAATTCCCAGTTGGTGAATGCTTTGATCGCACCCGGCTCATCGGCTTTGAAATCATTCGACATCAGTGCCATCAGCGCCCGCTCAGTGGCAGGTGTCGACGGCAGATCGCCCGGTGAAAGCGCTTCGCCGTTGCTTGACAGCGTATAGCCAAGCTGGGCCGTACCATCTGCATTCTTGGTGACGTTCAGGGTCCGCTCATAGCTGCCCTGGTTTGAGAGCGTATTCAGGGTGAAGTCCCGATCTTCGGCGCTCATGTTGACGAAGATATTGTTCAGACCTTTGGCGATATCGGTCGGCGTTGCCGCCCCATCATGGAAACCGTCAAGTGAGGTCGCTGCGAGGAGGAGGTCAGCGCCATCGCGGCTGAGCTTGCCCTGTGCGACAAGGTTGTCGAGATCCTTGGCGGTCAGGCCTTCGCCCATGGCCGCCAGCTTTGCAGCATCGGTCGCGCTCAGCTCTTCGCCTTTTGCGAGAGCAATACGCATGTCTGTCAGCGTGCTGCTGTCGATTTTACCGAGAAGCTGGTCTTCGGCCTGGCTCTCGAGATTGACAGCCTCCTCGTTCGAGATTTGAACGTTGGAGGTGAAGTTATTTGTTCCAATCGAGTCGGTCATGGGTTCGTCCTTTGGTAGTCGCGTACTTTCACGCTGATATGAGTTGATCCGTTAAAGGGTCGGGCTCAGAGAGCCATCCGCACCCGCTTCTTCTTCTTTTTCTTCTTCATCACCGCCTCGGGCTTCTTGGTGAAGACCCGGTCGCTGCCCGCCTCGTTGGCAAGCTTGGAGGTGAGGGAGTTCAATCCCTTCTTGTTTGCGTATTCCGTGATTTCGTCGAGACCCACCATCTGCTCTTCAAGGGTCTTCTCCATTGACGCGACGCGGGCCTCTAGCTCTTCAATGAACTTTTCAGCTGCCGGCGTGCCAACCCGAGGAATACGTCTCGGCGTCGCTTTGATCTCTTCTGCCATGTTACTTCCCTCTTCTTGGGCCATGCGCGCCAACTGATTTGCTGCTGGCACATTGACAATCTCTCATCCTGTTGTCGCGGTAGCGGACGGAATTCGGACAAATCGGACGTTCTATGTTCCTAGTACCTTAATCAGCGATCAGCTCTTGCGCGCCGCGTTATGCGAATGGACCGGAAGTGGTCGCGGCCTCCAGGTGCGGAATAGATCGTATCGCCCCCTTCTCCTTGGCCGCAACCCCTCTTTGCAACCAGGTCTTTTGGGTAAAGCTTGCTCTCTACATGGCCGCCATGCAAGTATAACCCCCAGTTTTTAGGCGCTTTGAAGGCGGACCCGCATCCTAACGAGGGGTAGATGCGGGGCGTTTTGTGTTAGAAAAAGGTGGATCCGCGAGGCACAACGCGGTGACGAGTTAAGCTGACGGAGCTGGTGGGTGCGGAATGGCTGGTGAATTGGAGACACTGCTGAAGGCATGGTCGAACAGTCGAAAGATTGGGATCAATGCGCAAGACGAGGAGGGAAAGTATTTCCTCGTGTTTGACGGACGGTATGAGGTGGGCATGTCTCAGCTCGGCCAGTCGATTTATCTAGAATCAGATCTTGCCGAGATTCCTGTGAAACGCGAACTCGCGCAGGACCTGGTCGAGAGGTTGATGGAGCATCAGCTCGCACAATCGAAATCTGGACCCGACGTCCTGTCGTTGTCGAATGACGGTAAGAACCTGACGATGTTCCGCGTACTCAAGGCGGGTCGTCTAGAGTTGAATGATTTTGAAAAAGCACTCGGTGGTTTTGTTAATGCGCTTGCATATATGTCGTCGTTGATCGAAGCACCGATGCGCAAAGCCCCTGAACCTTCACATATAAACGCCCAGATCTTCATGCCGTGATCCAGGACACTAGAGGATGATGCTTCAGACTTCCGATGATGCCTTTGCGATCGCGCCCGAGGACCAAATAGTCCTCAGGGTGCTTTCGGGCGTGCAGCTCGGAGCTGAAATGAGCCTCATGCCAGCCGAGTACGTAATCGGGAGTGGCGATGAAGCGGACATCATCCTGGCCGATGGCGCGCTGAAATGGAAGCATGCGGGGGTCACTGTCGATAGCGAGGGTGCTACGATCGAGGCGATCGAAGGCAGCGTCAATGTTGCGGGCGAACGCTTGGATCCGGGAAAACGCCGGCAGCTCGAACTTCCCGCGACACTTGTCATCGGTCTCTTGATTATCGGAGTCGGGAAACAGACGACGGATTGGTCTCAAATTGAGCTTCCCGACGTACGCGAAAACGCCGGCGATGCTGAGTCTGGCGCCGACGGTGAAAACGAGGACCAGCAAGGATCGGATGGCGAAGATGCATCCGAAACCGAGGACCAAGACGCCGAGGCTCGCAAAGACGCAGACCAATCGGGTGAGTCGGAAGAAGACGCTGAGGGCGCAAAACCCAACGAAGCGGAAGAAACCGACTCAGCACCTGAGGACCAGAAGAAAAAGAAGAGTGCGGCACCCGTCATTGTTGGGACAACCCTTGCGGTGGCACTGCTTCTCGGTGTCGGTGGTTATGCGTTGTATCAGTCCGGCATGCTGGATGGATCAGGCTCCAACAGTGGCGGAGGTCAAGAAGTCGTCCTGACCCCAGAGGACAGAATCAGAGAAGTTATTACCTCACTCGGTTTGAAAGAGGTTGAGGTCGGCGATCCAGTGGGCCTTGGCCTAACGATCAGCGGCTATGTGGACACATACGAAGAACACGACGCGCTGATCGCCTCGATCGACGGTGAGGGGCTGGAACCTCTCAATCGAGTCCGTATTGTCGAGAAGATGCTCGACACGCTCACGGTTACGCTGGCATCCGTCGATTGGCCGGAGCCGAATTATGAACAGCATCTGATCGTCACCCACGAGGGTGATGGTCGAATTGTAATCGATGGCTACCTTGGTCCAGAGGTCGATCGGAGCAGTTTGCGACGTAGGCTCGAAAGCGATGTGCCAGGTATCAGTTTCTTGCGCTTCACTCGCTCAGATCTTCGATCTTGGCGGTCGATCATGATTGACATGATTGAAGACGCAAAGCTGTCAGATTGGCTAACGACGTCGCCTGATGGTGCGAATATTCGCGTCGACGGTGAACTAACCGCTCGCCAAGCAAAGACATGGCAGAAGGTTGGGGAACGGTTCACTGTAGAATCCCGCGGGCGACCTCGCGTGACAATCGGAGTTACTGCCTTACCCGATTGGGATCAGATCGCCCAAGACGCAGAAGAGCAAGTCGACGACGCACCGCCAGCCGAAGAAGAGAGCGCGTCTGAGGTTCTTTCAGCACCTGAGAGTGTCGTAGACCGATTTGATGCGACACCGGTGATAGCACCCGCTCCGACCGCTGCTCCGATCGTAAGCATCATTCCTCGTCCGAATTTCGTCGTAATCGGGATCATCGTTAGCGACGAAGGTGACAGCATCGCATTGCTCTCGAATGGTTCAAGCATTCGCGCAGGCGATCGGTTCGATAGCGGGGCATTTGTCACCGAAGTGAGTTCCGATCGCGTGACTGTAAAGGCGGGCGATAACACGTATACCTATCAAGTCCGCAGAAGGTGAGGGCAAAACATGAGTGATGATCTAGGAAATATGCCAGGCGTCGAGTTAATCGACCGCGCTGTCACGAGCGGCGATCAAGCCATTCTCGATGCAGCAATGGCACGTATTAATGAAAAGGCGAATGCTGTGAAAAAAGCGCTGGATGCCGGTGTTTCTCCAACAGATTTCAAGCGTCTGGAATCCGTCCGTTCTGCTCTCGATTCGGCAGGTAAAGTCGTGGCGAAGACGTTCGAAGCCGCAAAACAAGCTAGAGGAGCTTAAGAGATGACTACCGATATCAACGCCGGTACTAACAGCGGGGCAGCGGTTGCCACCGAGCAGATGGACAACCAAGCCGAAGAGATCAAAGAAGAGGTTGCAACCTACGACACGACTGCAATGGAAGAGATGATGAACACCGTGCAGTCTTCCAGCAACCTGAACATCATGACATCGCTGAAGATGAACATGATCCAGTTCGAGCAGGGCATGATGACCACGATCCTGCGCGGTCTGCAGTGGAAGTAATCCTATAAGGCGGTGAGCGCCGCGCTCACCGCCCTAAATTTCTATCAGGGGGAAGACCTTGGACGACGAAACAGTTCAGATTCTGGCGAGGAGTGCAAACCTGGCCGGCCAGAGTGGAATGCTAAAAGAAGCAACCACAATCATCGATGCGCTCAATGTGGCTTTGCCGGGCGACGAGAATGTCGACCTTTTGCGGGCCAGCACGATGCTGCATACTGGCAAGTTCGGCGATGCTGAAAAGATCCTTCGCGATACAATCCTTTCGGCTGACTCGGGCAACAGCTCGGCGACCTTTCTTCTGGGAATGGCCTATCATTTGAGCGGTAAGAACAGCGACCGAGATCGGACATTCCAGCAGTACCTTGATATGACCGCAAGCGACACCGAAGCCGAAGCAGATGGCCGAACTGTTGCCGAAGGTTTGATGCACAGCTGATACTACACATGCTGGGGTGGCATGGGGCCGCCCCGCTCGGTAATCCGGAGATCGAGAAGATGATCGAACCTGTCTCCTCACAAACACCTGGCCAAGCCTTTGACTTGGCCGAGATGCAGAACGAGATCAATCAAAAGCCTCAGATGGAGGATGTCGATCCTGCGGTACAAGAGCAGTTTGAGACGATGATTGAGTCCGACAGCATCAAGGTAGCGCAGATCGACAACACACAACTTGCCGTCGACGCGACTGCGAACCCATGGGTTCAGCAGCCAGGGCCAGCCGAGATGATCCCACGCCCTTCGATCGCTGATACCATCTCCGAGAACATGCAAGACCTGCGTGAGCAATGGTTGGGCGCAAGAGAGGCCATCGAAGCAGCCCGAACTGATCCGGATTTTACTGCTGAAGAGATGATGGCGCTTGTCGGAGAGCTCCAGCACTCAAATATCATGATCACAATGGTGCTGCAGGAGATCCAGGCCTTGACCCAAGGCATGAGCCAACTCATGAAGGCAAGCTAAGGGATTAGCGGGAGACATGATCAGCATGACCGGCCGTGATGTGCTGCGATGGTTTTTCCTCGCGTTTACAGTTCTGAGCCTCGC